>NZ_JAHUWF010000005.1:0-416570 GCF_019219205.1 Pseudomonas sp. PDM27 | reverse complement strand
TCCAGCACCATGCTGGCGGCCTTGAGTTTGAACTCACTGGAATAAGATTTACGCATAGCCAAACACCTCAGATTTGGGCGCCATCATAGCGCCCGATTGAAGTGTCCAAAATCATTAGGCCAGTTCAAGCTCGCTCCCACAGGGGGCGCTGTGTAGCTCTAGCGGTACACCCCATCCTTCCCATGCGCCGCAGTCGCCCGATTACCGCGCACACTGATCATCTGCCGGACATCAATCCACTCAATGCCCTGAGCCTTCAGCTTCGGCAACTCCCGCTCCAGCACCGCGAGCGTCTGTGGATACGGATGCCCGATCATCACCGCCGAACCTTGCTTGCGCGCGAGGCTGATCGCTGTCTGCAACTGGCTGAAGATCGCGGCTTCGGTCCGTTCATCGTCGAGAAACACATCCCGCGAAACGCTGGCCAGACCCATTTTCTGCGCTTCGGCCGCGGCCACGGTCTGGGCGCTGGTGCGGCTGTCGACGAAGAATTTGTGCCGTCGTTGCAAGTCTGCCATCAACCAGGCCATGGCCGCGGGTTGTGCGGTCATGCGGCTGCCCATGTGATTGTTGATGCCGCTGGTGTAGGGGACCCTTTTGAACGCAGCGTTCAGGCGCTTTTCCAGCTCTTCGACAGGCAATTCGGGATGCCAGGCGAACGGTCCGGTGGCCGGATCCATGGGCATGTGCAGAATGACGATTTTTCCGGCGCGATGGGCTTCGCGGGCGAATTCGGTGGCGTGAGGTGTGTCGGGCATGATCGCCGTGGTCACCGGGCCGGGCAGGGCCAACACGCGGCGATCCCGGGGCAGGTTCTGCCCCAGGTCATCGATGATCAGCGTCAGGTAGGCTTTTTGCGGGGTAGTCGAGGCGGGCGTTGCGTGAACAACACCCGCCAGACAGCAAAGCAGACCGAGAATGTACCGCAGGCGCATCCTCAACGGCCGGACGTGATGCTCAGCCCTTTGAGCAGGCTCAGGGCCTGGGCCAGCTGGTAATCATCGTCCTGTGGCATCGGCTTGGCCTTGCTGGAGCCGGTCGGTTTGTCCGCACCGCCGTTGCCGTTGCCCAGGTGACCCTGCAAGTCGGCTTCCTTGAAGTAGTCGTTGTCCTGCTCGCTGGTGATCTTGGCCTTGCGCACTTCGATGTCCGGGACGATGCCCTGGGCCTGGATGGAGCGGCCGTTCGGCGTGTAATACAGCGCCGTGGTGATCTTCAATGCACGATCATTGTTCAGTGGCAGCACGGTTTGTACCGAGCCCTTGCCGAAACTGTTGGTGCCCATCACCACGGCGCGTTTCTGGTCCTGCAGGGCGCCGGCGACAATTTCCGAAGCCGAGGCGCTGCCGCCGTTGATCAGCACGACCATTGGCACGGCTTCGCTTTCGTCCTTGCCGGTGGCAGAGAAACGCAGCTCGGAGTTGGCGATGCGGCCCTTGGTGTAGACGATCAGGCCCTTGGTAATGAAGTGGTCGACCACTTCCACCGCCGCCTGCAACACGCCACCCGGGTTGTTGCGCAGATCGAGGATGATGCCCTTGAGCTTCTTGCCGTTCTCCTTGCGCAGCTTGGCCAGCGCCTTGGAAACCTCTTCACCGGTCTTGACCTGGAACTGGGTGATGCGGATGTAGCCGTAGCCCGATTCCAGCAGCTGGCTCTTCACGCTCTTCACCTGGATGACGGCGCGGGACAGGGTCACGTCGAACGGCGTGCCGCCGTCGCGCACCAGGGTCAGGGTGATTTTCTGGCCGATCTTGCCGCGCATCTTGTCGACGGCTTCGGTCATGCTCTGGCCGCGGGTGGGCTGGCCGTTGATCTTGACGATGAAGTCGCCGGCCTGAATGCCGGCCTTGGAAGCAGGAGTGTCGTCAATCGGCGACACTACCTTGATGAAGCCGTCTTCGGCGCCGACTTCGATGCCCAGGCCGCCGAATTCGCCGCTGGTGCTTTCCTGCAACTCGGCGAAATCTTCAGGGCCGAGGTAAGCCGAATGCGGGTCGAGGTTGCTGAGCATGCCCTTGATGGCGTTTTCCAGCAGGGTCTTGTCATCCACCGGTTCGACATAAGCGGCCTTGATCCGGTCCATCACCTCGGCAAAGGTGCGCAACTCATCCAGCGGCAGTGGCGCCTTGGTGGTCGCAGCAGTGCCCGCAGGCGCAACCGCCGGGGCCGGTTGAGCGGCAAACGCCAGAGGCGCGCCGATCACCAGGGCGATCGTCAGGGCCAGCGAGGTAAGGCGGGACAAATGCAGCATGTCTAACAAACTCCTGAATTAGGTATCGCGCTTATCCTTGCGCGCGGCACCATTGCGCCGGATCACTCGGGTGACCCTGCTGACGAATAGCAAAATACAGCGCTGGCGTGTCCTGCCCGCCACTGTTGCCGACAGTGGAGATGGACTCACCGGCTTTAACCACATCACCCGCAGACTTGAGCAGCGTCTGGTTGTGTCCATAAAGACTCAAAAAACCGTTGCCGTGGTCGAGGATCACCAGCAATCCGGCGCCTCGCAGCCAGTCGGCAAACACTACACGACCTCCATGCACCGCATGCACGGTGCTGCCGGCAGACGCGCCGATCATCACGCCATCCCACTTGGTCCGGGCATCGTCGCCACGGCTTTCACCGTAGCGCGCCAACAGTCGACCATCGACAGGCCAGGGAAGTTTGCCGCGGGTTGACGCAAACGGACCACCAAAGGTCTCGCCGGAACTGGAAACCAGTGCGCCAGGTGTCGATCTGACCGGTTTGCGTGGGGCGTCGTCGCCGGCATCTGCCTGCGCCTGGGCCTCACGTAAACGCTTTTTTTCGGCTTCCTGCTGGGCAATCAGCGCTTTTTGCCGCGCTTCTTCTGCCTCACGGGCCTGGCGGGCCAAGGTTTCTTCAATGGTTTTAAGGACTTTAGACAGGTCTGCCTGATCCTGCTCGCGCGCCGCCAGTTTCTGATCGCGAGCCTTTACGTCGTCATTGAGCTTGGCCAGGACTTGCTGGCGCTCCTTGCGGACTTTCTCGAGCTCGTCACGCTGGGTGTCGAGGCTGCTTTGCTGCACCAGCAGTTGCGCCTGCTGCATGGCGATGTCTTTCTCGACATTGGACAGTTGGCGCAGGGTTTCGTTGAAATTCTTCAGCTGCTCCAGGCGAGCCTGGCTCAGGTAGTCGTAATAGGTGAGGGTGCGGGCGAATCTTTCCGGATTCTGCTGGTTGAGCAGCAGCTTGAGGTATTCCTGACGACCGTTCTGGTAGGCCGCCCGGGCCTGAATGGCGATCAGTCGTTGCTGTTCAATGCGCGCGCTCTGGAGTTTTTTTTTCTCCGCATCGAGTCGCTGCAGCTCGGCTTCGCTTTTCTTCAGCTCTTTTTGCAGGGCATCGACCTGCTTCTCGAGCTTGCCCATTTCAGTTTCGGTGCCCTTGAGCTCTTTCTGCACGCCGGACTTTTCTTCCTGCAACTTGCCCAGCAGCTTCTTCAGCTCGGCAATGTCCTGACGCGTGGCGTCCAACTGTTGTTGGGTGTTTGCGCGCTCGTCAGCAAAGGCCGGTTGGAGCAGGCAAGTCAGAGCTAGGGCTATCAGGACGCGAAGCATAGGGGCGGGCGGCACCAGGGAAAGGGACGGCCTAGTATGCCCGCCATGGGCGGCAAAAAAAATGCCCATTTCTGACTGTGTGATGACTGGAGCGAAGTTGCCCCTGAAAACACCCCAAAACCAATGTGGGAGCGGGCTTGCTCGCGAAAGCGGTGTGTCTGGCAACATTGATGTCGACTGACACTCCGCTTTCGCGAGCAAGCCCGCTCCCACAGGGTATTTCGGTGTTCGGGATATCCCGGTTACACCAGAATCGAAGTCCCGGTCATTTCCGCCGGTTGCTCAAGGCCCAACAGCTTCAGCATGGTCGGCGCCACGTCCGCCAGCACGCCGCCTTCGCGGACCTTCAGGTCGCGCTTGCCGACATAGATGAATGGCACCGGCTCGGTGGTGTGCGCAGTGTGCGCCTGGCCGGTGGTTGCATCGGACATTTGCTCGACGTTGCCATGGTCAGCGGTGATCAAGGCTTCGCCGCCGACTTTTTCCAGGGCATCGACGATGCGGCCCACGCACAGGTCAAGGCATTCAACAGCCTTGACCGCCGCTTCGAACACGCCGCTGTGGCCGACCATGTCGCCGTTGGCGTAGTTGACCACGATCACGTCGTAGCGCTGGTTTTCGATGGCGTCGACGATGCGGTCGGTGACTTCCGGCGCACTCATTTCCGGTTGCAAGTCATAGGTGGCGACTTTCGGCGACGGAATCAGGATGCGTTCTTCGCCCGGGAACGGTTCTTCGCGGCCGCCGGAGAAAAAGAAGGTCACGTGGGCGTATTTTTCGGTTTCGGCGATGCGCAGCTGGGTCTTGCCATTTTTCGCCAGGTAGTCGCCCAGCACGTTTTCCAGGCTGCCGGCAGCGAAAGCCGACGGGGCAGGAATGCTGGCGGCGTATTGGGTCAGCATGACGAAACCGGCCAGTTTCGGCTGGCGGGTACGCTCGAACTCACTGAAATTGTCTTCGACGAACACGCGAGTCAGCTCGCGGGCGCGGTCGGCGCGGAAATTCATGAACACCACGGCATCGCCGTCTTCGACTTTTACCGGCTCGCCGATGGAGGTTGCCTTGACGAATTCGTCGCTCTCGCCGCGCTCGTAGGCTGCTTCCAGGCCTTCCTGGGCGGTGGCGGCGTTGAATTCGCCCTGGCCATCGACAATCAGGTTGTAGGCCTGGGAGACACGGTCCCAACGGTTGTCGCGGTCCATGGCGTAGTAACGGCCGATCAGGCTGGCGATTCGGCCTTTGCCCAGGGCCTGGAAAGTGGCGTCGAGCAGTTCGATCGAGGACTGCGCACTTTTTGGCGGCGTGTCACGGCCGTCGAGGAAGGCGTGCAGGTAGATGTTTTGAGCGCCGCGCTTGAAGGCCAGTTCGGCCATGGCGACCAGGTGGTCCTGGTGGCTGTGCACGCCGCCATCGGACAGCAGGCCCATGAAATGCACGGCTTTGCCGGCGGCGACGGCTTTGTCCACGGCCGCGCAGATGGTCGGGTTCTCGAAGAACTCGCCGTCGCGGATCGATTTGGTGACGCGAGTGAAGTCCTGATACACCACGCGACCGGCGCCGAGGTTCATGTGACCGACTTCGGAGTTGCCCATCTGGCCATCCGGAAGACCGACGTCCATGCCGCTGCCCGAGATCAGGCCGTTCGGCACGGTGGCCCACAGGCGGTCCAGTACAGGCTTCTTCGCCGCGAAAATGGCGTTGGATTCGGGGCTGTCACTGTGACCGAAGCCGTCGAGAATCATCAGGACCAAAGGTTTAGGCGTGGTAGTCATGGAATCCACTCGTGGCTGAGATAAAAAGGAGCAATGGAAAAGGGAGTGGCAGTTTAAAGCGAAGTTCCGGCCGCGTCACCGCCGGACGGGGTTTGGCCCACCATAGTGGCTGTGTATACTGGCCGACATTTTAACGCCCTGGAACCTCCTTCGATGGTTGCTAACCTGATTCAATTCGCCACTAACCACTACATTCTCGTCGGTATCTTCGTCGTACTGCTGGCGTTGCTGATTGCCTATCAAATGCAGGGCGGCGGCCGTAGCCTGAGCACTGGCGAACTGACCGGCCTGGTCAACAAGGACGCAGGCGTGGTGATCGACATTCGTCCAACCAAGGATTTCGCCGCCGGTCACATTGTCGGCGCGCTGAACATTCCTCAGGACAAACTGATCGCCCGCGTTGGCGAGCTGGAAAAGCACAAGGCCAAGACCATCATCCTGGTCGATGCCATGGGCCAGACCGCCGGCACTCACGCCCGCGAATTGATGAAATCCGGCTTCACCGCCGCCAAGCTGTCCGGCGGTATCTCCAGCTGGAAAGCCGACAATCTGCCGCTGGTGAAGTGATATGAGCAACGTCGTCGTCTATTCCAGCGATTACTGCCCTTACTGCTCGCGAGCCAAATACCTGCTCGAGAACAAAGGCGTGGCCTTCGAAGAGATCAAGGTCGATGGCAAGCCGCAGGTGCGCGCTGCGATGGCCCAGAAGGCCGGACGTACGTCCGTGCCGCAAATCTGGATCGGCAGCACCCACGTGGGCGGTTGTGATGATTTGTTCGCCCTGGAGCGCGCCGGCAAACTCGACGCGCTGCTCAGGGCCTGACGGCAATACCCCAAACAAGCAAACCTAAAAGAACCCTGGATCAAGAAGGATCTGCGATGACTGACCAACAGAACACTGCTGCGACCGAAGAAGAAACTGCACCGCAATTCTCCTTGCAGCGCATTTATGTGCGTGACCTGTCCTTCGAAGCTCCGAAAAGCCCGGCGATCTTCCGCCAGCAGTGGGAGCCGAGCGTCGCCCTGGATCTGAACACCCGTCAAAAGGCACTGGAATCGGACTTCCATGAAGTAGTGCTGACCCTGTCGGTTACCGTGAAAAACGGTGACGAAGTGGCGTTCATCGCTGAAGTGCAACAGGCCGGTATCTTCCTGATCAAGAACCTGGACGATGCTTCGATGAGCCACACCCTGGGTGCGTTCTGCCCGAACATCCTGTTCCCGTACGCTCGCGAAACCCTGGACAGCCTGGTGACCCGCGGTTCGTTCCCGGCACTGATGCTGGCCCCGGTGAACTTCGATGCGCTGTACGCGCAAGAGCTGCAACGCATGCAGGCTGCCGGCGAGACGCCGACCGTTCAGTAAAAGCTTCGTTTGCTCCATGAAAAAAGCGCCTTTGAAGGCGCTTTTTTCATGGAGCAAACGAAACCGCTGGATGCACGGCCCCCTGTAGGAGCTGCCGAAAGCTGCGATCTTTTGACTTTGATTTTTCAAGATCAAAAGATCGCAGCCTTCGGCAGCTCCTACATTGGGTCGTGGTGTTACTTGAAGTCGTTCTGGCGCCAGGCTTCGTACACGGCCACCGCCACGGTATTCGACAGGTTCAGGCTGCGGCAGCCTTCGCGCATCGGCAGGCGCAGGCGTTGCTCAGGGGGCAGGGCGTCCAGCACCTCGGCGGGCAACCCCCGGCTTTCCGGGCCGAACAGGAACGCATCGCCAGGGGCGAAGCTGGCATCGTGGAATGGCCGCGAGCCCTTGGTGGTGAAGGCGAACAGCCGTGGATGGCCGAGGCTTTCCAGGCAGCTGGGGAGGTCGGCGTGACGTTGCAAGGTGGCATACTCGTGGTAGTCGAGGCCGGCGCGGCGCAGGCGCTTGTCGTCCATCTCGAAGCCCAGCGGCTCGATCAAATGCAGGTGGCAGCCACTGTTGGCGCACAGCCTGATAACGTTGCCGGTATTCGGCGGAATTTCTGGTTGGAAAAGGATGACGTGAAACATGCACGGCTCCGAAGGTAAAGATGACGCGCATTCTACGCCGCAAGCAGGCGTGCGTTCGAAACTATTCCTGCGGGTGATGGGCTCGCTGGCGATCGTCGGGATGATGATCGGCCTGATGATCGGTCGACTGACCACGCCAGACCCGAGTCAGTTGCAGCAGGTTGAGGTGACGGGCGACGGGCTGGTGGTGTGGTTCAACAACGAACCCAAGGTCCATGGCGAAATCGTCGACGGCAGTGTCGCGCTGCTGTTTGGCGCCGAGGGCCAGGCGCAGAAAGGCCAGCTCAAGCTTGGCGGCAAGGATGTGAACTGGCGGGTACGTTCAAGCGATGGAGGGTTGCTGCTGACGCTGGTGGCGGCCCGGCCGCTGCTGGGCGAGTGGGCCGGTAGCGAGGTCGATGACCGCTGGCGGCTGGAGATCCATCTCCGGGAGCAATAAAAGAGGGAATCCCCGGCCTGCCTGTACCAAGGTTCCCGAAACGGGAGGCTCGTCGCGAGTGCGGTGTGAGCCTGGTGTAAAGAAGGAACCCCTGACCTGCCTGTATCAAGGGCCCCAAAACGGCTGGGCTCATCGCGGCTGCGGTGTGAGCCCGGTGTAAAGAGGGGAATCCCCGGCCTGCCTGTACCAAGGTCCCCGAAACCGGGTCGGTGATCTGAATCACCTGAAAGGGTTATTGCAGGGGGCGTGCCAGGTTTTCATATGTGGTAACAGAAAATTCTGAAGTAATACTCAAGGCCCCGTAATTCGGGGCTTTGGTGTTTTTTGGGGGTGAGTTTTGCGGCAGATGGAGGCGGTGTTTCGATTTAGCTTTCGTGCGCGATTGCGGTTCACGGTGCATTCAGTCGGTGCATTGATGGCTCTAAAAGCATCGCGAGCAAGCTCGCTCCCACAGGGTTCAATGGTGTCTACACGATAGTGAAAACGCCGAAAAACCACTGTGGGAGCGAGCTTGCTCGCGATTGGGCCTAACGATCAGCGAATAACTAAAGGCTGTTTAACCCTCATCCCCCTCATCATCATCCCCGCCATCCACCTTCATCCCCAATTCCTTGATCTTGCGCGTCAGGGTGTTACGCCCCCAACCCAGCAAAACGGCGGCATCGCGGCGGCGGCCGGCGGTGTGTTTGAGGGCGGTCTCGATCATGATCCGCTCGAAGGCCGGCACGGCGCTGTCGAGCAGGCTCGATTGACCACGGGCCAGCGCCTGGTCGGCCCATTGGCGCAGGGCTTGCTCCCAGTTGGTGACCGGTGCCGAATCCTGCGGCAGGCTCAGCAGCTCCGGCGGCAGGTCGCCGATGTGCACTTCGCGACCCGAAGCCATCACCGTGATCCAGCGGCAGGTGTTCTCCAGTTGGCGCACGTTGCCCGGCCACGGCAGGTTCTTGAGGTATTCCTCGGTTTCGCTTTTCAGCAACTTCGGCTCGACTGCCAGCTCCTGGGCTGCGCGGCTGAGGAAGTGCTTGGCCAGGGTCGGGATGTCTTCGCGACGATCCGACAAACGCGGGATGTGGATGCGGATCACGTTGAGGCGATGGAACAAGTCCTCGCGGAATTTCCCGGCATGCACCAGGGTTTCCAGGTTCTGGTGAGTCGCAGCGATGATGCGCACATCGACCTTCACCGGCACATGGCCGCCGACGCGGTAGAACTCGCCATCGGCCAGCACTCGCAGCAAGCGGGTCTGGGTGTCGGCGGGCATGTCGCCGATTTCATCGAGGAACAGCGTGCCGCCGTCCGCCTGTTCAAAACGCCCGCGACGCAGGTTGGCTGCGCCGGTGAACGCGCCTTTCTCGTGGCCGAACAGTTCGGATTCCATCAGGTCCTTGGGGATCGCCGCCATGTTCAACGCGATGAACGGCGAAGCGGCGCGCGGGCTGTGACGGTGCAGGGCGTGGGCCACCAGCTCTTTACCGGTACCGGATTCGCCATTGATCAGCACGGTGATGTTGGAGTGGCTCAGTCGACCAATGGCGCGAAACACCTCCTGCATCGCCGGCGCCTCGCCGATGATTTCCGGGGTGCGGGTCAGTGTCGGGGCGACTTCCAGGCCTTGCTGCTCCTGGGCGTGCTGGTTGGCGCGCTTGACCAGGGAAACCGCTTCGTCGACATCGAACGGCTTGGGCAGGTATTCGAAGGCGCCGCCCTGATAGGACGCGACAGCGCTGTCCAGATCGGAGTGAGCGGTCATGATGATGACCGGCAGCCGTGGATGCTGTTCGCGAATCCGTGCCAGAAGGTCCAGGCCGCTGGCGCCGGGCATGCGGATGTCGGAAATGATCACGTCCGGTTGTTGGCGCGCCAGGCGGCTCATCACGCCATCGGCGCTGTCGAAGCTTTGCGTGGTCATGCCTTCCTGTTGCAAGGCTTTTTCCAGGACCCAACGGATAGAACGGTCGTCATCGACGATCCACACGGTTTCACTACGGCTCATGTCGATGGGGCTCCTTGTTCCAGTGGCAGAAAGATCGAGAAGGTGGTGTGGCCGGGGTGGCTGTCACATTCGATCAGGCCCTGGTGCTGGCTGATGATGTTCTGGGTAATGGCCAGGCCGAGCCCGGTACCGTCCGGGCGTCCGCTGACCATGGGAAAGAAGATGGTTTCCTGAAGTTCCGCAGGGATGCCCGGACCGTTGTCGATGATCTCGATCTTGGTCACCAGGCGATGGCGCACATGGCCGATGGTGAATTGGCGCATGGTACGGCTGCGCAGGCTGATTCGGCCCAGGCGCAGCTCGTTCTGGCTGCTGATGGCCTGCATCGCGTTGCGCACGATGTTCAGTACGGCCTGAATCATCTGTTCGCGGTCGATCAATACGTCGGGAATGCTTGGGTCGTAGTCGCGCACCAGCGTGATGCAACCCTGGCTTTCGGCTTCCACCAGTTGGCAGACGCGCTCCAGCACTTCGTGGACATTGCACAGGGCCAGTGACGGCAGCTTGTTGGAGCCGAGCATGCGATCGACCAGGTTACGCAGGCGGTCGGCTTCTTCGATGATGACGTTGGTGTAGTCGCGCAGGCTTTCTTCCGGCAGTTCCCGGGCCAGCAATTGTGCCGCGCCACGAATCCCGCCCAAAGGGTTCTTGATTTCATGGGCGAGCCCGCGCACCAGCATCTTGCTGGTCTCCTGCTTGGAAAGCTGTGCTTCTTCCTTGGTGATCCGCAGCAAGCGGTCGCGAGGGTGGACTTCAAGCAGCAGCAGCGTGTCGCCATTGCTCAGAATCGGCGTTACCGCGTAGTCGACGGTCAGGGTCTGGCCGGTCAGGGCGGTCAGCATGGCTTCGCGCTTGGTGAACGGGTGGGCCTGTTCGACAGCCTGGCGCAAAGAGTTCAGCGCTTCGGTCGATTCGGTAAACAACTCGCTGATGAACTGTCCATGGCTGCGTTGGCCGCTGATGGCCAGCAGCATCTCCGCCGCCGGGTTCATGTACTCGAGGCGCAGTTCGGCATCGAGCAGAATGGTGGCGGTGGTGAGGTTGTCGAGTAGCAAACGGTGGAGTGCGTCGCTAATGGTCATCGGGACCTCTTTTGGGGCGGAGCATGCGCAAGAAACAAGTGTTGGTAATTAGAAGTTGCAAAAAGTAAACCAAGGCTCCGAAAAGAAGCGCCAAAGGCCTGAAACAGGCGTTTGACGCTCGCTTGCGTGGCGTTCTGCCGGCTTTCACGGGTAATTTCGAACCAAAATGGGTTGGAATGTGAGTACGGTGCAAGCAGTTGCACCAATATAGTGCGCAAACCTGAATGAGGTTAAAAAAGTCGCAGGAAAGGATTTTTTTCTTCGGCGGGTTTGTCGTTCAGCGGGCATTCCGGCCGCTGGCCGTAGTCATCGAGGGTGCAGGGTTTGATCTTGCGCTTCTGGGCGAGAGACGTGCGCTGCATATGGAAGGGTTGGCTGGCGGTGCGTTCGATGATGCGTCCCTGTTCATCGATGATTTCCACGGACAGGGTATGGCTGCCGCGATCGATGTTGCTCAGCGGGAATACCGGACTCGGGCCGGGTTCAGCGGTGGGCTGGCCGTCGAGCAGCAACCGGTAGCGATGACCGGGTTGCAGGGCAGGTTCGTTGGTGACGCTGACGATGACTTCACCGGCGTTGCTGCGGATGGTCGCGTCGGGTTCCGGAACCAGGATGCGCAACAGGTCATAGTGGAACGGCGCTTGTACTTCGGGACTGTCTTCTGCATTCGACGGCGCTGCACGGGTGGGGTTGGCCGCCATTCGATTGCTATTTACCTGCGGTACACGCGTGGCGTTGCCGGGTTGGGGCTGGTCGGTGAAAACCCGATTGCCTTGGGGGTCAAGGTAAGTAAAAACCTGCGCCGACGTGGGCAGCGCAATGAAGCAGGCGATCAGTAGCCAGGCCTTCAAGGCGTGTGCACTCGTTGCACGGTGACGGTTGCGGTGGGGCTCTGCTGCACAACGTTATCGCCATCGATCACCTGCACGGCGAGGCGATGCTCGCCGCGATCGATGTTCACCAGTTGCAGGATCGGCACGTTGACTGGCTGGCCGTAGGGCTGGCCGTCCAGCAGCAGGCGCATCAGGTGGGGGCCTTGCAGGCGCGGCTTGATCAGCACGTTTATCGTGAAGGTGCCATTGTTGGCGCGCAGTGCTTCGGTATTGGGCAGGCCGGTCAGCTCCAGCACTTCATAGGGCTTTTGGGACTGCTCATTCGGGGCGGCTTCAGTAACAGGCGCGGCTTCGCCAGGCTGGCGCTCAATGCTGTTGAGGGGCGGCAAGTGGACCGGTTGGGCGCTGGTGCCGTCAGGCGGTTGATTGCTGTACGCAGTGGCGCCGTTGGCGTCTGTGTATTTGTAGATCTGCGCCATGGCGGGCAGGGCGATCAGCAGCAGGATGAACAGAAAACCACGACCCATGGAATCGACCGGAAGCGAAAGCGTTGGATTGCAGCATAGGTCAGGGGAGGTGGTTGTCCCAAGTAAAACAGGATCAAAAGATCGCAGCCTTCGGCAGCTCCTACATGGGATTGGCGTACATCCTGTAGGAGCTGCCGAAGGCTGCGATCTTTTGACTTTCGGCACAAAAAAGGCCTCCCGAAGGAGGCCTCTTTTTTGTCACGCCGCGTGCCGCAGCGCTACCGGATCAGCAGCTGTAGTACAGCTCGTATTCCAGTGGGTGTACGAAGGTACGTACCTTGATTTCTTCTTCGCTTTTCAGGGCGATGTAAGCGTCGATGAAGTCGTCGCTGAAAACGCCGCCTTTGGTCAGGAACGCACGACCTTTGTCCAGCTCTTCCAGGGCTTCTTTCAGGCTGCCGCAAACTTGTGGAATCTCTTTCGCCTCTTCAGGCGGCAGGTCGTACAGGTTTTTGTCAGCCGCATCGCCAGGGTGGATCTTGTTCTGGATGCCGTCCAGGCCAGCCATCAACAGTGCGGCGAAGCACAGGTACGGGTTGGCAGCCGGATCAGGGAAGCGTGCTTCGATACGGCGGGCTTTCGGGCTCGACACGTAAGGAATGCGGATCGAAGCGGAACGGTTGCGAGCCGAGTAGGCCAGCATCACTGGCGCTTCGAAGCCTGGAACCAGACGCTTGTAGGAGTTGGTTGCCGGGTTGGTGAAGCCGTTCAGGGCCTTACCGTGCTTGATGATGCCGCCGATGAAGTACAGGGCGGTGTCGGACAGGCCGGCATAGCCTTCGCCTGCGAAGGTGTTCTTGCCATCTTTCCAGATGGACATGTGCACGTGCATGCCCGAGCCGTTGTCGCCGTACAGAGGCTTAGGCATGAAGGTCGCGGTGCGGCCGTAGGCATCGGCAACGTTGTGCACGACGTACTTCAGGGTTTGGGTTTCGTCGGCTTTCTTCACCAGGGTGTTGAACTTGACGCCGATTTCGTTCTGGCCGGCAGTTGCCACTTCGTGGTGGTGAACTTCGACGGTCAGGCCCATTTCTTCCAGTGCGTTGCACATGGAGGTACGGATTTCGTGGTCGTGGTCGAACGGTGGAACCGGGAAGTAGCCGCCTTTGACGCCTGGACGGTGGCCCTTGTTGCCGCCTTCGATGTCCTGGTCGGACATCCAGGAGCCTTGTTCGGAGTAGATCTTGAACATGGAACCGGAAATGTCGGACTTGAACTTCACCTGGTCAAAGATGAAGAACTCTGGCTCTGGACCTGCGAATACGGTGTCACCGATACCGGTGGCTTTCAGGTGCTCTTCGGCGCGCTTGGCGATCGCACGTGGGTCGCGGTCGTAGCCTTGCATGCTCGAAGGCTCGATGATGTCGCAGACCAGGATCAGGGTCGGCTCTTCGGTGAACGGATCCAGAACGGCGGTGGAGTCGTCCGGCATCAGGATCATGTCGGAGGCTTCGATGCCTTTCCAGCCAGCGATGGAGGAACCGTCGAACATTTTGCCGACTTCGAAGAAGTCGTCATCCAGCGCATCGCGAGCCGGCATGGTCACGTGGTGCTGAGTGCCTTTGGTGTCCGTGAAGCGCAGATCAATCCATTTGACGTCATGATCTTTGATGAGTTGAACCGACTTCGACATAGTGTCCTCCGGGTGGCTTCGGGCTAGTAGTGGATGCCCTTAAATGTGGGTGATGCCGGCGCGAATACTCTGCCAAGGCAACCTGCCTCACAAGGGAGCAAATTGCATGCCAGTGCCCCAGCATGGGTTTTTTGCCCCAAAAACACGCTTATCAGCCATTAATGCGCTTTAAAGGCGAAAATACCGCCCCGTAATGTGGCGTCAAAATGAATAAATGACCCGTTTTGGTGCGCGCAAAACCTTCTGCACATTAACTGGTTAAACCTTGAGCAATTTCCGCTATAATCCGCGCCCCCCTTTTTCGGCAGGCCCTGCGCGCGCTGTTTCCATGAAATTAATCGTAAAAGTCTTCCCCGAGATCACCATCAAGAGCCGCCCGGTACGGATGCGTTTCATCCGCCAATTGGCCAAGAACATCCGTGCCGTGCTCCGCGATCTGGACCCGGCTGTGGTGGTGAACGGCGTGTGGGACAACCTCGAGCTGGAAACCCGCGTCAGCGACCCCAAGGCCCTGAAGGAGATGGGCGAGCGCCTGAGCTGCATGCCCGGCGTCGCGCACTTCCTGCAGATCGACGAGTACCCGCTGGGCGATTTCGACGACATCGTCGAGAAGTGCAAGCAGCACTACGGCGATGCACTGGCCGGCAAGATCTTCTCGGTGCGCTGCAAGCGTGCCGGCAAGCACCCGTTCAGCTCGATCGACATCGAAAAATATGTCGGCAGCCAGTTGCGCCGTCAGTGCGGTGCCGCCGGGATCGACCTGAAAAAGCCTGAAATCGAAGTCCGCATCGAAGTTCGCGACCAACGGTTGTTCGTGATCCACAGCCAGCACAACGGCATCGGCGGATATCCGCTGGGCGCCCTGGAGCAGACGCTGGTGCTGATGTCCGGTGGCTTCGACTCCACCGTGGCGGCCTACCAGATCATGCGCCGCGGCCTGATGGCGCATTTCTGCTTCTTCAACCTGGGCGGACGTGCCCACGAACTGGGCGTCATGGAAGTCGCGCATTTCATCTGGAAGAAGTACGGCAGCTCCCAACGCGTGCTATTTGTCAGTGTGCCGTTCGAGGAAGTGCTGGGCGAAATTCTCGGCAAAGTCGATAACAGTCATATGGGCGTAGTATTGAAGCGTATGATGTTGCGCGCTTCCTCCCGGATTGCCGATCGACTGCACATCGACGCACTGGTCACCGGTGAGGCGATCTCCCAGGTGTCGAGCCAGACGCTGCCGAACCTGTCGGTGATCGATTGCGTGACCGACAAGCTGGTCTTGCGGCCACTGATCGTCGCGCACAAGCAGGACATCATCGACACGGCCAACGAAATCGGCACCGCCGATTTCGCCCGGCACATGCCGGAGTACTGCGGGGTCATTTCGGTCAATCCGAAGACCGCGGCCAAGCGCTATCGCGTCGAGCACGAAGAGAAAGAATTCGATATGGCGGTGCTCGAGCGTGCGCTCGAAAACGCCAAGCTGGTGCCGATCGATCGCGTGATCGACGAATTGGGCCAGGACTTGCAGATTGAAGAAGTCAGCGAAGCGCTGGCCGGTCAGATCGTCATCGACATCCGTCACCCGGATGCCGCTGAAGACGACCCGCTGGAACTCGCTGGCATCGAGGTACAAACGATGCCGTTTTATGCAGTGAACGCTCGTTTCAAGGAACTGGACCCTACTCGCCAGTACCTGCTGTATTGCGACAAAGGCGTGATGAGTCGCCTGCATGCCCACCATTTGCTCAGTGAGGGGCATGCCAATGTGCGCGTTTATCGACCGAGCTAAGTGCCCGGGGCTGTTTGCCTGTGGCCTGCGTCACCGGCCCCCCGACGCCACCGTCAAGCTGTAACGGCTTTCACGGACGCTACTGTTAATCGCTGCCAAGACTTGTCAGCACACCGAATCCTCTGATCGAGATACACAAGTGATCGAAAATCTACGCAACATCGCCATCATTGCCCACGTTGACCATGGTAAAACCACCCTGGTAGACAAACTCCTGCGTCAGTCCGGCACCCTGGAGCGCAACGAGCTCAACGACGAGCGCGTGATGGACTCCAACGACCAGGAAAAAGAGCGCGGTATTACCATTCTGGCGAAAAACACCGCCATCAACTGGAACGGCTACCACATCAACATCGTGGACACCCCGGGCCACGCCGACTTCGGCGGCGAAGTTGAACGCGTAATGTCGATGGTCGACTCCGTTCTGCTGCTGGTTGACGCTCAAGACGGCCCTATGCCGCAAACCCGTTTCGTGACCAAGAAGGCTTTCGAAGCCGGCCTGCGTCCAATCGTGTGCATCAACAAGGTTGACCGTCCAGGCGCGCGTCCGGACTGGGTTCTGGACCAGATCTTCGACCTGTTCGACAACCTGGGCGCCACCGAAGAACAGCTGGACTTCAAAGTCGTCTACGCCTCGGCCCTGAACGGTATTGCCGGTCTGGACCACACCGAAATGGCTGAAGACATGACCCCGCTGTACCAGTCGATCGTCGACAACGTACCGGCGCCGAAAGTCGACCGTGACGGTCCGTTCCAGATGCAGATCTCCGCACTGGACTACAACAGCTTCCTGGGTGTTATCGGCGTTGGCCGTATCGCTCGCGGTCGCGTCAAGCCGAACACCCCGGTTGTGGCTATCGGCGCCGACGGCAAGAAGCGTAACGGTCGTATCCTGAAGCTGATGGGTCACCACGGTCTGCACCGTGTAGACGTTGAAGAAGCTGCTGCAGGCGACATCGTGTGCATCAGCGGTATGGACTCGTTGTTCATCTCCGACACCCTGTGCCACCCGGACACCGTTGAAGCGATGAAGCCGTTGACCGTCGACGAGCCAACCGTTTCCATGACCTTCCAGGTAAACGACTCGCCATTCTGCGGTAAAGAAGGCAAGTTCGTGACTTCCCGTAACATCAAGGAACGTCTGGACAAAGAGCTGCTGTACAACGTTGCACTGCGCGTTGAAGAAGGCGACTCGGCTGACAAGTTCAAGGTTTCCGGCCGTGGCGAACTGCACCTCTCGGTACTGATCGAAACCATGCGTCGCGAAGGCTTCGAAATGGCTGTAGGCCGTCCGGAAGTGATCATCCGTCTGGTTGACGGCGTGAAGCACGAACCGTTCGAAAACGTCACCATCGACCTGCCGGAAGAATCCCAGGGCAAGGTGATGGAAGAGATGGGCCTGCGTAAGGGCGACCTGACCAACATGGTGCCGGATGGCAAGGGCCGTGTACGTCTGGAATACAACATCCCTGCTCGTGGTCTGATCGGTTTCCGTAACCAGTTCCTGACCCTGACCAACGGCGCTGGCATCCTGACCTCGATCTTCGACCGTTACGACGTGATGAAGTCCGGCGACATGTCCGGCCGTCAGAACGGCGTTCTGGTTTCGGTTGAAACCGGCAAGGCACTGACCTACTCCCTGGAAACCCTGCAGGCGCGTGGCAAGCTGTTCGTAGAACACGGTCAGGAAATCTACAACGGTCAGATCGTTGGTCTGAACAGCCGTGACAACGACCTGGGCGTCAACCCTACCAAGGGCAAGAAGCTCGACAACATGCGTGCTTCGGGTAAAGACGAAACCATCGCTCTGGTTCCACCTGTTCGCTTCACCCTGGAACAGGCTCTGGAATTCATCCAGGACGACGAGCTGTGTGAAGTGACGCCTAAGTCCATCCGTCTTCGCAAGAAGATCCTGGACGAAAGCGAGCGTACCCGCGCTGCCAAGAAAGCCAAGGCATAAGATTTAGCCCCGGCTGAACGAAAACGCCCCCGGTCGAAAGGCCGGGGGCGTTTTTGTTTGTCTGCGGTTTGTGCGGTGTTTGTGCCGGCCTCATCGCGAGCAAGCTCGCTCCCACAGGGGTTCTGTGGTGTTCACACAATTTGTGGTTCACCTCGAACACTGTGGGAGCGAGCTTGCTCGCGATGGCGGCCGATCAACCGCCACTGGTTTCAGGAAATATCAGAACCGCTCGATACTGCGCGAATTCCGCTCGCGCTCCACTTCCTTCGGCTTGTACGCGCAATACCCCGGCCGCGGGCCGATTTTCGGGTGATTGCGGCAAGTATCCGGGCGCTTATCATAAATAGTGCACAGACGGCTCTTACGATCCAGATACAGGCAATCGTTGTTGCTCATGCGCTGGAGGGTAAAGATTCCCGACTTCTGGTTGAAACGCTCGACCAGACCTTCCTTTTGCAGGCGTTTGGCGATGTTCTTCGGCGGATCGCCCAGCTCGAACTCATCGACCACGCCGATGCGGATCAGGTCCTTGATCTTGACCTCGACAGGCAGGGTGCAGCAGCTGGACATGCACGAGCCGCACATCGGGGCAGAGTACTTGGCCCAGGTATCGAGGCGGTCGATCTCTGCGGCAGCGATCAGGTTCGGCTTCATCATCGTTTGTTACCAGCGTGTGCATCAGGGCGCGCGATCATACCGGGACTGGTGGATTTTTGAACAACCTTTCGCCAGATTTTTTCACTGCCGGCCAATAAACCGCTAATCCGGCACGGCCCCTGCATTGAATCAGGTACTCGACAATGTATTGCCGACCCGATTCGCACTTACAGGAAAAACTGCCGAACCAGAGCCTGTACCGCCTGTCAGACCGTCTAGGCTCAGACAACTCCAAGCTCGCTCGAGGTCCTATCGATGACTCAAGAACCACTTGTTCGCGAAGCAGAGGTGGCCGCATTCCGCGACGCCGTCTTGACCAAACTCACTTATGCAGTGGGTAAAGACCCGGATCACGCCTTCGACCATGACTGGTTCGAAGCCATTGCCCTGGCCGCGCGGGATCACATGGTCGAGCACTGGATGGACCACACGCGGCAGATCTACCGCAAAGGCCAGAAGCGCGTTTATTACCTTTCCCTCGAATTCCTCATCGGCCGGCTGCTGTTCGACAGCCTGAGCAACCTCGGCCTGCTCGACGTGGCGCGCGAAGCCCTGACCGAACTCGGCGTCGACCTTGAGCGCATCCGTCTGCTGGAGCCCGACGCGGCCTTGGGCAACGGCGGCCTCGGGCGTCTGGCGGCGTGTTTCCTGGAAAGCATGTCGACCCTCGGCATCGCCGGTCATGGCTACGGCATCCGCTATGAACACGGGTTGTTTCGCCAGGCGATTGTCGACGGCTGGCAGCAGGAGCAGACCGAACACTGGCTGGATTTCGGTAACCCGTGGGAGTTCGAGCGGCCGGAAGTGGTCTATACCATTGGTTTCGGCGGCAGTGTCGAGACCCTGACCGACGACACCGGCAAATCCCGGCAAGTCTGGTCCCCGGCGGAAACCGTGCGGGCGATTGCCTACGACACGCCGGTGGTCGGCTGGCGCGGGGCGAGCGTCAACACGTTGCGCCTGTGGCGCGCCCGGGCCATGGAAGATCTGCACCTGGAGCGTTTCAACGCCGGTGACCACCTGGGCGCCGTGGCCGAAGTGGCCCGGGCCGAAAGCATCTCCCGGGTGCTGTACCCGGCGGACAGCACCGAGGCTGGCCAGGAGTTGCGCTTGCGCCAGGAGTACTTCTTCGTCGCCGCCTCGTTGCAGGATCTGCTGCGCCGCCATCGCAACATGCACACTTCGGTTCTAACTCTGGGCGATCACGCCTCGATCCAGCTCAACGACACGCACCCCTCGATTGCCGTGGCTGAACTGATGCGGCAACTGGTCGACGTCTATGACGTGGCATGGGATGCGGCGTGGCAGGTCACCGTCGATACGCTCTCCTACACCAACCACACCTTGTTGCCCGAAGCGCTGGAAACCTGGCCGGTCGGCTTGATGGAGCGCATGTTGCCGCGGCACATGCAGATCATTTACCTGATCAACGCCCATCACATCGACTCCCTGCGGGCCAAAGGCATCCACGACTTCGACGTGCTGCGCGCGGTGTCGCTGATCGAGGAAGACAACGGTCGTCGGGTGCGCATGGGCAACCTGGCGTTTCTCGGCTCCCACAGCGTCAACGGCGTGTCCGGTTTGCACACGCAACTGATGCGCAAGACAGTGTTCTCCGAACTGCACAAGCTGTACCCGGAGCGAATCAACAACAAGACCAATGGCATTACCTTCCGCCGCTGGCTGTACCAGGCCAACCCCGAGCTGACCTCGATGCTGGTCGATGCCCTGGGCCCCGAGGTGCTGGACAACCCGGAAGAGCGTCTGCTAGCCCTCGAGCCGTTCGCCGAGAAAAGCGCGTTCCGCAAAGCGTTCGCCGAGCAACGCCTGCACAGCAAGAAAGCCCTGGCGTACCTGATTCATGAGCGGTTGGGCGTGGCGGTCAACCCGGCGGCGATGTTCGACGTGCAGGTCAAGCGCATCCATGAGTACAAACGCCAGTTGCTCAACCTGATGCACACCGTGGCGTTGTACCAGGCAATCCGCGCCGAACCTGAAATCGACTGGGTGCCACGGGTGAAGATATTCGCCGGCAAGGCTGCCGCGAGTTATCACCAGGCCAAACTGATCATAAAACTGACCAATGACATCGCCCGGGTGGTGAACAACGACCCGACCGTGCGCGGCTTGCTCAAAGTGGTGTTCCTGCCCAACTACAACGTCAGCCTGGCGGAGAGCATCATTCCGGCGGCGGACTTGTCCGAGCAAATCTCCACCGCCGGCTTCGAAGCGTCAGGCACCAGCAACATGAAGTTCGGCCTGAACGGCGCGCTGACCATCGGCACCCTGGACGGGGCCAACGTGGAAATGTGCGACCGCATTGGTGCCGAGCATATGTTCATCTTCGGCCTCAGCGCGCAGCAGGTGGAGGCGCGCAAGCAGAACCATGAGTTCAGCGCCGTACCGGACATCGCCGCGTCCCATCGCCTGAACGATGTGCTGCAAGCGATTCGTGGGGGGGTGTTCTCGCCGGATGATCCGTCCCGCTACACCGGGTTGATCGATTCGCTGGTGGATTACGACCGCTTCCTGGTCTGCGCCGACTTCGATTCCTACTGGCATGCGCAGATGCGCGTCGAAGCCCATTGGCACGATTCGAAGGAGTGGTGGCGTTCAGCGGTGTTGAACACGGCGCGGATGGGCTGGTTCTCATCGGACCGGACCATTCGCGAGTACGCCACGGAAATCTGGAAGGCGCTGGAGTAAGTCTTCAGGCAGGTGGATATACTGGCGCGCCGGAAAAGATCGCAGCCTTCGGCAGTTCCTACACCCATCCTGTAGGAGCTGCCAAAGGCTGCGATCTTTATGGATACGGCTGAGCTAATCTTTCCGGATTGGCCAATGCGCTTAGGGATATCGACCATGCAATGGATGTTCATGCTGATAGGGCTGGTGCTCGGCTGGATACTCGACGAGTCATTCAGCGATGCGCTGCTGGGCGCATTACTCGGATTGGGTATCGGCCAGGCCCTTCGCTTGGCGCGCATGGACTCGCAGGCCGTCGAGCAGCGGCGTTTGCTGGAGCAGGCGCAGGCAGCCCTGCAAGCGGTCGAGCAACGGCTGACGCTGCTCGAAGCATCGGGCGGCAAGGCGCCGGAAACCCGCGAACCACTTGTCTCACCTGAAACCTTCCTTGATGAAGCCCCTGCCGCAGCCACGGAATTGATCTGGGAACTGCCGCCCGAACTCGAGCCAATCCAGGCAGCGGCCAGCGAAATCAGGCGTCCGGCCGCCGATGCCTGGAAGCCAGAACCGACCGCTCGCGAAGCACAATCGCCTGGCTCCCCGCGTGGCCCTAATCTCATCGATCGTGCCATCAGTCGCGCCCGCGCCTGGTTGTTCGGCGGCAATACCGTGTTGCGCGTCGGCGTGGTGCTGCTGTTCCTCGGCCTGGCCTTTCTACTGCGCTATGCCACTGAAGGCGTGGTGGTGCCGGTTGAGTTGCGCTACGCAGGCGTGGCTGCCACAGCACTGGGGCTGCTCGGGCTGGGTTGGTGGTTGAGGGCCCGCAACAGCAGTTACGCGTTGATCCTCCAGGGTGCCGGGATCGCCGTGATGTACCTGACGGTGTTTGCCGCGATGCGCCTGCATCCGTTGCTCGATCCCTCGGCGGGGTTTGGCTTGCTGGTGGCGGTGACGGTCTGTTCGGCGATTCTCGCCATTGCCCAGGATTCCCTGGGGCTGGCCGCCGCGGCCGCCCTTGGCGGATTCGCCGCGCCCCTCCTGGCCTCCACCGGCGCCGGCAGCCATGTCGCGCTGTTCAGCTACTTTACCCTGCTCAACGCCGGCATCTTCGCCATCGCCTGGTTCAAGGCCTGGCGTCTGTTGAATGTCATCGGCTTCACCGGCACCTTCGGCATCGGATTCGCCTGGGGCCTGCGCTCCTACTCGCCGGAGCTGTTGTGGAGCACCGAGCCGTTTCTGATTTTGTTTTTCCTGATGTACGTGGCCATTGGTCTGCTGTTCGCCCGGCGCAGATTGATGGAAATGGGCGATACACCCGCAGACGACAGTCGCGAAGCACTGCTGCGCTGGTCTGCGCGCAAGGGTGACTACGTCGACGGCACGCTGCTGTTCGGCCCGCCACTGGCGGGTTTCGGCTTGCAGTTCGCGCTGGTGCAGCATCTGGAATTCGCTGCTGCATTCAGTGCTTTGGCAATGGGCATGATCTACATGGGGCTTGCCCGTTGGCTGATGGTCGGGCGTACGCTGTTGTTGGGCGAAACCTGCCTGGCCCTGGGCGTGATCTTCGCCAGCCTGGCGATACCGCTGGGGCTCGATGCGCGCTGGACGACGGCCGCATGGGCGGTGGAAGGCGCGGGGATCTTCTGGCTCGGTCTGCGCCAACAAAGGCCACTGGGCCGGGCCTTTGCCTTGCTGCTGCAATTGGGGGCGGCGCTGGCGTTTCTCAGCGAGCTGCACGTCAGCGAGAGCAGCCTGCTCGGTGGTGTACCGCTGGGCGCGCTGTTGCTGGGCATCGCGTTGCTGTTCAGCTTTTACCAATTGCGTAAAGCCTTGCCGCAGCAGATCAGGCCATGGGAGCTCAATGGTCTGCCGGTATTGGCTTGTCTCGGGCTGGCGTTTCTCTATTTGCTGGCACCCTTGTTTTTCTTCAGCCACGGCACGGTGATCAGTTGGGCCTTGGCCGGGGCGCTTACGCTGTTTGTTGGTATGCACCTGCAGTCGCGCACGTTCGTGTTCACCGCGCTCGCTGTGCAATTGTTGGGTGGCGCGCTGTTCCTGACGGCAGGGCCGCAGTTCAGTGACGGTCTGCAGCCCCTGGCCCATGGCGGGTTCTGGGCGCCGCTGGTGCTGGGGCTGGCCGCGATGGTCGGGGCCTGGCGTTTGCAGATCGGTCATTCGCTCACCGCGTTCAAAGGGCTGAGTCTGTTGCGCTTGTCCCAGGCGTTGCTGGTGTGGGGCGCGGGTTGGTGGGCGCTGGCCTGGGTCATCGAAGTGCTGCATTTTGCGCCGCAGTCGATGCAGGCGACTTTGTTGTTGGGCATCGCTGCCGTGAGTGTTGCGCTGTGGACGGTATTGGCGCTGCGCCTGAAATGGCCGTCACTGGGTGGACTCGGCACGGTGTTGATTCCCGCTGCGGCACTGGTGCTGCTCGCGGCCTGGCACTCGCGTTATCACCCGGCGGCCAACTTCGGCTGGCTGGCGTGGGCCGCCGTGTTCGTCGTGCATTTCATGTCCCTGCGACGCCTGGTGCCCATGCTGCCAGCGCCCGTGCTGAGCGTCGCCCATGTGCTCGGCTGCTGGCTGTTGATGGGCGTGCTGGCGCTGGAACTGCGTTACGCCTTGCTGGTGTTGTCCGAGCAATACAACGCCTGGCGCTGGTTGGGCTGGGCGATTCTGCCAAGCCTGTATCTGGTGTTGATGGCAGCGCCTCGCGCATGGCCTTGGCCGGTGTCGGCCTATCCTCGGGAGTACCGCGTGTACGCCGCTGCGCCGCTGGCCTTGCTGATGCTCGGCTGGTTCTGGCTGGCAAATATCGCCAGTGAGGGCAACGCCGAGCCACTGCCTTACGTGCCATTGATCAACCCGCTGGAGCTGGGCCTGTTGTTTGCGTTGTTCGGCGTCTATGTCTGGTCGCGCAGCGCCATGCCCCAACTGGATGTCCGCAAGGAGTACGCCGCCATTGCCACGCAAGGGGTCGCAGGTGCCTCGTTGTTCGTGTTCTTTACGGCCTTGGTGATGCGCACGATGCACCATTGGAGCGCGGTGCCGTTCGAGCTGGATCTGTTGCTGGAGTCGATGCGAGTACAGGCCGGCCTGTCCATTGTCTGGACCTTGATGGCCCTGAGCCTGATGATCGGCGGCCATTTGCGTCGCCGTCGCGAAGTCTGGCTGATCGGTGCGGCCTTGATTGGCGTGGTCGTGGCCAAGCTGTTTTTTGTCGAATTGAGCAATCGCGGCGGGCTGGCGCGAATCGTGTCGTTTATTGGTGTTGGCGTGTTGCTGCTGGTGGTGGGTTATTTCGCTCCGCTACCGCCCAAACGTGCCGAAGCCGTGCCGGATAGCGGGAAGCCGGTCCCGGAATCACAAGGAGTGTCGTCTTGAGTCAGAAGCTGAACCTGGGTTGGCTGGGCATTGTTGCCATGGGTGTGGTGTTGTCGGCGGTTGCCCAGGAAAAACCGGCGGACTTCACCACCCAAGTGCCTTTGTCGGTAACGGGCGAAGGACCTTGGTATCGCCTTGAACTGCCCCTGAGCGTACAACTGAATGCACGGCAGGCTGACTTGAGCGATGTGCGTGTATTCAACGCCGTGGGTGAAGTTCAGGCTTATGCCTTGGCCCGGGAGGCGGCGCGGAGCAATGAAACGCGTACCTTGACCGAGGTGAAATGGTTTCCGCTGTACAACTCGGTGGACGCCACTGAAACCGCGCCGAGTGTGCGGGTGCAATCGAGCACCAACGGCACCTTGGTCGAGGTGCAGCCCTCCAGTCAGCTGGAGGCGGGTGAGGAGGAGTTGCGCGGCTGGTTGCTGGACGCGTCCGCTATCAAGGCGCCATTGCAGCAATTGATTCTCGACTGGACCAGCGAACGCGACGGCTTCCAGCGTTTCACCGTCGAAGCCAGCGATGATCTGCAGCATTGGCAGTCCTGGGGCGAAGGGCAGGTGGCGCGCTTGACCTTTTCCGACGAGCGGGTCGAACAGCATGAGGTCAACCTGCCGGGCCAGTCGGCGCGTTACCTGCGGTTGCTGTGGATCACTCCGCATTCGGCGCCGACACTGACTTCGGCGCAACTGCAAAGCGCCAGTACCCGCAGCCTGCCGCTGCCGTTGGTCTGGTCCCAGGCGTTGACCGGCAGCAGCGTGAAGGCGGGTGAATACACCTGGCAGTTGCCGATGGGGCTGAATGTCGAGCGGGTGCAGGTCGAGTTGAGCCAGCCCAACAGCCTGGCGCCAGTGAGCCTGGCCGGCCGGCGCGACAGCAGCCTGCCATGGCAGCCGTTGGGCAGTGGTTTGCTCTATCGCCTGACGCAGAATGGTCAGGACGCGGTGCAAAACCAATTGCAGTTGTCTGGGCAAATCGTCCAGCAATTGAAACTGACCGTGGACGAACGTGGTGGCGGCCTGGGTGATCAGGCGCCGACGCTGAAGTTTGCCATGCGCGCCACGCAACTGGTGTTTCTGGCACGTGGGCCAGGGCCATACACGCTGATGGTGGGGAATGCCGCGGCGAAGGCAGCCAACTTGCCGCTGTCGACGCTGATTCCGGATTACAGCCCGCAGAAGCTGGCGACCCTGGGCCGTGCCCTGGTGGATGTCGGGGCGGTGGCGACGCAGCCGTCGGCTGGCGCCACGTCTGCGCCGGTCGACAGCCACTGGAAGAAATTCGGGTTGTGGGCGGTGTTGCTGCTCTGCGTGGTGTTTCTGGCGGCGATGGCGTTCAGTTTGCTGCGCAAGCCTTCTGTCAAATCCTGACCGTGGGTGCTGCGCACCCAATCGCGAGCAAGCTCGCTCCCACAGGTATTGCGCTGTCCCTGTGGGAGCGAGCTTGCTCGCGATAGCGGTATATCAGTCAATAAAAATGCTGAGATGAGCGCTACTTTCCAGCTCACACCCCGCCCATTTCCATCTACGCTCAACCCCGCGCATGAACTCTCTTCGGCGGATCACGTCTGATAGGAGGAAATGCGCCCCGACTCGCGTTAAACTGCGCGGGTTTTTAGCCCCCCATTCCACCGGAGCCTTCCATGTCCCGCGTTACCTTGAGTCGCTATTTGATTGAGCAGACCCGCAGCAACAACACTCCTGCCGATCTGCGCTTCCTGATCGAAGTGGTGGCGCGTGCCTGCAAGGAGATCAACCACGCCGTGTCCAAAGGCGCCCTGGGTGGTGTACTGGGCAGCATGGGCACTGAAAACGTCCAGGGCGAAGTGCAGAAGAAGCTCGACGTGATCTCCAACGAAATCCTGCTCGAAGCCAACGAATGGGGCGGTCACCTGGCCGGCATGGCGTCCGAAGAAATGGACAACGCCTACCAGATCCCGGGCAAATACCCGAAAGGCGCGTACCTGCTGGTATTCGACCCGCTGGACGGTTCGTCGAACATCGACATCAACGCCCCGGTCGGCACTATCTTCTCGGTACTGCGTTGCCCGAACGAATACCTGAGCCAGAACGAACCTTTGAATGAAAAGGCCTTCCTGCAGCCAGGCACCCAGCAAGTGGCCGCCGGTTACGCGATCTACGGTCCACAGACCATGCTGATCCTGACCCTGGGCGACGGCGTGAAAGGCTTCACCCTGGACCGTGAAATGGGCAGTTTCGTACTGACCCACGAGAACATCACCATTCCTGAAGCCACCCAGGAATTTGCCATCAACGCGTCCAACCAGCGTCACTGGGAAGCACCGGTACAGCGCTACGTCGGCGAATTGCTGGCAGGCGATGAAGGCCCGCTGAAAAAGAACTACAACATGCGCTGGGTCGCCGCGATGGTCGCCGACGTGCACCGCATCCTGACCCGCGGCGGTCTGTTCATGTACCCACGTGACAGCCGCGAGCCGTCCAAGCCGGGCAAGCTGCGCCTGATGTACGAAGCCAACCCGATGTCGTTCCTGGTGGAGCAGGCGGGCGGCGCGTCCACCGACGGCCACCAGCGCATCCTCGACATCCAGCCCGAAGGCCTGCACCAGCGTGTGGCGGTGTTCCTCGGTTCGAAAGAAGAAGTAGCCCGCGTCACGGCTTATCACAAGGAATAATCCATGACTGCGCCCTGGCAGCCGTTGCTTGATTGGTGGTTCGGAAGCTCCGGATCGGCGAGCGAAGTGGCGGCGCAGAAGGGCAGGTTGTGGTTCGGCAAGCGCGACAGCCAGGACCTCGAAGCGCGTGAGCGTTTCGGGGACTGGGTCGAGCAGGCACTGGCCGGCGGATTGACCGAGTGGATGCAACGTCCCGAAGGTTGGCTGGCCCTGGTGCTGTTGCTCGATCAACTCCCGCGAATGATCTTTCGCGATTCTCCCAAGGCTTTTTCCGGTGACATCAGGGCTCAGGCACTGGTGGCGCAAGGCATTGCCGCGGATTTCGACCGGCAGTTGCAGCCGATCCAGCGGGTGTTCATCTACCTGGTGTTCGAGCATAGCGAGAACCTGGCGGTGCAGAATGAAGGTGTCTCGCGCTATATCGAATTGGTGGCGCAGCAGCCGGAAAGCGATCGGGCACTGTTCAGCGATTACCTGGACTATGCCGAGCGGCATCAGCAAGTGATTGCGCAGTTTGGGCGGTTTCCGCATCGCAATGCGGTGTTGGGGAGGGCGTCTACTGCTGAGGAGTTGGCGTTTCTGTCGAAGCCTGGGTCGAGGTTCTAGATCTTCATGGCGGCTGATGCCGCCTTCGCGGGCAAGCCCGCTCCCACAGGGAACTTTGTCGCACTGGAGATCCAGTGTGGGAGCGGGCTTGCTCGCGAAGGGGCCGGTGAGTGCGCCTTAGATCCTGAAGCTTCCCACCAACTGCTTCAACCGCGCCGCCTGCTGCTCAAGATCGGCACACGCACGCAAGGTCGCCTGCAGGTTCTCCACGCCTTCCTGGTTCAGCGTATTGATTTCGGTGATGTCGACGTTGATCGACTCCACCACGGCCGTCTGTTCTTCAGTGGCGGTGGCGACCGACTGGTTCATGCCATCGATCTCACCAATGCGCTGGGTCACGCTGCCCAGGCGTTCGCCGGCCTGGTTGGCGATGCCGACGCTGCTTTCGCTCTGGCGCTGGCTGTCGGTCATGATGCCCACCGCTGCGCGGGCACCGACTTGCAGCTCTTCGATCATCGTCTGCACTTGCTGCGCTGAGTCCTGGGTGCGGTGAGCGAGGTTGCGCACCTCATCGGCCACCACGGCAAAACCGCGACCGGCCTCACCGGCGCGGGCCGCTTCGATGGCGGCGTTGAGCGCCAGCAGGTTGGTCTGCTGGGAGATGCTGGTGATCACTTCCAGGATCTGCCCGATGTTGACCGTGTTGCTGTTGAGGGTTTCGATGTTGCCGCACGAGTCGCTGATCTTCGCCGACAACTGTTGCATCGCCGCGATGGTTTTATCCACCACTTGCTGGCCGTCTTCGGCCAGGCTGCGGGCGTCGCTGGAGTGCTGCGAGGCGAGGGCGGCGTTCTGCGCGATTTCCTGGGCGGCGGCGCCGAGCTGGTTGATCGCCGCGGCCACACTGCTGGTGCGCGAGGCTTGCTGGTCGGAGTTGTACATCGACGAGTTCGACGCGGCCACTACGCGTAGCGCTACTTCGTTGACCTGCCCGGTGGCCGAGGCCACTTCGATGATCGAGGTGTGAATGCGTTCGACGAAGCGGTTGAACGACAGCCCCAGCGCGCCGAATTCGTCGTGACCGTGAATGGTCAGGCGTTTGGTCAGGTCACCTTCGCCTTCGGCGATGTCGTGCATGGCGCGGCCCATGGTCAACAGCGGTTGCATCAACAGGCTGATCAGCATGCCCAGCAGGGCGATGATGATCACTACGGCGATCACCATGGCGATGATCGCCGAGGTGCGGAATTCACTGAGCATCGAGAACGCCGTTTCCTGGTCGAGCACCAGTGCCACGTACCAGTCCGCCGATGGCACGCCGTTGACGTGGGTGAAGGAGATGAACTGGCGCTTGCCGTCGATCTCGACTTCTTTCATGCCCGGGCTGACTTTCGGCGTGTCGCTCGGATAGGCCTCGGCCAGATTCTTGAGCACCAGCTTGCTGTCCGGGTGAATCAGGATCTTGCCGTCGGCACCGACAATGAACGCATGTCCGTGGCCGCCGAAGTTCAGCGAGTTGATGATCGCGCTGACGCTGGACAGATCGATATCGGCGCCGGCGACGCCGATCATCTGGCCCTGGTGCTTTACCGGGGTGGCCACGGTGATCACCAGTTTGCCGGAGGAGGCGGCGATGTAGGGTTCGGTGACGATGGTCTGTTGTGCGCTATTGGCCGCTTTGTACCAGCCACGGGCACGTGGGTCGTAGTCCGCCGCGCGGTTGCCCGCCGGGACCGAGAACATCACGCCGTCGGCGCCACCGAAGTAGCTCAGCTGGAAGTTGCCGGTGTAGGCGGGCAGGTCGATGATCCGTTTCAGGCCGGCGGGCGCACTGCCGTCGGCGCTGACCTGTTGGGCCATCGACTGCAGCAACTGCATGCGGCTTTCCAGCCAGGTCTGGATGTTGCTGGTGGTCAGGCTGCCGAGTTCCTGCATCGAGGCTTCGGTACTGTTGCGCAGGGTTTCGCGCTGGCGATAGTCGTTGAACAGGATGAAACAAGCGAATGCGACGGCCACCACGAGGGCGGCAGCCAGCAAGATCTTGTGGCTGAACTTCATGTTTCTGGTCATGGGATGAGCTACCGCAGAGGGGCTGTTCTACAAAATGGGGGAGCAAATGCCACCGACGTGGCATTGCGTTGCATTTATGTCGACTGAGCGGCGCTAAAGATTAGGCGGATTTTGCTGAAAAACGACGAAATGCCCGGTGAACGAGGAAAGTGGTTGATTTTCGGCAAAAGGCAGACGAGTGGCCCGATAAATAGCCTGCCGGGCACGGAACCTCACAGGGGTTTTCTCTTCTAAGCTTCAGCTTGGCAGCCATGCCAATCCCCTACGCCCCCCGGAGTTTCACCATGTCGCTGCGTTCCATCGCCCTGCTTTCGTTCTGCGTATTGCTCGCTGCCTGCAGCAAGGTCAATCAGGAAAACTACTCGAAGCTCTCGGCCGGCATGGCCAAGGCTGATGTGGAAACCCTGTTGGGCAAACCCGCCGATTGTTCAGGCGCGCTCGGCATGTCCAGTTGCACCTGGGGCGACAAGAACAGCTTTATCAGCGTGCAGTTCGCCGGTGACAAAGTGCTGATGTTTTCCGGCCAAGGCCTGAAGTAAACCGGGGCGTTCGCCCACGGGAGAAAAATAATGAAGCGGTTATTGATCATCCTTTTTGCCGGCCTGGTGTTGGCTGGCTGTGCCTCGTCTGGCCCGGACCCTTTGGCGCCCAAGACGGCCAACAGCGTCAACCTCAAGCGCTACCAGGGCACCTGGTACGAGTTGGCCCGTCTGCCGATGTACTTCCAGCGCGACTGCGCGCAATCCGAAGCCCATTACACGCTTAAACCCGATGGCAACGTCGCGGTATTGAACCGCTGCCTGACAGCGCAGTGGCAATGGGAAGAGGTCAAGGGCACGGCTTATCCGGAGGTGCCCGGCAAGAACGACAAGCTGAAGGTCGAGTTCGATACCTGGTTTTCCAGGCTGATCCCGGGTACGGCGAAGGGCGAGTACTGGGTGCTGTACGTCAGCGATGACTACAAGACCGCCATCGTCGGTGATCCGAGCCGGAAATATTTGTGGCTGTTGTCGCGCACGCCGACTGTAAATGGAGTGGTGCGTGAGGAGCTGCTGAGCAGGGCGCGTCAGCAGGGTTACGACACCACCCGGTTGATCTGGCGGGCGTCGGAACAGCAGATGGCCAAGACCTCGAACTGAAAAAAGATCGCAGCCTGCGGCAGCTCCTACAGGGTCAACATCAATCCCCTGTAGGAGCTGCCGCAGGCTGCGATCTTTTGCTTTTACCCGAGCAATTCGCGCAGGACTTGGGTGAAGGCGCGGCTGCTTTCTTCTTCGCCGGCATGGCGCCCGTCACGCACTACCCACTGGCCATTGACCAGCACATCCCGCACCTGGCGATCGCCACCGGCAAACAACCAGCGGTTGAGAATTCCGTCGCCGCTGGCTGTTGCCAGGTACGGATCGTTGCCGTCGAGCACCAGCCAGTCGGCGCGCTTGCCGACTTCCAGCGCGCCAATCGGCTGACCCAGTGCCTGAGCGCCGCCATCCAGCGCGGCATCAAACAGCGTGCGCCCGACCATCGGCTGCTCCGCGCCATACAAACGATTTCGCCGCTGGTCGCGCAAACGCTGGCCGTATTCCAGCCAGCGCAATTCTTCCACCACGCTCAATGACACATGACTGTCGGAACCGATGCCCATGCGGCCGCCCTGGGCGAGGAAGTCCACCGCCGGGAAGATCCCGTCGCCGAGGTTGGCTTCGGTGGTCAGGCACAGGCCGGCGATGGCGCGACTCTTGGCCATCGACGTGACTTCTTCCGGGTTGGCGTGGGTCGCGTGGACCAGGCACCAGCGTTGATCGACGTCGACGTTTTCGTACAGCCATTGCAGCGGACGACGACCACTCCAGGTCAGGCAGTCGTCGACTTCTTTCTGCTGCTCGGCGATGTGGATGTGCACCGGGCACTGCTTGTCGCTGGCTGCCAGCACTTCACTGATCTGCTGCGGCGTGACCGCGCGCAATGAGTGGAAACACAATCCCAGGGACTGAGCCGGTTGCTGCGCCAGGACCGGTTGCAGGCGCGATTGCAGCTTGAGGTAGTTTTCGGTGCTGTTGATGAAGCGGCGCTGGCCTTCGTTCGGGGTCTGGCCACCGAAACCGGAGTGGCTGTAGAGCACCGGCAACAGGGTCAAACCGATGCCCGCGGAACCTGCTGCCTGGCTGATACGCAGGGCCAGTTCGGCCGGGTCGGCATAAGGTTGGCCGCTGATGTCATGGTGTACGTAATGAAATTCCGCCACCGAGGTGTAACCGGCTTTTAGCATTTCGATGTACAGCTGACGGGCGATGACGCCGAGTTGCTCCGGGCTGATTTTTCCGACGAGACGGTACATCAGATCGCGCCAGGTCCAGAAACTGTCGTTCGGATTTCCCGCCACTTCCGCCAGCCCGGCCATGGCCCGCTGGAAGGCATGGGAGTGCAGATTCGGCATGCCAGGCAGCAGCGGACCGCTCAACCGCTCGGCGCCATCTGCATGAGAATCGGCCTGGATATGGGTCAATACGCCATCGGCGCTGACCTCAAGACGTACATTGTTGGCCCATCCACTAGGCAGCAGCGCGCGTTCGGCAAAGAAGGCGGACATGGTTCAGCACCCCATCGTGTGTTATTTGTATATACATATACAGACGTTTGCCTGCCCGGTAAACTCCGGCAAGCTAGCGACATCAACTAAACGACCAAGGATTAACCGTGCCGACTCCGCCTCCAGTCTCTCCGTTGGCCGCGAACATGGGCGACAGTCCGGCGCCCTTGTACGCCCGCGTCAAACAAATGATCACCCAGCAAATCGACAGCGGAAACTGGCCGCCGCACTACCGCGTTCCGTCGGAAAGCGAGCTGGTCAGCCAGTTGGGCTTCAGCCGCATGACCATCAACCGTGCGCTGCGCGAGATGACCGCCGATGGCCTGCTGGTGCGCATGCAAGGCGTCGGCACCTTCGTCGCCGAGCCGAAAAGCCAGTCCGCGCTGTTCGAAGTGCACAACATCGCCGATGAAATCGCCTCTCGCGGTCATCGCCACACCTGCAAGGTCATTACCCTTGAAGAAGAGGCCGCCGGTTCCGAGCGCGCCCTGGCCCTGGACATGCGCGAAGGGCAGAAGGTGTTCCATTCGCTGATCGTGCATTTTGAAAACGATATTCCGGTGCAGATCGAAGACCGTTTCGTCAACGCGCTGGTGGCGCCGGATTACCTCAAGCAGGACTTCACCCTGCAAACGCCCTACGCCTACCTGAACCAGGTCGCGCCGCTGACCGAAGGCGAGCACGTGGTCGAGGCGATCCTGGCCGAGCCGTCCGAATGCAAATTGCTGCAGATTGAAAAGGGCGAGCCGTGCCTGCTGATCCGTCGCCGCACCTGGTCCGGCCGCCAGCCGGTGACCGCCGCTCGCTTGATCCACCCCGGTTCCCGTCATCGTCTGGAAGGTCGGTTTCATAAATAGAGAGCCATAAATGAGTAGTCTGAAAGTTTTGCGCGCGGTCGATTACCCGCGCATGCCGTGGAAAAACGGCGGCGGCAGCACCGAAGAAATCACCCGCGATGCCGGCACCGGCCTGGATGGGTTTGGCTGGCGCCTGTCGATTGCCGACATTGGCGAATCGGGCGGGTTTTCCACCTTCGCCGGTTATGAGCGGATCATCACCGTGTTGCAGGGTGACGGCATGAGCTTGTCGGTGGATGGCCAGATCACGCGGCCACTGTTACCGCTGGACCCGTTTGCCTTCAGCGGCGAGAGTCATGTCTCCTGCACGCTGCTCGGCGGGCCGATCCGTGATTTCAACCTGATCTACGCGCCGCAGCGTTACCGTGCACGGTTGCAGTGGTTGGACAGTGAACAGCGGTTTTTCAGCGAGGCGGGGACTGTGCTGGTGTTCAGTGTCAGTGAAGCGTTGGAGGTGAAGGTCAATGCCGACGCCTCGCAACTGGGTCGCCATGATTGCCTGCAATTGGTCGGTAACGGTGGGTTACTGGAAGTCTCCACCAGCGCCGCCTGCTGCGTGATTGAGCTGACCGCACGCTGATTCACAAATCGTCAAAAGATCGCAGCCTTCGGCAGCTCCTACATTTGGAATGCGTTCCCCTGTAGGAGCTGCCGAAGGCTGCGATCTTTTGCTTTTAACCGTTCCCAAAAGCGCACCAACTTGTTACCGAACGCCCCAGTGCGGCGCAAAACCACGCCCAAGTAACAAACCCCACACCCGCCAAAAATCCCCTCCGAAAAATTTCATCTTCCCCGGAGCCCTTGTTCCAGGCGCTCTCCAACCGTTTCAGGATTTTTCTTGAATGCTCATCCAACAAGTTGGCCGCTTGATTGCATATGCTTGTATGTACAAGTAAAGACGTATGCGTATGAGTCACGAGGACTCAACCATCGTCCACTGATTCGCCGGTGTGCACTGATGCCCATTGGCTTGCTCGCCCACTGCCTGGGTTGGTTTTGGATTGATTGCTGAGGAGTTCTTTTCGTGACTAAATTTCGTGACGTTGAAATCCGCGCTGCCCGCGGTAACAAGCTGACCGCCAAGAGCTGGCTGACCGAAGCGCCGCTGCGCATGCTGATGAACAACCTCGACCCGGAAGTCGCCGAGAACCCTAAGGAACTGGTGGTTTACGGTGGTATTGGTCGCGCTGCCCGTAACTGGGAATGCTACGACAAGATCGTCGAAAGCCTGACCAACCTGAATGACGACGAGACCCTGCTGGTGCAATCCGGCAAGCCGGTCGGCGTGTTCAAGACCCACGCCAACGCGCCGCGCGTACTGATCGCCAACTCCAACCTGGTGCCGCACTGGGCGAGCTGGGAACACTTCAACGAACTCGACGCCAAAGGCCTGGCCATGTACGGCCAGATGACCGCCGGCAGCTGGATCTACATCGGCAGCCAGGGCATCGTCCAGGGCACCTACGAAACCTTCGTCGAAGCCGGTCGCCAGCACTACAACGACAACCTCAAGGGCAAGTGGGTCCTGACCGCCGGTCTCGGCGGCATGGGCGGTGCCCAGCCTCTGGCCGCGACACTGGCTGGTGCCTGCTCGCTGAACATCGAATGCCAGCAGGTCAGCATCGATTTCCGTCTGAAAAGCCGCTATGTCGATGAGCAAGCCAAAGACCTCGACGACGCGCTGGCGCGTATCGACAAGTACACCAAAGAAGGCAAGGCGATCTCCATCGCGCTGCTGGGTAACGCCGCTGAAATCCTGCCGGAACTGGTCAAGCGTGGCGTACGCCCGGACATGGTCACCGACCAGACCAGCGCCCACGACCCGCTCAACGGTTACCTGCCGGCCGGCTGGACCTGGGACCAGTACCGTGCTCGCGCCAAGACTGAACCTGCCGCTGTGATCAAGGCCGCCAAGCAATCGATGGCCGTGCACGTTAAAGCGATGCTGGACTTCCAGAAAATGGGCGTGCCGACCTTCGACTACGGCAACAACATCCGTCAGATGGCCCAGGAAGAAGGCGTGGAAAACGCATTCGACTTCCCAGGCTTCGTACCGGCCTACATCCGTCCGCTGTTCTGCCGTGGTATTGGCCCGTTCCGTTGGGCTGCGCTGTCGGGCAACGCTGAAGACATCTACAAGACCGACGCTAAAGTAAAAGAACTGATCCCGGACGATGCCCACCTGCACAACTGGCTGGACATGGCGCGCGAGCGCATCAGCTTCCAGGGCCTGCCGGCACGTATCTGCTGGGTTGGCCTGGGCCTGCGTGCCAAGCTGGGTCTGGCGTTCAACGAAATGGTACGTAGCGGTGAGCTGTCCGCGCCAATCGTGATCGGCCGCGACCACCTGGACTCCGGCTCGGTATCGAGCCCGAACCGCGAAACCGAATCGATGCAAGACGGTTCCGACGCCGTGTCCGACTGGCCACTGCTCAACGCCCTGCTCAACACCGCGAGCGGCGCGACCTGGGTGTCCCTGCACCACGGCGGTGGCGTCGGCATGGGCTTCTCCCAGCACTCGGGCATGGTGATCGTCTGCGACGGTACTGACGAAGCGGCCGAGCGTATCGCTCGCGTGCTGCACAACGACCCGGCCACTGGCGTTATGCGTCATGCCGATGCCGGTTACCAGATCGCCATCGACTGCGCCAAGGAACAAGGGCTGAACCTGCCGATGATTACCGGCAAGTAATGCTTGCCCTGTAGGAGCTGCCGCAGGCTGCGATCTTTTGATCTTGATCTTTTAAAAACAAGAGATCGCAGCCTCGTTTCACTCGACAGCTCCTACAGGGATCGAGTTAACCAAGAATAACAATCCATAGAGGTTGAACCATGGCTGTTAACAGCGAACGTGCAGGCAACAAACCGTTGATCGAGAAACGCTCGATCGACTACATCCCGGAAGCGGAAAGACACGGTCGTCTGTTTAGCCAGTTCACCCTGTGGATGGGTGCCAACCTGCAAATCACCGCGATTGTCACCGGGGCGCTGGCCGTGGTGCTGGGCGGTGACGTGTTCTGGTCGCTGATCGGCCTGCTGATCGGGCAACTGCTCGGTGGCGGCGTGATGGCGCTGCATGCGGCGCAAGGCCCCAAGCTTGGCCTGCCGCAGATGATTTCCAGCCGGGTACAGTTCGGCGTGTACGGCGCGGCCATCCCGATCGTGCTGGTCTGCTTGATGTACCTGGGCTTCACCGCAACGGGAACCGTGTTATCCGGCCAGGCGCTGGGCCAGTTGTTTGGCGTCAGCGACACCGTCGGTATCCTCCTTTTCGCCAGTGTCATCGTGCTGGTCACGGTGCTCGGTTATCGGGTGATCCATTGGATCGGCCGTGTTGCCAGTGTCATTGGCGTGATTGCCTTTGTTTATCTGTTCAGCCGTCTGATCAGCCAGGTTGATGTTGGCGCTCTGTTGCAGATCCGCCACTTCAGCTGGAGCAGTTTCTTGCTCGCGGTGTCGCTCGCGGCGTCCTGGCAGATCGCCTTCGGCCCTTATGTGGCTGACTATTCTCGCTACCTGCCGAGCAAGATTTCCTCGGTGAAGACTTTTTTCGCCGCAGGCGCAGGTTCGGTCATTGGTGCACAAGTGGCGATGGTCCTCGGCGTGTTCGCTGCCGCTTCGGCCAACGGGCAATTCGCCGGCCACGAAGTGGCGTACATCGTGGGTCTGGGTGGTACCGGTGCCACCGCTGCGCTGCTGTACTTCAGCATCGCGTTCGGCAAGGTCACCATTTCCACGCTGAACTCCTACGGCAGCTTCATGTGCATCGCGACCATCATCAGCGGTTTCCGTGGTGACCTGAAAGTCACGCGCTTGCAGCGTCTGGTCTTCGTGCTCGTCATCGTCGGTGCTGCGACCCTGATGGCGTTGCTCGGCCAGCACTCGTTCCTCGGTGCGTTCAAGTCCTTCATCCTGTTCTTGTTGGCGTTCTTCACGCCATGGAGTGCGATCAACCTGGTGGACTACTACTGCATCACTCGCGAGCGCTATGACGTGCCGGCGCTGGGCGATCCGAACGGTCGCTACGGTCGTTGGAACCTTCTCGGTATCAGCGTCTATGTGTTCGGTGTGCTGGTGCAGCTACCGTTCATCTCCACCAAGTTCTATACCGGTCCGCTGGTGGCGGCCCTGGGTGATGTGGATATTTCCTGGATCATCGGTCTGGTGATTCCCGCAGCCCTGTATTACCTGTGTGCGAAAAAATGGCACGGCACAGTGCCTGATCGTTTGATCCTGCCGGTCGAGCAGGACGCGGTCACCGAACAAAAGCTGAATGTCGGTCGCGCTGCGGCGCAGGCCTGATTGGACGTGGACAGGGCTGGATGCCTCTTGACTGCCGTAAGCCAATTCATGATTAGGAGCGTCAAAACAATGAAATCGAACAAGACCCTGCTGACCACATTGCTTTCCATGGGCCTGCTGGCCAGCGCTGGCGCCACTCAGGCGGCGGGTTGGTGCGAGTCGGGCAAGCCGGTGAAATTCGCCGGTTTGAACTGGGAAAGCGCCATGCTGCTGACCGACGTGATGCAAGTCGTGTTGGAGAAAGGCTACGACTGCAAGACCGACAGCCTGCCGGGCAACTCCATCACCATGGAAAACGCCCTGAGCAGCAACGATATTCAAGTGTTTGCCGAAGAATGGGTCGGCCGCAGCGAAGTCTGGAACAAGGCTGAGAAGGCCGGCAAGGTCGTCGGTGTCGGCGCGCCGGTGGTGGGTGCGATCGAAGGCTGGTACGTGCCGCGCTACGTGATCGAAGGCGACGCCAAGCGCAAGCTGGAAGCCAAGGCGCCGGACCTGAAGAATATTGCCGACCTGGCCAAGTACTCGGCCGTTTTCAAGGACGCCGAAGAGCCATCCAAGGGCCGTTTCTACAATTGCCCGGCCGGCTGGACCTGTGAGCTCGACAACAGCGAAATGCTGAAAAGCTACGGCCTGGAAAGCACCTACACCAACTTCCGCCCAGGCACCGGCCCGGCGCTGGATGCCGCCGTGCTGTCGAGCTACAAGCGTGGCGAGCCGATCCTGTTCTACTACTGGTCGCCAACGCCGCTGATGGGCCAGGTCGACGTGGTGAAACTCGAAGAGAAACCAGGCGTGAACAAGACTGTGACCATCAAGGTCGGCCTGTCCAAGACCTTCCACGACGAAGCCCCGGAACTGGTGGCCGTGCTGGAAAAGGTCAACGTGCCGATCGACCTGCTGAACCAGAACCTGGGACGCATGACCAAAGAGCGGATCGAGTCGCCAAAACTGGCCAAGATCTTCTTGAAGGAACATCCTGAAGTCTGGCACGCGTGGGTGAGCGAAGACGCAGCCAAGAAAATCGACGCGGCCTTGTAGGTTGGGCTTTTCCGACTGCCGGCAACGGCAGTCGGACGCTTGATCGCAACCCCTTGATTGAGAGTCTCTTATGTTTCCCGAAAGCTTTACCTTTTCCATCGCCGACTGGGTCAACGGTTGGGTCGATTCGCTGGTCACCAACTACGGCGACGTGTTCCGGCACATCTCCGATACGCTGCTGTGGGCCATCGTCAATCTTGAGAGCCTGCTGCGTGCGGCGCCCTGGTGGCTGATGCTGGCGATCGTGGCGGGCGTGGCCTGGCACGCGACCCGTAAAGTCGTGACCACGTCAGTGATCGTCGGCCTGCTGTTCCTGGTGGGTGCGGTCGGCCTCTGGGACAAGCTGATGCAGACCCTGGCGCTGATGATGGTGGCGACGATCATTTCGGTGTTGATCGGCATTCCGCTGGGCATTCTCTCGGCACGCAGCAATCGCCTGCGTTCGGTGCTGATGCCCTTGCTGGACATCATGCAGACCATGCCGAGCTTCGTGTACCTGATCCCGGTGCTGATGCTGTTTGGCCTGGGCAAGGTCCCGGCGATTTTCGCCACCGTGATCTACGCCGCGCCACCGCTGATCCGCCTGACCGATCTGGGCATTCGCCAGGTCGACGGCGAAGTGATGGAAGCGATCAACGCCTTCGGTGCCAACCGCTGGCAGCAACTGTTCGGCGTGCAACTGCCGCTGGCCCTGCCGAGCATCATGGCGGGCATCAACCAGACCACCATGATGGCCCTGTCGATGGTAGTGATTGCTTCGATGATCGGTGCCCGTGGCCTGGGTGAAGACGTGTTGGTGGGGATTCAGACCCTGAACGTCGGACGTGGCCTCGAAGCCGGTCTGGCGATCGTGATTCTGGCTGTGGTGATCGACCGCATTACACAGGCGTACGGTCGCGCACGGCATGAGGTGAGCAAATGAACAACGCAACCGTGAGCAAGATCGAAGTCAAAAACGTCTTCAAGATTTTCGGCAACCGTGCCAAGGACGCGCTGGCCATGGTCGGCCAGGGCAAGACCAAGGATCAGGTGCTGGCCGAAACCGGCTGCGTGGTGGGCGTGAACGACCTGTCGCTGAGCATTGGCAGCGGCGAGATTTTCGTGATCATGGGCCTGTCGGGCTCCGGCAAGTCGACCCTGGTACGCCACTTCAACCGCCTGATCGATCCGACCAGCGGCGCGATCCTGGTGGACGGCGTGGACATCCTGCAATACGACATGGAAGCCCTGCGCGAATTTCGCCGGCGCAAGATCAGCATGGTGTTCCAGAGCTTCGGCCTGTTGCCGCACAAGAGCGTACTGGACAACGTCGCCTACGGCCTGAAAATCCGTGGTGAAAGCAAAGCCATGTGCGCCGAGCGTGCGCTGCACTGGATCAACACCGTGGGCCTCAAGGGCTACGAAAACAAATACCCGCATCAGCTTTCCGGCGGCATGCGCCAGCGTGTGGGCCTGGCCCGCGCCCTGGCGGCGGACACCGACATCATCCTGATGGACGAAGCCTTCAGTGCCCTCGACCCGCTGATTCGTGCGGAGATGCAGGACCAGTTGCTGGAACTGCAAAAGACCCTGCACAAGACCATCGTCTTCATCACTCACGACCTCGACGAGGCCGTGCGCATCGGCAACCGCATCGCGATCCTCAAGGACGGCCGCCTGATCCAGGTCGGCACGCCGAGAGAGATCCTGCACTCGCCGGCGGATGAGTATGTCGACCGCTTTGTGCAGCGTCGGGCGGCGGTGGTTTAAGAGGTTTGCAGTGAGTGAGCTGGCCTCTTCGCGAGCAGGCTCGCTCCCACAGGGAAATGCATTCCAATGTGGGAGCGAGCCTGCTCGCGAAGGCGGCGGTGAAGCTGCATCAATATTTGGATGAGGTTGAAGATGTCCCGGGCTGAAAAAATCGTTATCACCGAAGCGCAGGTCACTTGGCAGGATGTGGTCGCCGTCGCTCGTCATGGCGCGCAGCTTGAGCTGTCGGCGCCGATCTGGGCGCGCATCGAAAACGCCCAGGCCATCGTCCAGCGCATCGTCACCAGCGGCGAACGCGCCTACGGCATCAACACCGGCCTGGGCGCGCTGTGCAACGTCTCGCTGCAGGACGAGCAACTCAGCCAATTGTCGCGCAATACCTTGCTCAGCCACGCCTGCGGCGTTGGTGCACCACTGGCCGACGAGCAGACCCGTTCGATCATGTGTGCCGCCATCGTCAACTACAGCCACGGCAAATCCGGCCTGCACCGTCAGGTCGTCGAAGCGCTGCTGGCGCTGCTCAACCGGGGCATCACCCCGCAGGTGCCGTCCCAGGGTTCCGTGGGCTACCTGACCCACATGGCCCACATCGGCATCGCGCTGCTGGGCGTGGGCAATGTCAGCTATCGCGGGCAGATCGTTGCCGCGCAACAGGCGCTGGCCGAAGAAGGCCTTCAGCCGGTCAAGCTTCGCGCCAAGGACGGTTTGTGCCTGGTCAACGGCACGCCGTGCATGACCGGACTGAGCTGCCTGGCCATTGCCGACGCTACGCGCCTGCTGGAATGGGCCGACGTGATCGGCGCCATGAGCTTCGAAGCCCAGCGCGGGCAGATCGACGCGTTCGATGCCGAGATCATCGCGCTCAAGCCGCACCCTGGCATGCAACAGGTCGGGATCAACCTGCGCGCCTTGCTCGACGGCAGTGAAGTGATCGCCCAGAGCAAAGGCATTCGCACGCAAGATGCCCTGAGCATTCGCTCGATCCCGCAAGTGCATGGCGCTGCGCGCGATCAATTGGTGCACGCGACCAAACAGATCGAAACCGAACTCAACGGCGCCACCGACAACCCGCTGGTGCTGGGGACTGCGGACAACTACCGCGTGGTGTCCCAGGCCAACCCCCACGGCCAGTCCGTGGCAATGGCCGCGGACCTGCTGGCGATTGCCATGGCGGAAATCGGCTCCATTGCCGAACGTCGCCTGGACCGCTTGATCAACCCGCACGTCAGCGGCTTGCCAGCGTTCCTGGTGGCCAACCCGGGGGTGAACTCCGGGATGATGATCGTGCAATACGTGGCCGCTTCCCTGTGCGCGGAGAACCGTCAGCTGGCGCAACCGGCGGTGCTGGATAACTACGTGACGTCGGGCCTGCAGGAAGATCACCTGAGCCTGGGCACCAACGCCGCGCTGAAGCTGCATCGCGCCCTGGAAAACTGCACGCAGATCCTCGCCATCGAGTACCTGTTGGCGGCCCAGGCGTTTGAATTCTTGAAAGAGCAACGCTTCGGCGCGGGCACCGATGCCGCTTGGCGTCTGCTGCGTGAGCGCGTTCCGGCCTATGACCAGGATCGCTGGCTGGCGCCGGACATCGCTGCCGCTGCCGGCGTTCTGAAAGACCCTGCTTTGCTGCAAAAAACCTTACCGAACTTGAACTGATTTCCAAACAAGACCAGCGTGCCAAGGCGCCAGCCCCCTTAAAAAGGGGGAAGCGACGGACAACGGATATTTCCGGAGCGTCTGGTAGTTAACAACAAACTCTCAAAAGGAGAATGAACATGACTGCGCTTAATTTGATTCCCGGCCAACTGAGCCTTGCCCAACTGCGTGATGTCTATCAGCAACCGGTCAAAATCACCCTCGATCACAGTGCTGCAGCGCAGATCGAAGCCAGCGTGGCCTGCGTGGAGCAGATCCTCGCCGAGAACCGCACCGCCTACGGCATCAACACCGGTTTCGGCCTGCTGGCCTCGACCCGCATCGCCAGCGAAGACCTGGAAAACCTGCAGCGCTCGCTGGTGCTGTCCCACGCCGCCGGTGTCGGCCAGCCGATCAGCGACGAGCTGGTACGCTTGATCATGGTGCTCAAGGTCAACAGCCTGAGCCGTGGTTTCTCCGGCATCCGCCGTGTGGTGATCGACGCGCTGATCGCCCTGATCAACGCCGAGGTGTACCCGCACATTCCCCTGAAAGGTTCGGTCGGTGCTTCCGGTGACCTCGCGCCTCTGGCCCACATGTCGCTGGTGCTGTTGGGTGAAGGCAAGGCACGCTACAAGGGCGAGTGGATGGAAGCCACCGAAGCGCTGAAAGTCGCCGGCCTGACCCCGCTGACCCTGGCCGCGAAAGAAGGCCTGGCGCTGCTCAACGGCACTCAGGTGTCCACCGCGTTCGCCCTGCGTGGCCTGTTCGAAGGTGAAGACCTGTTCGCCGGTGCCCTGGCACTGGGCGGCCTGACCGTGGAAGCGGTACTGGGCTCGCGCTCGCCGTTCGATGCTCGCATCCATGCGGCCCGTGGCCAGAAAGGTCAGATCGACGCGGCCGCCGCTTATCGCGATCTGCTGGGCGAGCGCAGCGAAGTCTCCGACTCCCACGAGAACTGCGAGAAGGTCCAGGACCCGTACTCCCTGCGTTGCCAGCCACAAGTCATGGGCGCCTGCCTGACCCAGTTCCGTCAGGCCGCCGAAGTGCTGGCGATCGAAGCCAATGCCGTATCCGACAACCCGTTGGTGTTCGCTGCCGAAGGTGACGTGATTTCCGGCGGTAACTTCCACGCCGAACCGGTGGCCATGGCCGCCGACAACATGGCCCTGGCCATCGCCGAAATCGGCTCGCTGAGCGAGCGTCGCATCTCGCTGATGATGGACAAGCACATGTCGCAACTGCCGCCGTTCCTGGTGGCCAACGGCGGCGTGAACTCCGGCTTCATGATCGCCCAGGTGACCGCCGCGGCACTGGCCAGCGAAAACAAGGCGTTGTCCCATCCGCACTCGGTGGACAGCCTGCCGACCTCCGCCAACCAGGAAGACCACGTGTCCATGGCGCCGGCGGCTGGCAAGCGTCTGTGGGAAATGGCCGAGAATACCCGTGGCATTCTCGCCGTGGAATGGCTGGCCGCGGTTCAGGGCCTTGACCTGCGCAACGGCCTGAAGACTTCGCCGAAGCTGGAAAAGGCCCGCGCCATCCTGCGCAACGAAGTGCCGTTCTATGAGAAGGACCGCTTCTTCGCGCCGGACATCAATGCCGCGACCGAGTTGTTGGCCTCGCGCTGCCTGAACGAGTTGGTTTCGGCGAAGTTGCTGCCGAGCCTGTAAGGGCTCCAATGTAGGAGCTGCCGCAGGCTGCGATCTTTTGATCTTGCTTTTAAAAGATCGCAGCCTCGTTGCACTCGACAGTTCCTGCAGGAGGCGATTCGATTTTGCGTCGAATAACAATAATTAAGGACGAGCAATGCAACAGCCAGCAAAGGGTTTGAAACGCGGGCTCTCTGCCCGACATATTCGCTTCATGGCGCTGGGGTCGGCAATCGGCACCGGGCTGTTTTACGGTTCTGCCTCGGCCATTCAAATGGCCGGGCCTGCGGTGCTGCTCGCGTACCTGATTGGTGGCGCGGCGGTGTTCATGGTCATGCGCGCCCTCGGTGAGATGGCTGTGCACAATCCCGTGGCCGGCTCTTTCGGCCAGTACGCCAGCACCTATCTCGGACCGATGGCGGGCTTCATCCTCGGTTGGACCTACGCATTCGAAATGGTCATCGTCGGCATGGCCGACGTCACTGCATTCGGTATCTACATGGGCTTCTGGTTCCCGGAGGTTTCCCGCTGGATCTGGGTGCTGGGCATCGTCTCGGTGGTAGGCGGCCTGAACCTGTGCAACGTCAAGGTCTTCGGTGAAATGGAGTTCTGGCTGTCGCTGCTCAAGGTCGCGGCCATTGTCGCGATGATCCTGGGTGGCTTCGGCATCATGTTGTTCGGCATCAGCACGGCGCCCGGCGCCCAGGCGACCGACATCAGCAATCTCTGGAGCCATGGCGGCTTCATGCCCAATGGCGTGGGCGGTCTGATCGCTTCGTTCGCGGTGGTGATGTTCGCGTTCGGCGGGATCGAAATCATCGGTGTGACCGCCGGTGAAGCCAAGGACCCGCAGCATGTGCTGCCCCGGGCGATCAATGCCGTGCCGTTGCGCATCCTGTTGTTCTACGTCCTGACGATGCTGGTGCTGATGTCGATCTTTCCATGGCAGCAGATCGGCAGCCAGGGCAGTCCGTTCGTGCAGATTTTCGACAATCTGGGCATCAGCTCGGCGGCGACCATCCTCAATATCGTGGTGATCTCGGCGGCGATCTCGGCCATCAACAGTGACATCTTCGGTGCTGGCCGCATGATGTACGGCCTGGCTCAGCAGGGCCACGCACCCAAGGGCTTCGCGCGGTTGTCGCGCAACGGCGTGCCATGGATGACCGTTGTGGTGATGAGCGCCGCGCTGTTGCTGGGCGTGTTGCTGAACTACCTGATCCCGGAAAACGTGTTTCTGCTGATCGCCTCCATCGCGACCTTTGCCACGGTTTGGGTCTGGCTGATGATTCTGTTTACCCAGGTGGCCATGCGTCGTTCCATGAGCGCCGAGCAGGTCGCACAATTGAAATTCCCGGTACCGTTCTGGCCTTATGCACCGATAGCGGCGATTGCCTTCATGCTGTTCGTCTTCGGCGTGTTGGGCTACTTCCCGGACACCCAGGCGGCCCTGATAGTCGGCGTGGTGTGGATCGTGCTGCTGGTGCTGGCCTACCTGACCTGGGTGAAACCGGCGGCAGGCCAGGCAGCCCTGGTGACACCGGACCCGACTTTTTCTCATCGATAACCTAACGGAGGCCAAGGATGAAAACGCTCTGGCAACACTGTCACGTCGCAACCATGGCGCAAGGCGTCTACTCGATCATCGAGGATGCGGCCATCGTGACGTCAGGTGCGCTCATTGAGTGGATCGGCCCGCGCGCTGAACTGCCGGCGGGGGATTACCCGGCCGTCAATGATCTCGAAGGCGCCTGGGTCACCCCGGGACTGATCGACTGCCACACCCACACGGTGTTCGGCGGTAACCGCAGCGGTGAATTCGAAAAGCGCCTGCAAGGCGTCAGCTACGCGGAAATCGCCGCCAGCGGTGGTGGTATCGCCAGTACCGTGCGCGCCACCCGCGCGGCCAGCGAAGACGAACTGTTCGCCAGTGCCGCCAAGCGCCTGAAAAGCCTGATGCGCGATGGCGTCACCAGTATCGAAATCAAGTCCGGCTACGGCCTGGACCTGGCCAACGAGCGCAAGATGCTGCGTGTGGCCCGTCGCCTCGGTGCCGAACTGCCCGTCAGCGTGCGCAGCACTTGTCTGGCCGCTCACGCCTTGCCGCCGGAATACACCGATCGCGCCGACGATTACATCGATCACATCTGCGCCGACATGCTCCCGGCCTTGGCGGCCGAAGGGCTGGTCGACGCGGTGGATGCATTCTGTGAATACCTGGCGTTCTCGCCAGCGCAGGTCGAGCGCGTATTCATCACCGCACGGGAACTGGGCTTGCCGGTGAAGCTGCACGCCGAGCAATTGTCGTCGCTGCACGGCTCGAGCCTGGCAGCGCGTTACCACGCGTTGTCCGCCGATCACCTGGAGTTCATGACCGAAGACGACGCCATCGCCATGGCCGAGTCCGGTACCGTCGCGGTGTTGTTGCCCGGGGCCTTTTACTTCCTGCGCGAAACCCAATTGCCGCCGATGGATGCCCTGCGCAAGCACGGCGTGAAAATCGCCATCGCCAGCGACCTCAACCCGGGCACTTCACCGGGACTGTCGTTGCGCCTGATGCTGAACATGGCCTGCACCTGCTTCCGCATGACCCCGGAAGAGGCCTTGGCGGGTGCCACGATTCACGCCGCTACCGCGCTGGGCATGGCCGATACCCACGGCTCGCTGGAAGCCGGCAAGGTCGCGGATTTCGTCGCCTGGCAAATCGATCGTCCGGCCGACCTGTCGTACTGGCTGGGCGGCGACCTGGAAAAACGCGTCGTGCGCCACGGCGTCGAGACAAATCTGTAGGAGAGCCGTTGTGGATAAGGTACTTAACTTCAAACAAGGCCGCGTACCGCTGCTGATCAGCATGCCCCACGCTGGCGTACGTCTGACGCCTGCGGTCGAGGCTGGATTGATCCCCGACGCGAAAAGCCTGCCGGACACCGACTGGCACATTCCGCAGTTGTATGACTTCGCCGCTGAACTGGGCGCCAGCACCCTGGCCGCCGAATACTCGCGCTTCGTCATCGACCTGAACCGGCCGTCCGACGACAAACCTTTGTACGTCGGCGCCACCACGGGCCTGTACCCGGCGACGCTGTTCGACGGTATCCCGTTATTCCGTGAAGGGCTGGAGCCTTCGAAAGAGGAGCGCGCAACCTATCTGGAACAAATCTGGACGCCGTACCACAGCACCCTGCAGCAGGAACTGGCGCGACTGAAGGCTGAGTTCGGCTACGCGCTGCTGTTCGACGCACACTCGATCCGCTCGATCATCCCGCACCTGTTCGACGGCAAACTGCCGGACTTCAACCTCGGCACCTTCAATGGCGCCAGTTGCGATCCTCAGCTGGCGACCCGACTGGAAGCGATCTGCGCGCGCCACGACAATTACACCCACGTGTTGAACGGACGCTTCAAGGGCGGCCACATCACCCGCCATTACGGCAACCCGGGCGAGAACATCCACGCTGTGCAACTGGAACTCGGGCAGTGCACATATATGGAAGAGTTCGAGCCGTTCCGTTATCGCGCCGATCTGGCGGAGCCGACGCAGGTGGTGCTCAAGGAGTTGCTGCAAGGGCTGCTGGCCTGGGGCGAGAAGCACTACAACGCTTAATGCTTGGTATATAACCCTGTGGGAGCGAGCTTGCTCGCGATAGCTGTCTGTCAGTTACATCTATGTCGACTGATCCACCGTCATCGCGAGCAAGCTCGCTCCCACAGGTATGTGTTTATCTTGAAAGCGCGCCGGGACAGTCGCCACCGTGCAAAACACGGTCGCCACAGGTCGCTTTTACCGCTCGTCTGCTGCGTATTGTTCTGGCCACGGTGCACAAAGACACCAGCCCGACAATAATCCGCTGCCGCACGAGAATGCTCTCTATGACAAGCCCCAAAGGTCGGTTCGCCCGCTGTCTCTCAATCCTCTGCGGCACCGCTTTCCTGAGCACCAGCGTCCTTGCCGCTGACGATCCCTCCTGCAAGACCGTGCGCATGGGCGTGGTCAACTGGACCGACGTGATTGCCACCAGCGGCATGGCCGATGTGCTGCTCAATGGTCTGGGCTACGAAAGCAGGCAAACCAGCGCCGTGCAGCAAATCATCTTTGCCGGCATCCGTGACAAGCGCCTCGACATCTTCCTCGGTTACTGGAAACCGGCGATGGATAAGAACATCGCGCCGTTCGTGGCGGCCAATCAGGTCAAGGTCATGGACAAACCGAGTCTGGCCGATGCGCAGGCGACTCTCGCAGTGCCTGACTACGTCGCGGCTGCGGGCCTGAAAACCTTCGCCGACATCGCCAGGTTCAAAGACCAGCTCGGCGGCAAGATCTACGGCATCGAGCCGGGTAGCGGTGCCAACACCACGATCAAGACGATGATCGAGACCAATCACTTCGGCCTGAAGGACTTCAAACTGATCGAGTCCGGTGAGGCCGGGATGCTCGCTGCAGTGCAGCGGGCGGTGAATCGCAAGGAGTTCGTGGTGTTCGTCGGCTGGACCCCGCACCCGATGAACATCAACATGAAGATCGACTACCTGACCGGCAGCGAAGACGTGTACGGGCCGAACGAAGGTGCGGCGACCGTATCCACCGTCACCGCCCCGGATTACGCCCAGCGCTGCCCGAACGTCAATCGGTTGCTGGAGAACCTGACCTTCACCGCTGCCCAGGAAAGCCAGCTGATGGTACCGATCATGGAGCGCCAGACGGCTCAGGATGTCGCCAGAAAATGGCTGCGTGACCATCCCGCGGATCTGCAGCGCTGGCTGGCAGGTGTCAGCAGTTTCGATGGCAAGGACGGCGTAGCGACGGTTCAGGCCAGCCTGAAGAACTGACCCCCGTCTGATTTGTGCAAGACCTGTGGGAGCGAGCCTGCTCGCGAAGACGGTCTGACAGTCAACATTGATGTTGGATGTGCCGGCCTCTTCGCGAGCAGGCTCGCTCCCACAGGGTGGGTCCCACACATTTCCCTGAACGGGCATCCGGCTCATGGCTTCTTACCCGCTTTCCAGACAGATGACGGCATTCGTCGAGAAAACCGTCAGTTTCAACAGCACCGACAGCAGCCTCGCCGGATTGCGCCTGGCCTACAGCGAGATGTGCCGGGCGTTTACTCCGGCACGTCCCGCCGGGTTGTATGTGGTCGACTTCGTGTTGTCCGGCGTTGCCGTCCGTTCCTATCAGCCACCGGCCAGCAGTACGTCGTGCATCGTTTACTTGCATGGTGGCGGCTGGGTGGTGGGGGACCTGGACTCCCACGACTTCATCTGCGCCGAATTGGCATCGACTCTCGGTGTGTTGGTGATCGCCGTCGATTATCGCCGGGCACCGGAGCATCCGTTCCCCGCCGCGTTCGATGATTGCCTGAAGGTCTGGCGAGCACTGCGCACCGGGCCGTTTCAACTCGATCCGGAGCGCACGCTGGTGGCCGGTGACAGCGCCGGCGGCAATCTCGCTGCCGCGTTGTGCCTGGCATTGCGCGATGCCGGCGAGCCGTTGCCGTGCGCGCAGGTTCTGATCTATCCGGGGTTGGGCGGCGATCACCGGCTGCCATCGCGCAGTGAGTGCGTCGACGCGCCGTTACTCAGCAGCAGTGACGTCGATTGCTATCACGCCCTTTACCTGCGTGGCACCCGCCAGCCGAGCGCCTACGCCATGCCATTGCTCGCCACGGATTTCAGGGGATTGCCACCGGCCTGGATCGCCGTGGCGCAATTCGACCCGTTGCGTGATGACGGTGTGCAGTATGCCGAGCGACTGAATGCTGCGGGCGGTGCTGCCACGCTGTATGTCGGTGAGGGTCTGGTTCATGGCTGTTTGCGGGCCCGCGGGCAGGTGGCCGAGGTCGATGAGCTGTACCAGACCCTGTTCGGATACCTGGCGGCAAAACTCTGACTCCGCAGGGGCATGCTCATTGACGTAATTCGGGTTTATGATGCCGGACGGCAGAATAATAGAAGTCCCCCCAGGGATGACCTCGACCCCATACGGAGTGCGCAATGCAGACTTTGTACCCGCAGATCAAACCCTACGCCCGGCACGATCTGGCCGTCGACGAGACCCACACGCTGTATGTCGACGAAAGCGGTTCACCGGAAGGTTTGCCGGTGGTGTTCATCCACGGCGGCCCCGGTGCCGGATGTGATGCCCAGAGTCGTTGCTTCTTCGATCCCAACCTGTATCGCATTGTCACTTTCGATCAGCGCGGCTGCGGTCGCTCCACTCCCCACGCCAGCCTGGAAAACAACACCACCTGGGATCTGGTCGCCGACCTGGAGCGGATTCGCCAGCACCTGGGCATCGACAAATGGGTGCTGTTTGGCGGCTCCTGGGGTTCGACCCTGGCGCTGGCCTATGCGCAAACCCATCCTGAGCGCGTACACGGTCTGATCCTGCGCGGGATTTTTCTGTGCCGTCCGCAGGAAATCGAATGGTTCTATCAGGCTGGCGCGAGCCGTCTGTTCCCCGATTACTGGCAGGACTACATCGCGCCGATCCCGCTGGACGAGCGCGGCGATTTGCTCACCGCGTTCCACAAGCGTCTGGTCGGCAACGACCAGATTGCCCAGATGCACGCGGCCAAGGCCTGGTCCACCTGGGAGGGCCGTACTGCGACCCTGCGTCCGAACCCGCTGGTGGTCGATCGCTTCTCCGAGCCACAGCGTGCCTTGTCGATTGCCCGCATCGAATGCCACTACTTCAGCAACCACGCCTTCCTGGAACCGAACCAGTTGATCCGCGACATGGGCAAGATCGCCCATTTGCCCGGCGTGATCATCCATGGCCGCTATGACGTGATCTGCCCGCTGGATAACGCCTGGGAATTGCATCAAGCCTGGCCGAACAGCGAACTGCAGGTCATCCGCGATGCCGGTCATGCCGCTTCCGAACCGGGCATCACCGACGCGCTGGTCCGCGCCGCCGATCAGATGGCCCGGCGTCTGCTCGACCTGGCGCCTGACGAGGCATGAAGGGTCTGCTGCAACGGGTGCGTGGCGCACGAGTCGAGGTTGCCGGCGAAGTCGTGGGTGCCGTTGATCAGGGATTGCTGGTCCTGGTGGCCGTTGAGCCAGACGATACGCGGGCCAGCGCCGACAAACTTCTTAATAAACTGCTTAACTATCGGGTGTTCAGTGACGCTGAGGGCAAGATGAATCTGTCCTTGGCGGATGTGGGCGGCGGGCTGCTGCTGGTCTCTCAGTTCACCCTGGCTGCCGATACCCGAAGCGGGCTGCGTCCGGGTTTCTCGACTGCGGCCCCTCCGGCCCTGGGTGAGGAACTGTTCGACTATCTATTAAGCAAAGCGAAACAGGTGCATGGCACTGTGGCATCAGGTAGATTCGGCGCGGATATGCAGGTGCACTTGGTCAATGATGGCCCGGTAACCTTCCTGTTACAGACCTGAAAGTGCTTGAAACAAGTTTTTACGCTCATTTCGACTGAAAACAGGGCTTTATCGCGATAAATACTTTGTTACCCCTGATGCGTTGTAACGCGGCCTACTAGATAATCGCGCGCTACGGGGATCAGCGTTCGTTGGTCCATTTTGACTTAGGTAGAGACTTGTCTGGATCCGATTGGGGAATCATTTCGCCCCAGCGGAGTCGGAACAATGCTCGCCAACTTGGCAAGAGTGGTTTGCAAGGGCGGTTTTTTCATACCGTACACCGTGCAGACCCTTTAACTGGCCGTTGGTTTTTTGATCTGTTTTCGGCGAGGGTTGCTCGTGATTGTTAGTCCCTGTAACGCACCAAAATTGTCTGCCAAACGGTTACGCAGCGCCCTGGTAGCGGGCTCTGCACTGCTCTGCCTGCTCAGCGCCGGCCAGCTTTGGGCATTCAGTCTGGATGATGTGTCGGCCAAGGCAAAAGAGCTGGCCGCGCAGAAATACGAAGCGCCGCGCAGTAACCTGCCGAACGAGTTCCGCGACATGAAGTTCGCGGACTATCAGAAAATTCGTTTTCTGACGGAAAAAGCCGAATGGGCGGATCAGAAGACGCCGTTCAAGCTGTCCTTCTACCACCAGGGCATGCATTTCGATACGCCGGTGAAAATCAACGAAATCACCGCGAACACCGTCGAAGAGATCAAATACGACCCGAGTCGTTTCGACTTCGGCGACATGCAGTTCGATCCGAAGGCCACCGAACAGCTGGGTTATGCCGGTTTCCGTGTGCTGTACCCGATCAACAAGGCCGACAAGCAAGACGAAATCATGACCATGCTCGGCGCGAGCTACTTCCGCGTCGTCGGCAAGGGGCACGTCTATGGCTTGTCCGCTCGCGGCATGGCCATCGATACCGCCTTGCCGTCCGGCGAAGAATTCCCGCGTTTTCGCGAGTTCTGGATTCAACAGCCCAAGCCGGGCGACAAGCACCTGGTGATCTTCGCCCTGCTGGACTCTCCGCGTGCCACCGGCGCCTATCGCCTGACCCTGCGTCCGGGCAGCGACACCATCGTCGACGTAAAGGCCCAGATGTTCCTGCGTGACAAGGTCGGCAAGCTGGGCATCGCCCCGTTGACCAGCATGTTCCTGTTCGGTGCCAACCAGCCGTCGAAAGTACTGAACTACCGCCGCGAACTGCACGACTCCAGCGGCCTGGCGATCCATGCCGGCAACGGCGAGTGGATCTGGCGTCCGCTGAACAATCCGAAACACCTGGCGGTGAGCAACTTCAGCGTGGAAAACCCGCGCGGGTTCGGTCTGCTGCAACGTGGCCGCGACTTCAGCCACTACGAAGACCTCGACGACCGCTACGACAAGCGCCCAAGCGCCTGGATCGAGCCGAAGGGTGACTGGGGCAAGGGCACCGTCGACCTGGTCGAGATTCCGACCGCCGACGAAACCAACGACAACATCGTGGCCTTCTGGAATCCGGAAAAATTGCCGGAACCTGGCCAGCCGCTCGATGTCGCTTATCGTATGCACTGGACCATGGACGAAGCGGCGATTCACGCGCCGGACAGCGCCTGGGTCAAGCAGACCCTGCGTTCGACCGGTGACGTCAAGCAGTCCAACCTGATTCGTCAGCCGGACGGCAGCGTTGCCTATCTGGTGGACTTCGAAGGCCCGTCCCTGGCGGCGTTGCCGGCCGATTCCGAGGTTCGCAGCCAGGTCAGCGTCGGCGACAACGCCGAGCTGGTGGAAAACAGCGTTCGCTACAACCCTGAAACCAAGGGCTGGCGCCTGACCCTGCGGATGAAGATCAAGGACCCGGGCAAGGCCACCGAGATGCGTGCGGCGCTGGTGCAGAACATCGTGCCGGCAGACCTGGCCAAGACCTCGATTCCGTCGTCCAACTCGTCGGTTGCCAAGGCCGACAAGGTTGCCGCCAAGCAACAAGAGAAAGCCGACAAGGAAGCCAAGCAAGCGGAGGCCAAGCAGGCTGAAGCGAAGCCTGTTGCAGATGCCAAGGACAAGGCCAATAAAGACGCCAAGCAGCCAGTCGCTGCCGACGCGGCCCCAGCCACACCGGAATCGGCGCCGACTGAAGAAGTCCTGACCGAGACCTGGAGCTATCAGTTGCCTGCCGATGAGTAACTCTCAAGTACGGCCAGAAACTCTTTCCGAGTATCTGGCGCATCTGCCGATGACCGACGAGCAGCGCGCGGAACTCGCGGGCTGCCAGTCTTTCAGCGAATTGCACGAACGCCTGTCGTCTTCGACGTTCGACGCCCCGACCGAAGCCGCCCAGGCTTCGGTCGGCAAACGCCTGACCCTGAGCACTGCCGAAGAACTGCAGGACGCGGAAATGCTGGTGCTCGACGCCAACGGCCGGGTCTGCCTCAAGGCGACCCCGCCGATCCGGCGGACCAAGGTCGTGCCGGAGCCGTGGCGCACCAACATTCTGGTGCGTGGCTGGCGGCGGATGACCGGTCGTACCAACCCGCCGAAGCCGCCGAAGGACGAGCGTGTACTGCCGGCTGCGCGCTGGCGTACCGTCGGTTCGATCCGTCGCTACATTCTGTTGCTGCTGATGCTCGGCCAGACCATCGTCGCCGGCTGGTACATGAAAGGCATCATGCCGTACCAGGGCTGGTCGTTCGTCGACCTCAACGAAGTGCTGCACCAACCGCTGCTGCAAACCGCCACGCAAGTGCTGCCTTACGCCTTGCAGACCAGCATCCTGATCCTGTTCGGGATTCTGTTCTGCTGGGTATCGGCCGGTTTCTGGACCGCGCTGATGGGCTTCCTCGAATTGCTGACTGGCCACGATAAATACCGTATCTCCGGTAAAAGTGCCGGTAACGAGGCGATTCCAAAGGATGCGCGTACCGCACTGGTGATGCCGATCTGCAACGAAGACGTGCCTCGGGTATTCGCCGGCCTGCGGGCGACCTTCGAGTCGGTTGCGGCCACGGGTGACCTGGACCGCTTCGACTTCTTCGTCCTCAGCGACAGTAACGACGCCGATATCTGCGTGGCCGAGCAACAGGCCTGGCTGGACGTCTGCCGCGAAGCCGGTGGCTTCGGCAAGATCTTCTATCGCCGCCGTCGCCGTCGCGTAAAACGCAAGAGCGGCAACCTCGACGACTTCTGCCGTCGCTGGGGTGGTGACTACAAGTACATGGTCGTACTCGACGCCGACTCCGTGATGAGCGGTGAGTGCCTGACCAGTCTGGTGCGCCTGATGGAAGCCACGCCGGACGCCGGGATCATCCAGACCGCGCCACGGGCGTCGGGCATGGACACCCTGTATGCGCGCATGCAGCAGTTCGCCACTCGCGTGTATGGCCCGCTGTTCACCGCCGGCCTGCACTTCTGGCAACTGGGCGAGTCGCACTACTGGGGCCACAACGCGATCATCCGCATGAAGCCGTTCATCGATCACTGCGCCTTGGCGCCGTTGCCCGGTAAAGGCGCGTTCTCCGGTTCGATCCTGTCCCACGACTTCGTTGAAGCCGCGCTGATGCGCCGTGCCGGTTGGGGCGTGTGGATTGCCTACGACTTGCCGGGCAGCTATGAAGAACTGCCGCCGAACCTGCTGGACGAACTCAAGCGTGACCGTCGCTGGTGCCACGGCAACCTGATGAACTTCCGCCTGTTCCTGGTAAAAGGCATGCACCCGGTGCACCGCGCGGTGTTCCTGACCGGCGTGATGTCCTACCTGTCGGCGCCGTTGTGGTTCTTCTTCCTGGTGCTGTCGACCGCGCTGCTGGCGGTCAACACGCTAATGGAGCCGCAATACTTCCTCGAACCGCGCCAGCTCTATCCGCTGTGGCCACAATGGCACCCGGACAAGGCGATTGCGCTGTTCTCGACCACCATCGTGTTGCTGTTCCTGCCGAAGTTGCTGAGCATCATCCTGATCTGGGCCAAGGGCGCGAAAGAGTTCGGCGGCAAGTTCAAGGTGACCCTGTCGATGCTGCTGGAGATGCTGTTCTCCATGCTGCTGGCGCCGGTGCGGATGATTTTCCACACCCGTTTCGTCCTCGCCGCGTTCCTCGGCTGGGCCGCGACCTGGAACTCGCCGCAGCGTGACGACGACTCCACGCCGTGGAGCGAAGCGATCAAGCGCCACGGTCCGCAAACCCTGCTGGGCTTCTTCTGGGCCATGCTGGTGATCTGGCTGAACCCGAGCTTCCTGTGGTGGCTGGTGCCAATCGTCGGTTCGTTGATGCTGTCGATCCCGGTGTCGGTGATCTCCAGCCGCGTCGGCCTGGGCCTGAAGTCCCGTGACGAGAGCCTGTTCCTGATCCCTGAGGAATACAATCCGCCGCAGGCCTTGCTGGCCACCGACCAGTACACCCATGAAAACCGCTGGCACGCGCTGAACGACGGCTTCGTCCGTTCGGTGGTCGATCCACAGCAGAACGCCCTGGCGTGCTCGCTGGCGACCTCGCGGCACAATCAGGCTGAGCCGATTGAGTGGTTGCGGATCGAGCGGGTGCGACACGCGATGAAGGTTGGACCTGAAGGCCTGACCAACAACGAGCGTGTGCAACTGTTGAGCGACCCGGTGGCCTTGGCTCGCTTGCATGAGCAGGTCTGGAGCGAAGGGCATGCCGAGTGGCTGGGCGCATGGCGCAAGTCGGTCCAGGCCGACCCCCATGCACCGTTGCTGCCGCTCAAGCCGATGAGCGAACAGCCTCAGTTGGCATGATAAAAAAACCCGCGAAAGCGGGTTTTTTTATGGTTTGAAGTTGGTTCTTGAGCTTGCACCAGATTCTGTAACGGCGGTGTCTGGTCAATCGCTTTCGCGGGCAAGCCCGCTCCCACAGGGTTCAAGGTGAGGCACACATTGTGTGAACACCGAAAATACCTGTGGGAGCGGGCTTGCCCGCGAAGACATCACCTCGGTCCTGAGTGAACCGAGGTCTGCAGATCACCTCAAACCCTGAACTTGCCCACCAGCATCTGCAGATGCGTCCCCAGTCGTGCCAGCTCAACGCTGGAGGCTGCGGTTTCTTCACTGGCTGCCGAGGTCTGGTCCGACACATCCCGCACGTTCAGCACGCTGCGGTTGATCTCTTCGGCCACGGCGCTTTGCTGTTCGGCGGCAGCGGCGATCTGCTGGTTCATCGCCTGAATCGCCGAGACGGTGCGGGTGATGCTTTCCAGTGAGCCACCGGCGCGGCGGGTCAGTTCGACACTGCTGTCGGTCAGGGTGCGGCTGTTGTCCATGATGGTCGCCACTTGCTGCGTGCCGTTTTGCAGGCCGACGATCAGCTCTTCGATCTCTTCGGTGGATTTCTGGGTGCGCTGGGCCAGGCTGCGGACTTCGTCTGCGACCACGGCAAACCCACGTCCTGCTTCACCGGCACGGGCTGCTTCAATCGCGGCGTTGAGCGCCAGCAGGTTGGTTTGCTGGGCCACGGACTTGATCACGTCGAGCACGCTGCCGATCTTGTCGCTTTCGCGCTTGAGTTCGCCCATGGCCTCGGTGGAGTGGCCGACTTCCGCGGCCAGGCGCTCGATCTGGGCGATGGCTTCACCCACCACTTTGTCGCCCTCGCGGGCCTGCTGGTCGGCGGCGACGGCCGCTTCGGAGGCCTCTTCGGCGTTGCGCGCCACTTCCTGCACGGTGGCGGCCATTTCATTCATGGCCGTCGCGACCTGATCGGTCTCGACTTTCTGGCTGTTGACCCCGGCGCTGGTCTGCTCGGTGACCGCCGACAGCTCTTCAGCGGCGCTGGCGATCTGCGTGACGCCATCGCTGATGCCGCCGATCAGTTCGCGCAGGCCCTGGGTCATGCTCTGCATGGCGCGTTGCAACTGGCCGAGTTCGTCGCGACGCTGCGACGTCAGGTTGTGGGTCAGGTCGCCGCTGGCAACGCGTTCAGCGACGGCCAGGGTCTGGTTCAACGGAATGATGATCTGCCGGGTGATGGCCCAGGCGGCCAGCAGGCCGAAGGCGATGGCCAGAACGGTGGCGAGGGTCAGCATGTTCTTGGCGTGGGCGGCGTCGCTGTCACGCACGACGGTTTGCGAGACGGTGAGTTTCTGGCTCATGTCCAACAGGATCTCGCCTTGGGCGGACATGCGTACCAGGGCCTTGGCGCTGGCCACCTGGGAGTCGCGGAACTGGCTGACGGCGGCACGATAGGCCTTGAGTGAGTCAGTCGCCTGTTGCAGGTTGGCGATGTGTTCTTCAGGCAGTTTGGCCGGCAGGCTCTCGAGGTTCTTCAGGGCGTTGTCGATCGCGTCGAAGGCTGGCTGTTCGGCTTCGCTCTTGCCGCTGTAGGTGTAGCCGCGAACCTGGAAGCGCGCCTGCTGAATCAGTTTGCTCAGGTCGATCACGCTATTGAATGCTGCGACGCTGTCACCTTGCAGCAAGGATTTTTCCACTTCGGCGACGCGGGCCACGGCGTTATCGGCGGTGGCGCCGAGTTTGCTGCGGGCATCTTCACGCTGGGCACCCGCCTGGGTCATGTCGTTGAAGGCACGACGGTATTCGGCGACAGCGGCCAGTTGTTGATCGACCATGGCCGTGTCAGCCGGTTGTTCGATCAGGCCGCGGGCGGTCTGCAGGCCGCTTTCGAGTTTGCCCAGCAGATCGTTGACGGCGCCGGGGCCTTGTTCCCCGCGACGCATCTCGTAATCCAGGCGTGCAATGCGCAGGTCCTTGGTCAGGTCGTTGAGGCTGGCGATGAACCCCAGTTTATCCCCACGGCTGGTGACGCCGCTCAGGCCGCTCCAACCGGTGAAGGTGATCAGCAGGGTCAGTAACAGCACCAGGCCGAAGCCGATCCCCAGCTTGCGTTTGACGCTGACGTTTCCCAGATTCTCGGCTAGCCATTGGTACATGCTGAATCTCCCCGGACCACAATTTGGTTTTATGGGGACTGTATCGGCGGCGCACAGAGATTCTGTAGGAGCTGCCGAAGGCTGCGATCTTTTGATCTTTAAAAGCAAAATCAAAAGATCGCAGCCTTCGGCAGCTCCTACAGGGGGGCAGTGTTAGAACAGGCGGGCCAGTAGCGCGGTCACGGCGGTTTCAACGCGCAGGATGCGCTCGCCCAGTTGCACCGGTTGCAGGCCGGATTTGCCCAGCAGGTCGATTTCGTAGGGAATCCAGCCACCCTCGGGGCCGATGGCCAGGGTCACCGGTTCGCTGAGTGCGCGAGGGCAGGGCGGGTAATTGCCGGGGTGCCCCACCAGACCGAGGGTGCCGTCGGTGATCGCCGGCAAACGGTCCTCGACGAACGGCTTGAAGCGCTTCTCGATGACGACTTCCGGCAGCACGCTGTCCCGGGCCTGCTCGAGGCCGAGGATCAATTGCTCGCGAATGGCCTCGGGCTCCAGGAAGGGGGTCTGCCAGAAGCTCTTCTCGACGCGATAGCTGTTGACCAGCACGATACGTGGCACACCCATGGCCGCCACGGTCTGGAACACCCTGCGCAGCATCTTGGGGCGTGGCAGGGCCAATACCAGGGTCAACGGCAGCTTGGCCGGGGGCGGCTGGTCGAGGGTGACGCGCAATTCCGCTTCGTCGGCGTCCAGGCGCAACACTTCGGCCGAACCCATCAGCCCGCCGATCCGCCCGACGCGCATGCTGTCGCCCACTTCACAGCGGTGGACTTCCTGCATGTGCGTCAGCCGGCGATCACGCAGGATCGCCCGGTCGGCCGCAATGAAGTCGGCCTCTTCCAGGAGCAGCAGGTTCACGCTTGGGTCGCTGGAGGCTGGTCGTTGTGATCGTCAGCCGGTTGGTCTTCCGGATGGTCGCCACGCTTGCTGATCAGGCTGCCGAACAGGATGCCGATCTCGAACAACAGCCACATCGGCACGGCCAGCAGGGTCTGCGAGAAGATGTCCGGTGGCGTCAGGATCATGCCGACCACGAAGCAGCCGATGATCACGTACGGGCGGATCTTCTTCAGGTATTTGACGTCGACCACACCGATCCACACCAGCAGCACCACGGCCACCGGGATTTCGAACGCCACGCCAAAGGCAAAGAACAGCGTCATGACGAAATCGAGGTAGCTGGTGATGTCGGTCATCATTTCCACACCGGCCGGGGTGGCGGCGGCGAAGAACTTGAAGATCAGCGGGAACACCAGGAAGTAGGCGAAGGCCATGCCGGCGTAGAACAGAAAGATGCTGGAGACCAGCAAGGGCACGGCTATACGCTTTTCATGCTTGTACAGGCCCGGGGCGATGAAGCCCCAGATCTGGTGCAGGATCACCGGAATCGCCAGGAACAGCGAGACCATCATCGTCAGCTTCAGCGGCGTCAGGAACGGCGACGACACGTCAGTGGCAATCATCGTCGCGCCGGCGGGCAGGTACGCACGCAGCGGAGTCGAGACGAAGGTGTAGATCTGCTGGGTAAAGGCAAACAGGCCGGCGAAGATGATGAAAATCGCCGCTACGCAGCGCAGCAGTCGGGTACGCAACTCGGTGAGGTGCGAAACCAGCGGCATGTGCTGGTCGTTTTCTGGGAGATCGCTCATGGGGCTCGCGGCGGCAGTGTTGGGTCATGAGGGGCTGGCGCAACAGGCGCAGCGGGTTCAACCGGAGCGGCTGCAACAACGGGCGCAGGTTCGACAGGCGCTACAACGGGAGCAGGTGTCGAGTCGACAGTAGCGGCAGGCGCTTGAATCGTCTGCGCACCCACATGCTCGACCGGCGTCGGCTCCTGCTGGGTCGGCGTGAAGATTTTCCGCGCCTCCTGCTCAAGCGACAGGATGTGTTCGTTGTGCAGTTGCCGACGAATCTCGTCGGCACCGATTTCACGCTCAACTTCCTGTTTGATTGCGTTGAAGCTGCGCTTCAGGCGCCCGACCCACAGGCCAGCGGTGCGCGCAGCGCCCGGCAAGCGCTCGGGGCCCAGCACCAGCAGGGCAACGAGGCCGACGAGCAGCAGTTCAGAGAAGCTGATACCAAACATTAGTCTGCGCTCACACGTCTTTGCGGATCGGCTCTTCGACTTTCTGTGCCTGCACGTCGATGGTGTGCGGCTGGTTCACAGTGGTCTGTGGCTGTACCGGCGGAACCGGTTGGGCCGGGGTCGCATTCGGGTCGGCCGGTTTTTCGTCGTCGTTCATGGCTTTCTTGAAACCCTTGATCGATTCGCCGACGTCGGTGCCGAGGTTTTTCAGTTTCTTGGTGCCAAATACCAGGACCACGACAACCAGGATGACGATCCAGTGTTTCCAGTCAAAAATGCCCATGCTGCTGCTCCTCTCTAATAGTTATTCAGGCGGACGGGCGCGAGGCTTTCTCGGCGTGTCCGGAGAGACCGAAACGACGGTCCAGTTCATCGAGTACAGCCTGTGGATGCTGCCCCAATTGGGCGAGCATGACCATGCTGTGGAACCACAAATCGGCGGTTTCGTAGATCACATCGCTGCAGTCGCCGCTGACGGCGGCGTCCTTGGCGGCAATGATGGTCTCGACCGACTCTTCGCCGACTTTTTCCAGAATCTTGTTCAAGCCCTTGTGGTACAGGCTGGCGACATACGAGCTGTCGGCGGCGGCGCCTTTGCGCTCTTCCAGTACCTCGGCGAGGCGGGTGAGAGTGTCACTCATGTTTGTGCCCTGCGGAATAGATGGCATGCGGATCTTTCAGGACCGGGTCGACCGCTGTCCAGTCGCCGTTCTCGTAAACGCGGTAGAAGCAGCTCTGGCGGCCGGTATGACAGGCGATGTCGCCGATCTGCTCGACCATCAGGATGATGACATCGGCGTCACAGTCCAGGCGCATCTCGTGCAGGGTTTGCACGTGGCCGGACTCTTCGCCCTTGCGCCACAGCTTGCCACGGGAGCGCGACCAGTAGATGGCGCGGTTCTCGGCAGCGGTCAGTTCCAGTGCTTCGCGGTTCATCCAGGCCATCATCAGGACGCGCCCGGTCTTGTGATCCTGGGCAATCGCCGGCACGAGGCCATCGGCGTCCCACTTGATCTCGTCCAGCCAGTTTTTCATCTTTGACTCCGACAGCGGGCTCGACACTTCAATAGTCGAGCTCAGGCGTTGAAACAGTGTGCCAGTCGTTCACACAACTGGCTATCGGCGCACGACCAGATACAAACCGACCGCCATCATGATGCCGGCCGGCCAGTAATCCAACTGATTCAGAGGACCGCCAGCGGCAAGGATGGCGCCACCGGCCAGGTGCGCCGTGCCGAGCAGGCGCAGGAACCAGTCGTCCCGGCGTCGATGCCACGCGGGCGGCGGGTCGTAGGCGTGGGGCTGGGACATGCGTTCGAGCAGGTCGCGGGCCATGTTCGCCAGGTGCGGGATCTGTTCGAACTGGCTCTGCACGTTGCCGAGCAGGGCTTTGGGGCTGACCCGTTCGCGCATCCAGCGCTCGAGGAACGGCTGCGCGGTGTTCCACAGGTCGAGGTCCGGGTACAGCTGGCGGCCCAGGCCTTCGATGTTCAACAAGGTTTTTTGCAGCAGGACCAACTGCGGTTGAACCTCCATGTTGAAGCGCCGAGCGGTCTGGAACAGGCGCATCAGCACCTGACCGAAGGAAATATCCTTTAACGGTTTTTCGAAGATCGGCTCGCAGACGGTACGGATCGCCGCTTCGAATTCGTTGAGCTTGGTTTCCGCCGGCACCCAGCCCGAATCGATGTGCAACTGCGCCACGCGACGGTAATCGCGCTTGAAGAAGGCGAACAGGTTGCGCGCCAGGTAATCCTGGTCTTCCGGGGTCAGGCTGCCGACGATGCCGCAGTCGATCGCAATGTACTGCGGGCTCCACGGATTCACGGTGCTGACGAAGATGTTGCCGGGGTGCATGTCGGCGTGGAAGAAGCTGTCGCGGAACACCTGGGTGAAGAAAATCTCCACGCCACGCTCGGCGAGCATTTTCATGTCGGTGCGCTGGTCGGCCAGGGTCGCCAGATCGGTGACCTGGATACCGTAGATGCGCTCCATCACCAGTACTTTCGGCCGGCACCAGTCCCAATAGACTTGCGGCACGTACAGCAGCGGCGAGCCGTCGAAGTTGCGCTTCAACTGGCTGGCGTTGGCCGCCTCGCGCAGCAGGTCGAGTTCGTCGTAGATGGTTTTTTCATAATCGCTGACCACGTCCACCGGGTGCAGCAGGCGTGCATCGGCGGAGAGTTTTTCGGCGGCGCGGGCGAGGATGAACAGCCACGCCAGGTCCTGGGCGATCACCGGTTTGAGGCCGGGGCGGATCACCTTGACCACCACTTCTTCGCCGGTTTTCAGTTGCGCGGCATGCACCTGCGCCACCGAAGCCGAGGCCAGCGGCTCGACATCGAAACGGCTGAACACGTCGCTGATTTTCTTGCCCAGCTGTTCTTCGATCAGTTTGACCGACACTTGCGAGTCGAACGGCGGCACGCGGTCCTGCAGCTTCATCAGCTCATCGGCGATGTCTTCTGGCAGCAGGTCGCGGCGAGTGGACAGGATCTGCCCGAACTTGATGAAGATCGGCCCCAGGTCCTGCAACGCCAGGCGCAGGCGCGCACCACGGCTCAGGTCCAGGGTCTTGCGCGGGAACCAGCGCCACGGCAACGCGTAACGCAGCGCTCGCAGAAACCACGGCAGTGGCAGGGCGAACAACAGGTCATCGAGGCGGTAGCGGATCACGACGCGCTGGATGCGCAACAAACGGCGGACGGCAAGCAGCTTCATGCGTTATCGCTTGGGTCGAGGGATCGGGAAAGGCGCTCGAAACGCGCCTCGAGACGTTCCAGATCGAGCTTGATCTGGTCCAGTTCACTGAATCGGGCTTCGGCTTCGCGCTGACCGACAAGGGTGCGCGATTCTTCGGCCAGGTATTCGCCCAGGTTCTGGCCCAGGCTGGCAAAGCCTTGCTGGTACCAGCGGGCGCGACTGCGCAGGTGGCCGCCGACCAGTTGCGTGGCGACCGGGCCGAGCCAGCGCGAGAGCTCGTACTCCCAGTCCAGCTCCAGGTCCTGGAGGATCGCCGCCAGTTCCAGCAGCACGCCGCTGTCGCCGTCGAGTTCGACTTCAGGGGCGTGCAGGACGGAGGTCTTGTCCTTGCTCATGGCCAGTTTCAACAGGCTCGAAGCCGGTGCACGCAAGGTGCAGTCGGCGCCGGTTTCCCACTGGGAGGCGAGCATCAGGCCTTCGTCGCTGGGCAGGATGAACAGGTGCAGCGCCGGGCTGCGGCAATCGACGGCAATCACTTTGCCGGTCAGATGCGCCAGCCGCGGCAGCGCCGTGCTGTCGAGGCGCAGCACCCGGTTCAGGCCGAGTTCAACGCTGGCGAGCAGGCCGGCGAGCAGCATCAGGGCTTGATGCCGCGGTGCAGGGCAACGATGCCTGCGGTCATGTTGTGATAGGTCACGCGGTCGAAACCGGCCTCGACCATCATCGACTTCAGGGTTTCCTGGTTCGGGTGCATGCGGATCGATTCGGCCAGGTAGCGATAGCTTTCAGAGTCGTTGGTGATCAGCTTGCCCATCAACGGCATGAAGGCGAACGAGTAGGCGTCATAGGCCTTGGACATCAGCGCGTTGGTCGGCTTGGAGAACTCCAGCACCAGCAAACGGCCACCCGGTTTGAGCACGCGCAGCATCGAGCGCAGGGCGTCTTCCTTGTGGGTCACGTTGCGCAGGCCGAAGGCGATGGTCACGCAGTCGAAATGGTTGTCCGGGAACGGCAGTTTTTCCGCATCGGCCTGGACGAATTCGACGTTGCCGGCCACACCCAGGTCCAGCAGGCGATCACGACCGACCTTGAGCATGGATTCGTTGATGTCGGCCAGTACGACCTGGCCGGTCGGGCCTACCAGGTGCGAGAACTTCCTGGTCAGGTCGCCGGTGCCACCGGCGATGTCGAGCACGCGATTGCCGGCACGAACGCCCGACAGCTCGATCGCGAAACGCTTCCACAGACGGTGCATGCCGCCCGACAGAAGGTCGTTCATCAGGTCGTACTTGGCGGCTACCGAGTGGAAAACCTCAGCGACTTTTTCCGCTTTCTGGCTTTCCGGAACGTTTTTGAAGCCGAAGTGAGTGGTGGGTTCGGCATCGCTGCCTTTGCGCTGATCAGTCATATCGCTGTCACCAAAAGAGAATGCGCGACATTCTAATCCCCAAGGCATGCTTTGTCTTGGCAAGGCTGAAGGTAAGATGGGCAACCATCGGGACGTTTTGACGCAGCAGAGGTCAAGATGCCTCGGGAAAGCATCCATAAAGCAGGAGTCATTCAATGGCCCGTATTAGTGTTGAACGTGCCCACGGCCTGGGCAAGGAAGCGGCTCGCGAGAAGGCCGACAAGCTGGCGCAGAAACTTTCCGATCAGTATGGCCTGGAGCCGCAGTGGTCCGGCGACACCCTGAACCTCAAGCGCTCGGGTGTGAAAGGTGCGGTGCATGTCACCGAGGATTCGATTCGTGTCGACGTGGAGCTGGGCCTGATGATGTCGGCCATGAGCGGCATGATCAAAGCGGAAATCGAGAAGGCGCTGGACAAGGCCCTCGTGTGATCCCGAAAAGATCGCAGCCTTCGGCAGCTCCTACACAGGCTCGCGTTTACCTGTAGGAGCTACCGAAGGCTGCGATCTTTTCCAAAAGGCACACTCATTCATGTCATTTGTTAGGGTGCCGTTTCTAATTTTTCTCCCTACTTTGTGCCAGAGCCCGACACTTATCCGGGCAGTTCCTCAAACCTTCTGCGCGTGAGGTGCACCATGGCCAAAGTTATTTTGAAGAAAAAAATCGACGCATCGACCAGCACGCTGGGCGACGTCAAATCCTATGCCCGCAAGATCTGGCTGGCAGGCCTGGGCGCCTATGCCAAGGTCGGCCAAGAGGGCAGCGAATACTTTCAAGAGCTGATCAAGGCTGGTCAGGTTGTTGAAAAGAAAGGCAAAAAAGTAGTCGCTGAGAAACTCGAAGCGGCCAATGCCGAGATCGTTGAAGTCAAGAGTGAAGTCAGCACTTTCAAAGGCCGTGTCGAAGTTCAACTCGACAAGGTCGAGAAGGCGTTCGACACGCGTGTCGCAAGTGCCTTGAATCGTATCGGCATTCCGTCTAAACATGACGTTGAGACACTCTCTGCTAAGCTCGATGAGCTGACGGCATTGCTCGAACGTGTCGCGCGTAAATCTTAAGGAGAACGGGATGGCTGTTAAAAAGAAAACCGAAAAAGAAGGCAGCTCGTGGATCGGGAAGGTTGAAGATTACTCCCGAAAAATCTGGCTGGCTGGTTTAGGCGTGTACTCGAAGATCGACACTGACGGCAGCAAACTCTTCGATGCATTGGTCAAGGATGGCGAGAAAGCCGAGAAGCTCACCAAGAGCGCTGTTGGCAAGACAGTCGACGCCGCAAAGGACTCCGCTTCTTCGGCCAAATCGCGCATCAGCGGCGTGAAAGATCGTGCACTGGGCAAGTGGGATGAGCTCGAAGGTGCTTTCGACAAGCGTCTGAACAGTGCCATCTCGCGTCTGGGCGTACCGAGCCGCAACGAAGTCAAGGCACTGCACAGCAAGGTCGAAACCCTGACCAAGCAAATCGAAAAACTGACCGGTGCCAAGGTTGCGCCTGTCGCGGCGAAAACCGCGGCGGCCAAGCCTGCTGCCAAGACTGCCGCCGCCAAGCCAGCCGCGAAAACTGCTGCCAAGCCACTGGCCAAAGCAACGGCTAAACCTGCTGCCAAGCCTGCCGCTAAAACGGCCGCCGCCAAACCAGCGGCCAAACCGGCTGCTGCGAAAGCTGTCGCCAAGCCGGCTGCCAAGCCAGCAGCGGCCAAGCCTGCGGCTAAAACAGCTGCAGCAAAACCCGCCGCCGCCAAGCCGGCAGCCAAACCTGCTGCTGCGAAAAAACCTGCAGTGAAGAAGCCGGCAGCTCCAAAAGCCGCCGCGCCAAAGCCAGCAGTAGCAGCTGCCAAGCCGGCAACCCCGGCAACCCCGGCAGCAGCTCCGGTCAGCGCCTCGAACTCCGCGACCGCACCAACCCCTGCTGTCACCCCGACTGCCGCGCCAGCTCCATCGACGCCAACCAGTCAGTCCTGATTTTCAGGGCTCAAGAAAACGCCCGGCCTGCCAAGGTCGGGCGTTTTTGTTTGTGCGCGGATTTCTGAGCGACACAAACCCACTGTGGGAGCGAGCTTGCTCGCGATAGCGGTGTATCAGTCGACATCCATGTTGGCTGAACAGACGCCATCGCGAGCAAGCTCGCTCCCACAGGGTTGGCGGGTGTCAGGCTTACTCGTGTGCTTCCAGGTACTGCATCGCCATTTGCTCCGTCGCCACTTTGATCGGTGGCAACAGATGCGGCGCCACCAGCATCATGATCTGGTAAACCACCAGCCGTACCTCGCCTTCGCGATCGAGAATACGCTGGTAATCCAGTGAAAACAGCAGGGTCATGGTGATCTGTTCCACCAGTTGCCCTAACGCCTGGGTGTCGCTGACCAATTGCCCTTGAGCCTTCAATCGTGCGAGCAACGACGCCAGTGTGCGCTTGAGTGCATTGAGCAGGTTGCGAATGCCCTTGGCCAGTTTCGGCAGGCGTCCGGCGAGGTTCGACAGGTCCTGGAACAGAAACCGGTAATGGGACAGGCGCTCGACGATCAGATGCAGGAACAACCAGTAATCTTCGGGGCCCAATTCGACGTCGGCCGGTGGGTCGAGCAGCGGTTGCAGTTCACATTGGAAGCGCTCGAACAGCCCGAGTATCAGCGGTTCCTTGCCGTGAAAGTGGTAGTAGAGGTTGCCCGGGCTGATGCCCATTTCATTGGCAACTTCCATGGTGGAGACATTCGGTTCGCCCTTCTGATTGAACAACTGCAGGGCACATTCGAGGATCCGGTCGCGGGTTTTCATCCAGTCTTCTTAATGATCGGGTCTTGCCACGGCCGGCAGCGGCCGCGGCTCGTTGAACGTCAGCGCACGCGCACGTAAGTACCGGGTGCTGCCTCCATCGGTGGGTAGTTCTGGTTGCCGAGGGCCATGTGGGTTTCCTTCTGCGCGCCGGAGCGTTCCTGAATCCAGCCCAGCCATTGGGTCCACCAACTGCCGTCGACATGTTTGGCGTCGTAGTACCAGGCACGGGGATCGCTGCTCAGTTTGCCGTTCTCGACGTAGTTGGCTTTCGGGTTGCTCGGCGGGTTGAGGATGCTCTGCACATGACCGCTGTTGGACAGCACGAAGCGCCGTTCGCCACCGAGCAACAGCGTCGAGCGATACACCGCGTCCCACGGTGTGATGTGATCGTTGATGCCGGCGACGCTGAAACTGTCGACGGTGACCTTCTGCAAATCGATCGGCGTGCCACACACTTCCAGTCCGCCCGGGTGGGTCAGCGGGTTGTGCTTGAAGAAGTCCAGCAGGTCGCCATGCAGGGCGGCCGGCAGGCGCGTGTTGTCGTTGTTCCAGTAGAGGATGTCGAACGCCGGTGGCTCCTTGCCCAACAGGTAGTTGTTGACGAAATAGCTCCAGATCAAGTCGTTGGGGCGCATCCAGGCGAAGACCTTGGCCATGTCACGGCCGTCCAGCACGCCTTTCTGATAGGAGCGGCGCTTGGCAGCCTCCAGCGTCTGTTCGTCGGCGAACAGCGTAGCGGGGCTGTCCAGCTGACTGTCGAGCAGGCTCACCAGGTAAGTCGCGCTGGACACTCTGCGCAGCTGCCGCTTGGCCTGCAAGTGACCTTGCAGCGCGGCAATGGTCAGCCCGCCGGCGCAGGCGCCCATCAGGTTGACCTCGCGTGCGCCGGTGATCGCCCGGCAGACATTCATCGCTTCTTCCACGGCTTCGACGTAGGTCGAGAGCCCCCATTCGCGGTGACGCACATCCGGGTTGCGCCAGCTGATCATGAAGGTTTGCAGGCCGTTTTTCAGGGCGTACTGGACGAAGCTGTTGTGCGGGCTCAGGTCAAAAATGTAGTACTTGTTGATTTGCGGCGGCACCACCAGCAGGGGCTTGGAATACTGCTTTTCGCTCATCGGCTTGTACTGGATCAACTCCAGCAGCTCGTTGCGAAACACTACGGCACCGGTGGTAGTGGCGACCGTCCTGCCGACCTCGAACGCTTGCTTGGTGACTTGCCGGGGCAGGCCGTCGTTATGCAGCAGATCGTCCACCAGATGGCCGATGCCCCGCACCAGGCTGTTACCGCCGGAATTGAACAGCTCCTTGACCGCCAGTGGGTTGAGCAGGCTGTTGGAGGGCGATACGGCGTCGTTGAGCAAGGTGAAGGCGAAGTGGGCGCGGGCGCGGTCGTCCGGGCTCATGTTGCTCTCGTCGATCCAGCTTTTGACCTGTTTCTGCCAGCTCAGATAGGCCTGCAGGCTACGGCGATAAAACGGGTTGAGGCTCCACGCCGGGTCGGCGAAGCGAGCGTCGTGCGGGTTGGTCGGGTGCAGGGTCTCGCCCAGCAGCACGCGGCCAAGCTGACCGCCGAGTTTGAGGGCATGCCGGGCGCTGTGCAGTGGGTTGCGCAAGCCATGGGCGGCCACACTGCGCAGGGTCGACAGCAGATCCCGGCCACGCAGACCGGTAATCGCACTCTGTGCATTGATGAACGCGGCGGGAGTCGCCAAGGACTCCCTCGCTGGTTTCTCGCGCATGATTCAACACTCCTTCGTCTTCAGGCCAAAAACAAACACACTGAACCAGAACACCATAGACGCTGTAACGGGTTGTTGCGCGGCGTGGCGTCCTGCCGACCGCTGAGGCAGTGCTTTAACTGCCCAATGGCGCCGGACGCGGATGCATCACCGCGCGCTGGCGCTCCTCCTCCAGGAATTTCATGATGATCGGGGCCACCGCTTCGGCCCGGGTAATCAGGAACAGATGACCGTCATCGATGATGTGCAACTGGGCGTTGGGAATCCGCCAGGCCAGCAAGCGCATGTTGACCAACGGGATCAACGGGTCATCGTCGCCGGCCAGCACCAGGGTCGGCTGGCGGATCTTGTGCAGCCAGTGGATGCTGGTCCAGCCGAGGCCGGCGAACAGCTGCCAGTAGTAACCGAGCTTGCCCGCCGAGCGCACCTTGGCTGCATGGCTGGCGGCGAGCGTCGGGTCGCGACGGAACGCACCCCCGTAGATCATCGGCGCAATGCGGATCACGTGGGACGGCTGGATGTAGCGTCGCGGGCTGGCCATCATCCACAGCACTTTCGGTTTGCCCGGCACCATCACCGCACCCGCCGCCGTGGCGGCCAGCACGAGTTTCTTGCAGCGCTCCGGATAGTCATAAGCAAACTGCTGGGCCAGGGCGCCACCCCAGGACACGCCGATGACGTTGACCTGCCCGTAGTCGAGGTAGTCGAGCATCCGCGCCGTGAGCTTGGCCAGCCCCGGAAAACGATACGGCCGGTTTGGCGTCGACGAACCGCCGACGCCGGGTACGTCGAAGGCGATGACTTCCAGGTCCGGGTCCAGCGCGGCAATGAACGGGAACACCAACTCCAGGTTGGCGCCGATACCGTTGAAAATCAGCAGGGGCGTCAAGTGAGGCTTGCCGGGGCGTACCGCCGTGCGGAGCGTCTGGCCATCCAGGTCGACGGTACGGAATATGAAGGGTTGCGGCATGCTTCAGGCCCTGTGGGTCGCTTTTTCCAGTTCATCCCCGCCCCCTGTGGGAGCGAGCTTGCTCGCGATAGCGGAGTGTCAGTCGGCGCATATGCCAAACCAGCCACCGTCATCGCGAGCAAGCTCGCTCCCACAGGGAAGTCGAGGTGTGTCAGTTACCGCTCATGTACATAAGTGCCCGGTGCAGCTTCGCCCGCCGGGTACGCCTTGTTGCCCAGTTTCAGCGGAGCTTTTTTCAGGTTGCCCGAGCGCTGTGCCTGCCAGGCCTGCCAATGCAGCCACCACGAATCGGCGTGCTTGGTTGACTCTTCCTGCCAGTCATCGGCATTGGCGGGCATTTCGGTGCTGGTCATGTAGCGCGATTTCGGATTGCCCGGCGGGTTCAGGATGCTCTGGATATGCCCGCTGCTGGACAGCACGAATTCAACATTGCCGCCGAACAGTTGCGCTGACTTGTAGCAGGAGCGCCACGGGGTGATGTGGTCGCTGGTCCCGGCCAGGGAAAAGATATCGGCGGTGACCTGCTTCAGGTCGATCGGTGTGCCGCACACTTCCAGTGCATTCGGACGAATCAATGGATTGCTTTTGAACATTTCAATCAGGTCGCCGTGGAACGCAGCCGGTAACCGGGTGGTGTCGTTGTTCCAGAACAGGATGTCGAATACCGGTGGCTCGTTGCCCAGCAGGTAGTTGTTGACCCAGTAGTTCCAGATCAGGTCGTTGGGGCGCATCCAGGCAAAGACTTTCGCCATGTCGCGGCCTTCCAGCACGCCAGCCTGATAGGAGTGGCGCTTGGCGCTTTCGAGGGTTTGTTCATCGACGAACAGCGCCACATCGCTGTCCAGGGTGGTGTCGAGCACACTGACCAGCAGCGTGAGGGCGTTGACCTTGTTCTCGCCAATCGCTGCGTAATGGCCCAGCAGCGCGGTGCAGGTGATGCCGCCGGAGCAGGCACCGAGCATGTTCACGTCCTTGCTGCCGGTGATCGCGGTGACCACGTCGACCGCTTCCTTGAGCGCCTCGATGTATGTCGACAGGCCCCACTCACGCTGCTCCTTGGTCGGATTGCGCCAGCTGACGATGAAGGTTTGCACGTTGCTGCGCAGGCAGAACCGCGCCAGGCTTTTCTCCGGGCTGAGGTCGAAAACGTAGAATTTGTTGATTTGCGGTGGCACCACCAGCAAAGGGCGCTCGTGCACCTGTTCGGTGGTGGGCTTGTACTGGATCAGCTCCAGCACGTCGTTGCGAAACACCACTGCACCTTCGGTCACGGCCAGGGTCTTGCCGACCTCGAATGCCCCCATGTTGACCTGGCTCGGCATGCCGCCGTTGTGTACCAGGTCCTTGGCCAGATGCGAGAGGCCGTCGAGCAGGCTTTTACCGCCGGTCTCGAAAAAACGTTTGACCGCTGCCGGGTTGGCCGCCGTGTTGGTCGGGGCCAAGGCCTCGGTCATGAGGTTGATCACGAAGTGCCCGCGGCTGACGTCCTTGGCCGGCAGGTTGCTGTCATCGATCCAGTCGTGGAGTTCCTTGCGCCACGCCAGATAGGTTTGCAGATAACGTTTGTAGAGCGGGTTCTGGCTCCAGGCCGGATCGGCGAAGCGACGGTCATCGCCATTCGGAAGAAGTTCGGATTTGCCTAGCAGTACGTTCTTGAGTTCAAGACCGAAATGGGCGACATGCTTGGCGCTGTGAATCGGTTGTTTGATGGCCTGCCTGAGCACCATGCGAGCAGAAGCCAGTAGATCTTTTCCACGCAATCCAACGACAGGATTCAGCCCCAAGGTGTTTTCGGAGGCTTGTTGCTTCAAGTCATCGTTATTCTTGTTACTCATCTACGACGCTCCAATGTCCTGAGACGAGTACCCGGGGCCTGCTGTGCAGTCACACAACCAATGCCAGGTACTGCTGCTCGGGTGACCGTTAATACTGCATCGCTGCTTTTGTTCGCAGTGAGCACTGCAGGGAACTTGCCAGTTCCATTGGTTACCCGAGTTTAATTTTTTTCGCAAGCAGGCCAATCGACGGCCCTGAAGCGGAGCATTCAAACAGATGAAATTAGAAAATGCCCTCTAAAGAGCAAGAGGCTCGGATTAGAGCATCAGCTTGACGACGGATTCGTTCGGGTCGCGGGTTTTTCCGGCCGCTTTGAGTTCGGCCAGATAATCTTCCCAAAGTGCGTCATAACGTCGCGCCAGTTCGTAGAGGTATTCCCAAGTGAACAGGCCGCTGTCGTGACCGTCATCGAAGGTCAGTTTCAGTGCGTACTGACCGGCCGGTTCTACCTTGGTCAGGCCGACGTTGATCTTGCCAAATTGCAGGATGGGTTTGCCGTGGCCCTGGACCTCGGCGGAAGGAGAGTGCACGCGCAGGAACTCGGCGGGCAGGGTGTATTCCTCGCCGGACGCGTATTTCAGCGACAGGGTTTTCGAGGCTTTGTGCAGCTTGATGTCGGTGGGGATCATGACCGGATGTCCGCTGTGTGGAGATCCTTGTGGGAGCGAGCTTGCTCGCGATTGCGGTATCACATTCAACATGAATATCGAATGAGATGGCCTCATCGCGAGCAAGCTCGCTCCCACAGGTTCTCTATCGCTGTAAGAGTTGCTTACAGGATATAACGGGACAGGTCTTCGTTCTGCGCCAATTCGCCCAGATGGCTGTTGACGTAGTCGGCGTCGATCTGGATCACCTTGCCGTCATGGGTGCTGGCCAGGTCGCCGGCGCTGAACGACACCTCTTCGAGCAGGCGCTCGAGCAGGGTGTGCAGGCGACGGGCACCGATGTTTTCGGTTTTCTCGTTGACCTGCCAGGCGATCTCCGCGATGCGCTTGATGCCACTCGGCTGGAACTCGATGCCCAGGCCTTCGGTTTTCAGCAGTGCGCAGTATTGCTCGGTGAGCGAGGCGTGAGGCTCGCTGAGGATACGTTCGAAGTCTTCCGGGCTCAGGGCCTTGAGTTCGACACGGATCGGCAGACGGCCTTGCAGCTCGGGCACCAGATCGCTCGGCTTGCTCAGGTGGAACGCACCGGAAGCAATGAACAGGATGTGGTCGGTTTTGACCATGCCCAGCTTGGTGTTGACGGTGCAGCCTTCGATCAGCGGCAGCAAGTCGCGCTGCACGCCTTCGCGGGATACATCGACGCCACCGGAATTACCACGCTTGGCGACCTTGTCGATTTCGTCGATGAACACGATGCCGTGCTGTTCGACGGCTTCCAGGGCCTTGGCCTTCAGCTCTTCATCGTTGACCAGACGGCTGGCTTCTTCGTCGCGCACCATCTTCAGCGCTTCTTTGACCTTGAGCTTGCGGGCTTTTTTCTTGCCCTTGCCCATATTGGCAAACAGGCTTTGCAGCTGGTTGGTCATTTCTTCCATGCCCGGTGGCGCGGAGATGTCGACGCCGGCCATTTCGGCGACTTCGATTTCGATCTCCTTGTCGTCCAGCTGACCTTCGCGCAGGCGCTTGCGGAACAGCTGGCGGGTGTTGGAATCGGCAGTCGGGGCATCGTCGTTGCTGAAGCCCATGCGCGCCGGTGGCAGCAGGGCGTCGAGGATCCGCTCTTCGGCAGCGTCTTCGGCGCGGTGGCGAACCTTGACGATTTCCTGCTCGCGCAGCAGCTTGATCGCGGCATCGGCCAGGTCACGAATGATCGATTCGACGTCGCGGCCGACATAGCCGACTTCGGTGAACTTGGTCGCTTCGACCTTGATGAACGGCGCATTGGCCAGTTTCGCCAGGCGACGGGCGATCTCGGTTTTGCCGACGCCGGTCGGGCCGATCATCAGGATGTTCTTTGGCGTGACTTCAACGCGCAGCTCTTCAGGCAGCTGCATGCGGCGCCAGCGGTTGCGCAGGGCAATGGCGACGGCGCGCTTGGCATCGTCCTGGCCGATGATGTGGCGGTTGAGTTCGTGGACGATTTCACGGGGAGTCATGGACATAATATTCAGTGGACCTCAAGCAAGAATGAGCCGTGGTGCGATGGCTGCACGGGCTTACTCGGCGCAGTCCTGCTCCTCAATGGTCTGGGTGTGGTTGGTGAATACGCAGATGTCGCCGGCGATGCCGAGGGCGGTTTCGACGATTTCCCGGGCTGACAGGTCGGTTTTTTTCAGCAGCGCGCTGGCTGCGGCCTGGGCGTAGGCGCCACCGGAACCCATGGCGATCAGGCCGTCTTCGGGTTCGACCACGTCACCGTTGCCGGTAATGATCAGGGAGGCGTCCTTGTTGGCGACCGCGAGCATGGCTTCGAGGCGGCTCAGGGAACGGTCGGTGCGCCATTCCTTGGCGAGTTCGACGGCGGCGCGCACCAGGTGGCCCTGGTGTTTTTCAAGCTGGCCTTCGAAACGTTCGAAGAGGGTAAAGGCGTCGGCGGTGGCACCGGCAAAACCGGCAATGACCTGGCCGTGGTACAGGCGGCGAACTTTTTTCGCGTTGCCTTTCATCACGGTATTACCAAGGGAAACCTGGCCGTCGCCGCCCATGACGACTTTGCCGTGGCGGCGAACTGAAACGATGGTGGTCAAGGGAAGAGTCTCCACGCAGCGGGGCGAAAATGCCTTATGCCCATTCATATGGGGGTGGTGGAGGGTTTTTCAACTGTAAGGCGAGAGAGGGGACGAGTGGTGTGAGGCAGACGGGTGCTGTGGTGTTTGCCAAGGCCCCTTCGCGAGCAAGCCCGCTCCCACATTGGATCGCGGTCGAATGTGGGAGCGGGCTTGCTCCGGGCGGCGTTCCGACGAAGAACGATGACGCGGTGCCTGTGGCAGTCGATTAGCGGCTCTGGCGTTGTTGTAACAACAGATTGCTGAAGCCGGCGCCGGCCAGTTGTTTCTGGGCAGTCGTCAGTTGTTCGCGGTTGCTGAACGGTCCGACCAGCACCCGATACCAGGTTTCGTCCTTCACCGTCCCGGACTCAACCGCCACAGCCTGGCCCAGCAGGATGATCTGCGCCCGAACCTTGTCCGCATCGGTCTCTTTGCGGAACGAGCCAGCCTGCAGGAAAAACTTCGTCACAGGCGCAGCCTTGACCGGTGGCGCTGGCGGCGGCGTGATCCCGGCCAGGGCTGCCTGGGCGCGAGCCGTGTCGATCTTCGCCGCTTCGGCCGGGGTGACCGGCGTGGTCGGTATGGCCGGCACTTGCGGCGTCGGCAGGGTTTTTTCCGGCACGGCATCCGGCGGCACGATGACTTCCGATTCCGGCAGCAAGGTGTAGAAGTCGTACTTCGGCTTCACCGGTTGCGTCGGGCTCGGCGGGGTCTTGTTGGCCTCGGCGATCTTGCTGGCTTTCTGCTGTTGCTCGACTTTTTCACGCTTGACCGTGTCGCTGCCCTTGCCCGGTTCCAGCTTCATCAGGAACACGATGAACGCGCCGACCGTCAGGCCGATGGCCATCCACAGCCAGCCCGGGATCGGTTGCTTTGCAGGAGCTTGGTAACGGCTGGCGCCACGCTTGGGTGCAGGTTTTTTCTTGGCAGCCAACTTACATACGCTCCAGAGTTTCCAGGCCCAAGAGTTCCAGGCCTTGCTTGAGGGTGCGTCCGGTCAGCGCGGCGAGGCGCAGGCGGCTCTGCATTTGTGCCGGGGTATCGGCGGCGAGGATCGGGCAGTTCTCGTAGAAGCTGGAGAACAGGCCGGCGACGTCGTACAGGTAAGTACAGAGGATGTGCGGGGTGCCTTTTTCGGACACGTTGTTCAGTATCTCGCCAAACTGCGCGAGCTTCGCCGCCAGTTCGTGTTCGTGCGTCGCTTCGAGGACGATCTGGCCGTCGACTTCGCTGAAGTCCTTGCCGAGTTTGCGGAACACGCCGGCCACGCGGGTGTAGGCATACAGCAGGTAGGGCGCGGTGTTGCCTTCGAAGTTGAGCATCAGGTCGAAGTTGAAGCTGTAGTCGCTGGTGCGGTGCTTGGACAGGTCGGCATATTTCACTGCGCCGATGCCCACGACCTTGGCGATGTTGCGCAACTCGGCCTCGGCCAGCTCCGGGTTCTTGTCCTTGACCAGGGTGTAGGCGCGTTCCTGGGCTTCGGTCAGCAGGTCGATCAGCTTCACGGTGCCGCCATCACGGGTCTTGAACGGACGGCCGTCAGCGCCGTTCATGGTGCCGAAGCCCATGTGTTCCATTTCCATCGGATGGGTCACGAAACCGGCCTTGCGCGCCACGGCGAACACTTGCTGGAAGTGCAGGGCCTGACGCTGGTCGACGAAGTACAGCGCACGATCGGCCTTGAGCTTGCCACTGCGGTAGCGCACGGCCGCCAGGTCGGTGGTGGCGTAGAGGTAGCCGCCGTCAGCCTTGACGATGATCACCGGCAGCGGGTCGCCGTCGGCGTTCTTGAACTCGTCGAGGAACACGCACTGGGCGCCGTTGCTCTCGACCAGCATGCCAGCGGCCTTCAAATCGTTGACTACGTTGATCAGGTCGTCGTTGTAGGCACTTTCGCCCATCACGTCGGCCATGGTCAGTTTGACGTTGAGCAGTTCGTAGATCTTCTGGCAGTGGGACAGCGAGATGTCCTTGAACTTGGTCCACAACGCCAGGCAGTCCGGGTCGCCAGCTTGCAGCTTGACCACCAGGCCCCGTGCGCGGTCGGCGAACTCTTCGGATTCGTCGAAGCGCTGCTTGGCGGCGCGGTAGAAGTTCTCCAGGTCCGACAGCTCGTCGCTGGTGATCGGGTTTTCCTGCAGGTAAGCCATCAGCATGCCGAACTGGGTGCCCCAGTCGCCGACGTGGTTCTGACGGATCACGGTGTCGCCGAGGAACTCGAGAACGCGGGCCACGCCGTCGCCGATGATGGTCGAGCGCAGGTGGCCGACGTGCATCTCCTTGGCCAGGTTCGGTGCCGACAGGTCAACCACGGTGCGCTGCACCGGGCCGGCCTTGCGCACGCCGATGTGGTCATCGGCCAGGGCGGCGTCCAGGCGGGTCGCCAGGGCGTCGGTGTTCTGGAAGAAGTTCAGGAAGCCGGGACCTGCGATTTCGGTCTTGGAAACGTTTTCGTCAGCCGGCAGCGCGGCGATGATTTTTTCCGCCAGATCGCGGGGCTTCATGCCGGCCGGTTTGGCCAGCATCATGGCAATGTTGCTGGCGAAGTCGCCGTTCTTCTTGTCGCGGGAGTTTTCCACCTGGATCGCCGGCGACAGGCCTTCAGGCAACACACCTTCGTTGACGAGTTGGGTGATGGCTTGTTGGATCAGCTGGCGAATGGTGTCTTTCATGGTCTTCTCTTTCGACCGCAGGCGCGGCGGCGCATCATGCGCTGGTGGAAAAACTGGGCATTATCCGTTGCGAAGACGGGCTTGCCAACCTTAGCAGGCAGGTTGTGGATGTGTGGTGACAAAAGAAGCAAAGATCGCAGCCTTCGGCAGCTCCTACATGGTAGGTGGTGAACGCCGAGCCCTCTGTAGGAGCTGCCGAAGGCTGCGATCTTTTGATCTCAATACAAATCCACCGGATCAACATCCAAAGACCAACGCACCGCCCGCCCGCTCGGCATCTGCTCCAGCACCAACAACCAACTGGCCAGCAACCGATGCAGCGGCGCCCGCGCCGTAGCCTGCAACAACAACTGCGCACGATAACGCCCGGCCCGTCGCTCCATCGGCGCCGGCACCGGCCCCAACAGTTCGATCCCGGTCAATCCCTGTTCAGCCAGCAAACGCTCGGCCTCGCTGCACGCCTCATCGAGAAAACCTTCGGCCTGACCCGGTTTATGCGCTTCGGCCCGCAGCAGCGCCAAATGCGCAAACGGCGGCAGGCCAGCCGCGCGGCGTTCGCTCAGGGCTTGTTCGGCGAAAGCGAAATAGCCCTGCTCGGTCAGTTGCACCAGCAGCGGGTGGTCGGCCAAGTGCGTCTGGATAATCACTTTGCCCGGCTCTTCGGCGCGGCCTGCGCGGCCGGCGACCTGGACGATCAACTGCGCCATGCGTTCGCTGGCGCGGAAGTCGCCGGAGAACAGGCCGCCGTCGGCGTCGAGGATCGACACCAGCGTCACCCTTGGGAAGTGGTGGCCTTTGGCAAGCATTTGCGTGCCGATCAGGATGCACGGCTGGCCTTTCTGAATGGTCGCGAACAGCTGGTTCATCGCGTCCTTGCGCGATGTGCTGTCGCGGTCGACCCGCAGCACCGGATAGTCCGGGAACAGAATCGCCAGGCGCTCCTCGGCCCGTTCGGTACCGGCGCCGACGGGGCGCAGATCGACCTTGTTGCACTTCGGGCACTGGCGCGGCACGCGTTCGACGTAGCCGCAGTGGTGGCAGCGCAGCTCGCCGTAACGCTGATGCACGGTCATTCGCGCATCGCAGCGTTGGCACTCGGACATCCAGCCGCAATCGTGACACAGCAGGGTCGGGGCGAAGCCGCGGCGGTTGAGGAACACCAGTACCTGCTGCCCGGCAGCCAGGGTCTGGCCAATGGCTTGCTGCATCGGCCCGGAAATGCCGCTGTCCAGCGGGCGGCTTTTCACGTCCAGGCGCAGGAAGCGCGGCTGTTTGGCCCCGCCGGCGCGCTCATTCAGGCGCAGTAGCCCGTAGCGGCCGGTGTAGGCGTTGTGCAGGCTCTCCAGCGAGGGCGTGGCGGAGCCGAGGACGATCGGGATGTTTTCCTGTCGCGCCCGCACCAGCGCCAGATCACGGGCGTGGTAACGCAAGCCTTCCTGCTGTTTATAGGAGCCGTCGTGCTCTTCGTCGATGATGATCAGGCCGGGGTTCTTCATCGGCGTGAACAGGGCAGAACGGGTGCCGATAATGATGTCGGCCTCACCGTCACGGGCGGCCAGCCAGGCATCGAGGCGTTCGCGGTCATTGACCGCCGAATGGATCAGCGCGATGCGGGCATTGAAACGCTGTTCGAAGCGCGCCAGGGTCTGCGGACCGAGGTTGATTTCCGGGATCAGCACCAGTGCCTGCTTGCCGGCCTCCAGGGTTTCGCGGATCAACTGCAGATAGACTTCGGTCTTGCCGCTGCCGGTGACGCCAGCCAGCAGGAACGCGTGGTAACTGTCGAAGCCGGCGCGAATGGCCTCATAGGCGGCGCGCTGCTCCGGGTTCAGTGGCAGTTCCGGTTGCGCCAGCCAGTGTTCGTGGCGTGCGCCGGGGGCGTGGCGACGGATCTCGACCTGCACCAGCTCCTTGGCCAGCAGCAAGTCCAGGCTGTCCTTGCTCAGCATCAGTTTGCTCAGCAACTGATGGGCGACGCCGTGGGGATGCTGGGCCAGCGTGGCCAGGGCTTCGCGCTGGCGCGGGGCGCGGGCGATGCGCGGATCATCGAGGCTGGCGCCCGGTGCGGCAGACCAGAAGCGTTCCTGGCGCGCTTCGGCCAGTTCACCCTGGCGCAGCAGCACCGGCAATGCCCAGCTCAAGGTGTCGCCGAGGCTGTGCTGGTAATACTGGGAGGTCCACAGGCACAGCTTGAACAGCGCGGGCGGCAGGGGTGGCGTAGCGTCGAGCAGGGCCAGGGCCGGCTTGAGTTTCTCGACCGGTACTTCGCTGGTGTCGGTAACTTCCACCAGGATCCCGATCATCTCGCGTCGGCCGAACGGTACCCGCAGGCGCATGCCGGGGTGCAGTTGGGCACGCAGGACGCCGGCCGGAGCGCGGTAGTCGAACAGGCGGCGCAGCGGCGAAGGCAGGGCGAGGCGCAGAATGGCGTCGGGCACGCGGGGGATTCTCTTTGCGGGCAGTAAATGAAAGGCTGGACCCATAACCTGTGGGAGCGAGCTTGCTCGCGATGAGGCCCTGTCAGTCAGCATTTATGTTGCCTGACACGACGCTATCGCGAGCAAGCTCGCTCCCACAGGGGAATGTGCTTTGGGCCGGGAGCCTAGCAGACGGTCGGTAGAAGCGACAGCTTGCGTGAACGGGATTGTCTGGTAGAATCCGCGGCCTAATTACGTGCGGTATTCAACAATAGTGTTGGGTGGCGGCACGCTAGCCTGAGGAAAACACCATGAAAGCGGATATCCATCCAGAATACCCAGCAGTTGCTGTTACCTGCAGCTGCGGCAACAAGTTCGAAACCCGTTCGACCTTCGGCAAAGCCCTGGCGATCGACGTTTGCAACGAATGCCACCCGTTCTACACCGGTAAGCAGAAGACTCTGGACACTGGCGGCCGCGTTCAGCGTTTCGCAGACCGTTTCGGTGCTTTCGGCGCGAAAAAGGCCTAAGGCCGATCAACTTGGGAAGCCGCTACGGTTTTTCCATGCTGATGAAAAAGGCGTCCCTCGCGGGCGCCTTTTTTGTGTCCGCGATTTGGCTGTCCGGCGCGCAGGCCTTTTGCCCGACGCCAGGCGGCCTGACACCCGTCGCGGTGCAGCGGGTGGTGGATGGCGACACCCTGCGTCTGAGCGATGGCCGCAATGTGCGCATGATCGGCTTGAACACGCCGGAGCTGGGCAAGCAGGGCCGTTCCGACGAGCCCTTCGCCGTGGCCGCGCGCAAGCGCCTTGAGGCATTGGTGGCGGCGAGTGACGGGCGGGTCGGGTTGGTGCCTGGCAAAGAAAGCAAGGACCATTACGGCCGCACGCTGGCCCATGTCTATGGTGCAGATGGCGCTAACCTCGAAGCGCAGATGCTCGCCGAAGGCCTGGGTTTCCAGGTGGCCGTGGCGCCGAACGTCGATCTGGTCGCCTGTCAGCAAGCCGCAGAGCGCAACGCTCGACAGGCCGGGCTCGGTGTGTGGCGCCAGTCGCCTGTACTGAAAGCGGAGCAGATCAGCACTTCCGGCTTTGCCGTGCTCAGCGGTCGTGTGAGCAAGGTGCAGCGCAATCGAGGTGGGGTTTGGATCGAGTTGCAGGACTCGGTTGTATTGCGCGTTGCACCCAATCTGCTGGCGCGTTTTGATGTGAATTCGCTGGAAAGCCTCAAGGGCAAGCAGATCGAGGCGCGCGGCTGGGTGCTGGATCGTTCGCGACGTGGCGGACTGAAAGAAGGGCAGGCGCGCTGGATGTTGCCCTTGACCGACCCGGCGATGCTTCAAGCGGTACAGTGATAAAAAATTGTAGACATTTTTTCCGTCGATTGTGAACAGTCCAGGCCTTGTGTGCCGTGGCTCTTGGCCCAAAGTCGTAGGGGCGGGCGCTTGACAGGGGTGACCAGTCAGTCTTGTGGGGACTTTGCGAGGCGCGTATCCTCGCTGACCAGTCTGTCCAACAGTAAAAAGCGGAATGCCAAAATGTCTGATCTGAAAACTGCCGCTCTCGAATATCACGCCAATCCTCGTCCAGGGAAGCTGAGTGTCGAGCTCACCAAGGCCACTGCTACCGCTCGCGACCTGTCGCTGGCCTACAGCCCGGGCGTAGCCGAGCCAGTACGCGAGATCGCCCGCGATCCCGAGCTGGCCTACAAGTACACCGGCAAAGGCAACCTGGTTGCAGTCATTTCCGATGGCACCGCGATTCTCGGCCTGGGTAACCTCGGCCCATTGGCCTCCAAGCCAGTGATGGAAGGTAAAGGCGTACTGTTCAAGCGCTTCGCCGGCATCGACGTTTTCGACATCGAAGTCGACTCCGAAAGCCCGCAGGCCTTCATCGACACCGTCAAGCGCATCTCCATCACCTTCGGTGGCATCAACCTGGAAGACATCAAGGCACCCGAGTGCTTTGAAATCGAACGCGCCCTGATCGAGCAGTGCGATATTCCGGTATTCCACGATGACCAGCACGGCACCGCTATCGTGACCGCGGCCGGCATGATCAACGCCCTGGAAATCGCTGGCAAAACCCTGCCGGAAGCCAAGATCGTCTGCCTGGGCGCCGGCGCCGCCGCCATCTCCTGCATGAAGTTGCTGGTGAGCATGGGCGCCAACATCGAAAACATCTACATGGTCGACCGTACCGGTGTGATCCACTCCGGTCGTGACGACCTGAACCAGTACAAGGCTGTGTTCGCTCACGCGACCGACAAGCGCACCCTGGCTGACGCCCTGCAAGGCGCTGACGTGTTCGTAGGCCTGTCCGGCCCGAACCTGCTGAGCCCTGAAGGCCTGCTGTCCATGGCGGCCAACCCGATCGTGTTCGCGTGCTCCAACCCTGATCCGGAAATCTCCCCGGAGCTGGCACACGCCACCCGTAGCGACGTGATCATGGCTACCGGTCGTTCCGACTACCCGAACCAGGTCAACAACGTACTGGGCTTCCCGTTCATCTTCCGTGGTGCCCTGGACGTTCGCGCCAAGCGCATCAACGAAGAAATGAAAGTCGCTGCGGCCAACGCCCTGCGTGAACTGGCCAAGCTGCCAGTGCCTCAGGAAGTGTGCGACGCCTACGGCGGCATCAAGCTGGAATTCGGCCGTGAGTACATCATTCCGAAGCCAATGGATGCCCGTCTGATCACCCTGATCTCCGATGCCGTGGCCAAAGCCGCCATCGAGACCGGCGTGGCGACCCTGCCGTATCCGAAGAACTATCCGCTGAAAAGCGTGGATGATGTGTTCAACGGCTAAGCCGTTGTAACGTTTCAACGAAAAGCCCCGGCTTGCGAGAGTCGGGGCTTTTTTGTGCCTGACAGTTTTGTGCCACCTGTCAGGGCCTCTTCGCGAGCAAGCTCGCTCCCACAGTGGGCGATGGTGTACATCGAATTTATGTACGCCGCTGATTCTTGTGGGAGCGAGCTTGCTCGCGAAGAGGCCGGACCAGACAACATCAAAACCGGCAGGCACAAAAAAGCCCCGCTCTTCTTTCGTAGGCGGGGCTTTTCAATATTGCTGCAATCAGAACAAATCGATCGGCGCAGCTTCATCTGCCGGCAGCGGACTGCCCGGCGCATTGCCGTTGCCGAGCTCGTTGCCCGACGGCGGCGTATCTTCGGCCTTGAACAGCTCGAAGTAGGCGCCTGGTGTGCCCGGGCTGGCTGCGCGACCGCTGACCGGATCGACTCGCAGGCTGAGGAGGCCTTCCGGCTCCGCTTGGGTATGCGGCGGCTTGCCTTTGAGTGCAGCGCCCATGTAGTTCATCCAGATCGGCAGCGCGACGGTGCCGCCGAATTCCTTGCGGCCCAGGCTTTCCGGCTGGTCGAAACCAGTCCACACGGTGGTCACGTAATCGGCGTTGTAACCGGAGAACCAGGCGTCCTTGGATTCGTTGGTCGTACCGGTCTTGCCGGCAATGTCAGGGCGGCCCAGGGCCAGTGCGCGGCGACCGGTGCCGAGCTTGATCACGTCCTCAAGCATGCTGTTGAGGATGTACGTGGTGCGCCCGTCAACGATGCGTTCGGCCACGGCGGGAGCTTGTGGTGTCGGCACAGTGCCCGGGGCTTCGCCCGGCGTCGCATTGACCGTGAAGGCTTGAGCCGCTGGTGCGGCAATGCCATCGCTGGCAGCGCCGCCCTGAGGCACGCTCGCCGGATTGGCGACGAACAGCGTGTCGCCGTTGCGGCTTTCAATCCTGTCGATGATGTACGGGGTGATCTTGTAGCCGCCGTTGGCGAAGGTGCTCCAGCCGGTAGCGATCTCCATTGGCGTCAGGGTCGCGGTGCCCAGCGCCAGGGACAGGTTGGGTGGCAGGTCCTGTTTGTTGAAGCCGAAGCGAGCGATGTAGTCGATGGTCTTGCCAACGCCCATTGCTTGCAGCAAGCGGATCGACACCAGGTTGCGCGACTTGTACAGCGCTTCACGCAGGCGGATCGGGCCGAGGAAGGTGTTGGTGTCGTTTTTCGGTCGCCAGACTTTGTCCAGGTACTCGTCGACGAACACAATCGGGGCATCGTTCACCAGGCTGGAGGCGGTGTAGCCGTTATCCAGTGCGGCGGCGTAGACGAACGGTTTGAAGCTCGAGCCCGGCTGGCGCTTGGCCTGCAGTGCGCGATTGTAGTTGCTCTGTTCGAAAGCGAAGCCGCCGACCAGGGCGCGAATGGCACCGTTCTGTGGGTCCAGGGACACCAGCGCGCCCTGGGCCTGCGGGATCTGGCTGAACTTCAGCGAGTTGTCCGGCTGACGCTGCACGCGAATCAGGTCACCGACCTGGGCCACGTCCGAAGGCTGCTTGGGGTTGGCGCCCATGCTGTTGGTGTTCAGGAACGGACGGGCCCACTTCATGGTGTCCCAGCTGACGTGTTCCTGGCCGGTGCGGGTCAGCACTTGCAGGCCGCTCTTGTCGACCTGGGTCACGATCGCCGGTTCCAGGCCGCTGATGGTGCGTTGCTTGGTCAGTTCGGTTACCCAGGCTTCACGCGTCTTGCCCGGAAGCCGCGACTCGGGGCCGCGATAGCCGTGGCGCTGATCGTAGGTCATCAGGCCTTCGTGGACTGCGGTGTTGGCCAGTTCCTGGAGGTCGCTCGGCACCGTGGTGGTGACGCGGAAGCCTTCGGTATACGCGTCGCTGCCATAACGCCCGACCATTTCGGCACGGGCCATTTCGGCGATGTACGGCGCGTTCACTTCCGGAGTCGGTACGTGATAGCTGGCGTTCAGCGGCTCGTTGATCGCGGCGGTGTAATCGGCCTCGGTGATTTTGCCGAGCTTGTACATGCGCCCCAGGATCCAGTCGCGACGTTCCTTGCTGCGCGCCGGGTTGGCCAGCGGGTTGAAGCGCGACGGCGCCTTGGGCAGGCCGGCAATCATTGCCATTTGCGCCAGGCTGACATCGCGGATCGATTTGCCGTAATAGACCTGCGCCGCCGCCTCGATGCCGTAGGCACGGTTACCCAGGTAGATCTTGTTGACGTACAACTCGAGGATCTCGTCCTTGGTCAGCTGTCGTTCGATCTGCAGGGCCAGCAGGATTTCGGTGGTCTTGCGCGAAAAGCTGCGTTCGCTGGTCAGGAAGAAGTTCTTCGCCACCTGCATGGTGATCGTGCTGCCACCGGACTGGATGTGTCCGCTTTTGACCAGTTGGGTCGCGGCACGCATCAGGCTGCTGGGATCGACGCCGTAGTGGTTGGCGAAATTGTCGTCTTCAGCACTTAGTAACGCATTAATGAAATTGGGGGGAATGTCGGCGAAACGGATCGGTGTGCGGCGCATTTCGCCGAACTCTGCAATCAACTTGTTATCGCTGCTGTAGACCCGCAAAGGAATCTGCAACTGGATGCTTCTCAGCGCCTCCACGGACGGCAGCCCGGGACTAAGGTAGAGGTACGCCCCGCTCAGACCCAGAAGGAGTCCGCAGAAAACCGCGACGATGGACCAACCGAAAAACTTCAGCAGACGAATCAAGGCTTTTGGATATCCAGGGCAAAAATGAATTGGGCAACAGGGTTCAGGCTAAATGAGAACGACCCGCGCTTGAGCAAATGCGGAAAAAAACGCTGGGCATTATAAGCATTTTTCTGATCGGGAGCGCGGTTGGCGCTGCTGTCAAGACGGGCGGATTGAACGCAATGGACATTGCAGAGTCCGTAACTCACGGAAAGTCATAGGGAATTGGTAGTGCCAGGACTCTTCAACAAAAAATCCGGTTCGCTCCTCGGAATCGATATCAGCTCTACCTCGGTAAAGCTTCTGGAATTGAGCCGTCAGGGCGAACGCTTCCGGGTCGAGGCTTATGCGGTCGAGCCGTTGCCGGTCGGCGCGGTGATCGAAAAGAACATCGCTGACCTCGAAGGCGTGGGGCTGGCCCTCGCGCGCGCGCTGACCAGGGCCAGAACCGGCCTCAAGGGTGTGGCCGTCGCTGTGGCAGGCTCGGCGGTGATCACCAAGATCATCGAGATGGATGCTGGACTTTCCGAAGACGAGATGGAAAGCCAACTGAAGATCGAGGCTGATCAATACATTCCTTATCCCCTGGATGAAGTTGCGATCGACTTTGAAGCCCAGGGGGCCTCCGCGCGCAACCCGGAGCGGGTCAACGTATTGCTCGCGGCTTGCCGAAAGGAAAACGTCGAGGTCCGTGAGGCCGCCCTGGCTCTGGCCGGGCTGACCGCCCGCGTAGTCGATGTCGAGGCCTACGCTCTGGAGCGTTCATTCGGGTTGCTGGCCAGTCGGTTTGCGGTTTCCGAGGGGCCTTTGACGGTCGCAGTGGTGGATGTCGGCGCCACCATGACCACCCTGAGCGTGTTGCACAACGGGCGGATTATCTACACCCGTGAGCAACTGTTCGGCGGTCGGCAGTTGACCGGGGAAATCCAGCGTCGCTATGGCCTGACGCTGGAGCAGGCGAGTCTTGCGCAAAGGAAGGGCGGCCTGCCGGATGATTATGTCGGTGAGGTCCTGCAGCCCTTTCAACAGGCACTGGTGCAGCAGGTGTCGCGCTCGCTGCAGTTCTTCTTTGCCGCCGGTCAGTACGGCGCTGTCGACCATATCCTGCTGGCTGGCGGTACCGCGTCGGTCCCGGGGCTGGACCGTTTGGTCGAGCAGCAATTGGGCACGCCGACCCTGATCGCGAACCCTTTTTCCGCAATGACGCTGGGCAGCAAGGTCAACGGTGCTGCCCTGGCGAGTGACGCCCCGGCGTTGATGATCGCCTGTGGTCTTGCCCTCAGGAGCTTCGACTGATGGCACGGATCAACCTTTTACCCTGGCGCGAGGAGCGGCGTGAAGTCCGCCGCAAACGCTTCCTGCTGGTCTTGGTGGCCGCTATGGCGGGCACGATGGGCGCGGTGCTGGTTGCCAACCAGGCCATCAGCCGTGCCATCGACCGGCAAATCGCCCGTAACGATTACATCGGCAGGCAAATCGCCGTGGTCGATGAGCGGATCACGCAGATCAATGATCTCAAGGCGCGCCGCCAGCAACTGGTCGAGCGCATGCGAATCATCCAGGGCCTGCAAGACAACCGCCAAATCAGCGGGCGAATATTTGACCAGCTGGCGCGGGCACTGCCTGAGGGCGTGTATTTCACCGAAGTGAGAATGACCGGAAAGACCTTGTCCATCACCGGTGCCGCGCAATCCAACAACCTTGTTTCAGACTTGATGCGCAACCTCGAGGCATCAGACTGGTTCGATGCGCCGAGCCTGACCGAAGTCAAGGCCGCAGCTGTCGGTCAGGTGGAGCAGGCCAACGTCTTCCAGTTGAGCGTTCGCCAGACTCAACCCGCAGCACCGGAGGAAGGCAAATGAGCCTGTCCGAATGGTTCGAAGGGCTGCGCAAGATCGACTTCAACGACCTGGACACCAGCAACATGGGGGCCTGGCCGCCGGCGATCAAGTGTCTGGTGGCCGGTTTGCTCATGCTTGTGGTGCTGGCCTTGGGCTACAACTTTTCCACTCGCGACCTCGAGAACCAGCTCGATTTGAAGCGCGAGGAAGAATTGACGCTCAAGGAACAGTTCGCCGGCAAAGTCCGCATGGCGGCGAATCTCGATCTCTACACCCAGCAGTTGAAGGAGATGGAGAACGCTTTCGGCGTGCTGTTGCGGCAACTGCCCGGCGACACCGAAGTGCCTGGCTTGCTGGAAGACATCACGCGTACAGGTCTGGGCAGTGGCCTGGAGTTCGAGGAGATCAAGTTGCTGCCGGAGGTCGCCCAGCCGTTCTACATCGAGTTGCCAATCCAGATCACGGTCACCGGGGGCTACCATGACCTGGCCACCTTCGTCAGTGGCGTGGCCGGGTTGCCGCGAATCGTCACCTTGCACGATTTCGACCTTGCCCCCGTCAGTCCCCAGGGTGCTCCGAAACTGCGCTTGAGCATCCTCGCCAAGACCTACCGCTACAACGAAACGGGGCGGCATCAATGAACCCGGCGCGTTGTTTTCCGATGGTGCTGTTACTGGCTGTTCTGTCCGGTTGTGGCGCTGGCGATGACTACAGCGATCTGGATGCCTACTTGAGCGAAATACGCCTGCGCGGGCCGGGCGGTATTGAACCAACGCCGGTATTCCGGTCTTACCCGACATTCACCTACGACGCAGCGAACCTGCGCAGTCCGTTTTCACCACAGGTCAGCACTGATCTGGCGGCCCATCGGCGGGGTTCGCGCAACGTCAAGCCCGACCCTGACCGGGTCAGGCAATACCTCGAAGGTTTCAACATCGAGCAGTTTGAAATGGTCGGCACCCTTTCCAATGCGACATGCTCCTTTGCCCTGTTGCGCGGGGCGGGTGGCGTGCACCGCCTGAAGGTCGGTGATTACCTGGGGCGTAACGATGGACGAATCGTTGCGATCAGTGGTTCGCAAGTCGATGTGGTTGAAATTGTCCCTGATGGTCAGGGCGCGTGGCTGGAGCGTCCCCGGACCATCCCTTTGAAAGAGCACTCATAGTGGAACCCGAATAATGAACAGGATTTTCTCCGCCTTCGGCCTTTCGCTATGGATAGCGATGTTGTCGCCGATGGTACAAGCGGCCAATCTCAAGGCGCTGGATGTCGCTGCGCTACCGGGAGACCGGGTCGAGTTGAAGTTGTCGTTCGATGCACCGCCCCCGTTGCCTCAGGGTTACATGACGGAGTCGCCGGCCCGGATTGCGCTGGATTTGCCGGGTGTCGCCAGTCAACTGGCCAGCAAGACTCGCGATCTCGGCAGTGGAAATGCCCGAAGTGCAACGGTGGTGGAGGCCGGGGACCGTACGCGATTGATCATCAACCTGGCTCAGTCGGCCCAGTACGACTCGCGAATTGAAGGCAACAATTTGCTGGTGGTAGTCGGGCAGGGGGTCAAACCGTCGGCAATCCCGGCAATCCCGGCACGCGCCGCTGCGACGCCAGGCAAGGCCATTCGGGGTGTGGATTTTCAGCGAGGCACACAGGGCGAGGGCAACGTGGTGATCGACTTGTCGGACCCATCGATTGCGCCCGACATACAACAGCGTGAGGGCAAGATTATTGTCGGGTTTGCCAAAACCCGATTGCCCGAGTCGTTGCGCGTGCGTCTGGATGTGAAGGATTTCGCCACGCCCGTGCAGTTCGTCAATGCCAGCGCAAGCGGCGATCGAGCCACCATCAGCATCGAGCCCGGTGGTGCGTTCGATTACTCGACCTATCAGACCGACAGCAAGCTCACGGTCAGCGTTCGCCCGGCGACGGTCGACGACCTGCAAAAGCGCAATGCCGGGCTACAGGCCTACAGCGGCGAGAAACTTTCGCTGAATTTCCAGGACATCGATGTGCGTTCGGTGCTGCAATTGATCGCCGATTTCACCAACCTCAACCTGGTGGCCAGCGACACGGTGCAGGGTGGCATCACATTGCGCCTGCAGAACGTGCCGTGGGATCAGGCGCTGGATCTGGTGCTGAAAACCAAGGGGCTGGACAAGCGCAGGGTCGGTAATGTCCTGCTTGTTGCGCCGACCGATGAAATTGCTGCCCGTGAGCGTCAGGAGCTGGAATCACAAAAGCAGATTGCCGATCTGGCGCCGTTGCGCCGGGAACTGTTGCAGGTGAATTACGCCAAGGCGGCGGACATCGCCAAGCTCTTCCAGTCGGTGACCAGTGCCGAAGCGAAACCCGACGAACGGGGGTCGATCACCGTCGACGAGCGCACCAACAACATCATTGCCTACCAGACCCAGGACCGGCTTGATGAGCTGCGCAGGATCGTCACGCAGCTGGATATCCCTGTGCGTCAGGTCATGATCGAGGCGCGCATTGTCGAAGCCAACGTCGACTATGACAAAAGCCTCGGGGTGCGCTGGGGCGGATCGATACAGAACAGGGGCAACTGGAACACCTCCGGTGTCAGCAATGGACTCAACGGCTCATCGACCATCGGCACGCCCGGCAGTACCAGCACCAACTCACCGTTCGTCGACATGGGCGTCGCCAACAACACCTCGGGAATCGGCATCGCGTTCATCACCGATAACGTCTTGCTGGACCTGGAACTGACGGCCATGGAGAAAACCGGCAACGGCGAAATCGTCTCGCAACCCAAGGTGGTCACGTCCGACAAGGAAACCGCCAAGATCCTCAAGGGCACCGAGATTCCCTATCAGGAGGCCAGTTCCAGTGGCGCGACTTCGGTGTCGTTCAAGGAGGCCTCGCTGTCGCTGGAGGTGACGCCGCAGATCACGCCCGACAACCGGATCATCATGGAGGTGAAGGTGACCAAGGACGAGCCGGACTACCTGAACAAGGTCCAGGATGTACCGCCGATCAAGAAAAACGAAGTCAACGCCAAGGTCCTGGTCAACGATGGCGAGACCATCGTCATTGGCGGCGTTTTCTCAAATACTCAGAGCAAGGTCGTAGATAAGGTGCCATTTCTTGGCGATGTGCCGTATCTTGGCCGCCTTTTCCGGCGTGATGTGGTTTCGGAGAAAAAATCCGAGCTGTTGGTATTCCTCACTCCGCGTATCATGAATAATCAGGCGATTGCTGTGAGTCATTGATTCTGTGCGAAATTTGATTCTTGTAGGACCGATGGGTGCTGGAAAAAGCACCATCGGCCGGTTGCTGGCCAAAGAGCTGCGCCTGCCATTCAAAGATTCCGATAAGGAAATTGAATTGCGCACGGGCGCCAATATCCCTTGGATCTTCGATAAAGAAGGCGAACCGGGCTTTCGTGATCGCGAGCAGGCAATGATTGCCGAGCTGTGCGATTACGACGGAGTGGTGCTGGCGACAGGTGGGGGCGCGGTCATGCGCGAAGCCAATCGTCGGGCACTGCATGCCGGTGGGCGGGTGGTTTATCTGCATGCGTCGGTCGAGCAGCAGGTCGGCCGCACGGCCCGTGACCGCAATCGGCCATTGTTGCGTACCGCCGATCCGGCCAAGACCCTTCGGGACCTGTTGGCGATCCGCGATCCGCTTTACCGGGAAATTGCCGACCTGGTGGTCGAAACCGATGAGCGACCGCCGCGAATGGTCGTACTCGACATTCTAGAGCGCCTGCAGCAGTTGCCGCCCCGTTAAAGCGCCGCGCGAAATGCGCTATCCTCGGCGTCTCGCCATGACCGCTCAAGGTTGTGGCGGATGGCTACCGAACGGCGTCACACCAGCAGATGCCGTGGATATTCGTTAACTCAAGGCAGGACGCCTGATTCATCTTCACTGTGGGGACACATGCAGACACTCAAGGTCGATCTAGGCGAGCGCAGCTACCCGATTCATATTGGCGAAGGTTTGTTGGATCAGCCTGAGCTGCTGGCCCCGCACATTCGCGGACGGCAAGTAGCGATCATCTCCAACGAGACTGTTGCACCGCTCTATCTCGAGCGTCTGACCCGCAGCCTGGCGCAGTTCTCGGTGATTTCCGTGGTGCTGCCCGACGGTGAAGCCTTCAAGACCTGGGAAACCCTGCAACTGATTTTCGACGGTCTGCTGACCGCACGGCATGATCGCCGCACCACGGTGATCGCCCTCGGTGGCGGTGTGATCGGTGACATGGCCGGCTTTGCCGCCGCCTGCTACCAGCGCGGCGTCGATTTCATCCAGGTTCCGACCACGCTGCTGTCGCAGGTCGACTCCTCGGTGGGCGGCAAGACCGGGATCAACCATCCGCTGGGCAAGAACATGGTCGGCGCCTTCTATCAGCCGAACGTGGTGCTGATCGATACCGCCAGCCTCAATACCCTGCCGGCGCGCGAACTGTCCGCCGGTCTGGCCGAAGTCATCAAGTACGGGCTGATCTGTGATGAGCCGTTCCTGACCTGGCTCGAAGACAACGTCGACCGCCTGCGCAATCTGGATCAGCAAGCCCTGACCTATGCCATCGAGCGCTCCTGCGCGGCCAAGGCCGCGGTGGTCGGTGCCGATGAGAAAGAGACGGGCGTTCGTGCCACGTTGAACCTGGGCCACACTTTTGGCCACGCCATCGAAACCCACATGGGCTATGGTGTCTGGCTACATGGGGAAGCGGTGGCTGCTGGCACCGTGATGGCGCTGGAAATGTCCGCGCGACTGGGCTGGATCAGCGAGCAGGAGCGTGATCGCGGCATTCGTCTGTTCCAGCGTGCAGGGCTGCCGGTCATTCCGCCAGAAGAGATGACAGAAGCCGATTTCCTCGAACATATGTCCATTGATAAAAAAGTGATCGACGGTCGTTTGCGCCTGGTGCTGCTGCGCCACATGGGTGAAGCGGTGGTGACCGACGATTATCCGAAAGAGGTTCTACAGGCCACGCTGGGGGCAGACTACCGCGCCCTGGCTCAGCTTAAAGGTTAATAAGAACACGATGACTAGTTTGCATGCCGACGAGGCTTTCCTCGGCCATTACCAGTTGAGTCATGACCCTTTTGCTCCACGGGTGCCTGGCTTCAAATTTTTCCCGGCCCAGCGCAAACCCGTGCTGGGACAGTTGCATCACCTGGCCCGCTACAGTCAGCTGCTGCTGGTCGTCACTGGCCCCGAGGGCAGTGGCAAGACCCTGTTGCGTCAGGCCCTGGTCGCCAGCACCAACAAGCAGTCGGTACAAAGTGTGGTGGTGTCCGCCCGTGGCGCCGGCGATGCGGCCGGGGTGCTGCGTCAGGTGGCCCAGGCGCTGAATGTCGCCCAGGCGGATGCCGACGCTATCCTGGCCCAGGTGGTGCAGCTTGCACTCACCGGCCAGGAAGTCTATTTGCTGGTCGATGACGCCGAACAGCTCGATGAGTCCGCCCTTGAGGTTCTGATGGTCCTGGCGGCCGGCGCGCCTGAAGGTCGCCCGCATGTATTCCTGTTCGGTGAGACCGCGCTGATCGCTCAGCTTGAGGCTTTGCATCTCGAGGAAGAGCGTTTCCACGTCATCGAATTGCAGCCCTATACCGAGGACGAAACCCGCGAGTATCTGGAGCAGCGGCTCGAGGGCGCTGGCCGCGGCATCGAACTTTTCACCGCGGATCAGATCTCTGATATTCACGAAAGCTCCGAAGGTTGGCCTGGCAGCATCAATCAGGTCGCCCGCGATGCAATGATCGAAGCCATGATCGCCAGCCGCTCTGCGGTCAAGCGTCCAAAAATGGGGTTCAATATGCCGAAGAAACACGTATTGGCGATTTCCGCCGTTGTCGTGGTTGCGGTAGCTGCCGCCTGGATGATGCCGGGTCGCAACAAGGCACCGACCACCGGTGCGCCCGCCAATGAACAGGCGCAACTGCCGCTTGGCCAGGGCCAGCCAACCGCGAATGGCGGTGCTCCGGCCGTGGAATTCGCCGGCAACACCCAGCCGATGCCGTTGCCGTTGGTCGGTAACTCGCAACCGGTCATGCGCGCCCCGCTGGCTGAAGCCGCAGGCGGCATCACCGAAGGCGACGACGGCGTTCCGGTTGAAGGCTCCAGCGCCACACCACCGACGGTGACCACCACCGCGCCGCCTGTGGGCGTTCCTGCCGGCCCTGCGCCGACACCAGCGGCCAAGCCTGCACCTGCGCCGACTCAGGTCGCCACGGCCAAGCCAGCGCCTGCTCCAGTGGCCAAGCCAGCCCCTGCGCCAGCCAAGCCAGCCGTTGCTGCGGCGGCCAAGCCTGCCGAGAAACCGGCTCCTACGGCCAAGGCGGCGGGTGGCACCTGGTACGCCGGTCAGGCACCGGGCAACTACGTGGTGCAAATCCTCGGCACCAGCTCCGAAACTGCCGCACAAAGCTTCGTGAAGGAGCAGGGCGGCGAGTACCGTTATTTCAAGAAAGTCCTCAATGGCAAGCCGCTCTACGTGATCACCTATGGCAACTTCGCCAACCGTGATGCAGCCGTTTCCGCCATCAAGGCCTTGCCAGCGAAGGTTCAGGCTGGTAAACCTTGGCCTCGCACTGTCGCCAGCGTCCAACAGGAACTGGCAACAACTCGCTGAAGATTCGGCGGCCTTACCCAGGCCGCCTCTCCAAGCACCTCAAAATTTCTACAAGTGCGCGCAACCTTCCGGGCTGCGTGCCTTGTGGTGTCTGCGTCACAGTAGTCTTTGAGTCGTTGCGGTCAAAATTAAAAAAGTTTTGACTAGCACAGCATATCGCTTTAAACCTTTCACAAATGCGACATAGATTTGCGACATTTCGTCGTCAAATTTGTGAGGCCAAGTGTCGGTGTGTACAATGACCTCCCTTTTGTCCCCGCAAAGCTGGCGTACGTTCGGCGCGGATGGCAAGTGGTTGAATTGAAAAGAAATTTGCCTCGTACAGAGGCAGCCTGGTGAGAAAGTGTCTATGAAAGCAGGTCTGTACCAACCAGATGAATTCAAGGATAACTGTGGTTTCGGCCTGATAGCCCATATGCAGGGCGAGCCCAGTCATACCCTTTTGCAAACGGCCATCGAGGCCCTGACCTGCATGACCCACCGCGGTGGGATTAATGCCGACGGCAAGACCGGTGACGGTTGCGGTCTGCTGATTCAAAAGCCGGACGTGTTCCTGCGAGCCATCGCCCAGGAAACCTTCGGCGTCGAAATGCCCAAGCAATATGCGGTGGGCATGGTCTTCTTCAACCAGGATCCGGTCAAAGCCGAAGCCGCTCGCGAGAACATGAACCGCGAGATCCTGGCCGCCGGCTTGCAACTGGTTGGCTGGCGCAAAGTGCCGATCGACACCAGCGTCCTCGGCCGCCTGGCCCTTGAGCGCCTGCCGCAGATCGAGCAAGTGTTCATCGGCGGTGAAGGCCTGAGCGACCAGGACATGGCCGTCAAGCTGTTCACCTCCCGTCGTCGCTCGTCCGTGGCCAACGCCGCCGACACCGACCACTACGTCTGCAGCTTTTCGCACAAGACCATCATTTACAAAGGCCTGATGATGCCGGCGGACTTGACCGCCTTCTATCCGGACCTGAGCGATGAGCGCCTGCAAACTTCGATTTGCGTGTTCCACCAGCGCTTCTCCACCAACACCCTGCCGAAATGGCCGCTGGCTCAACCGTTCCGCTTCCTGGCGCACAACGGCGAGATCAACACCATCACCGGCAACCGCAACTGGGCCGTGGCCCGTCGCACCAAGTTCACCAACGACCTGATGGACCTGGAAGAACTCGGCCCGCTGGTCAACCGCGTGGGTTCCGACTCCTCGAGCATGGACAACATGCTGGAGCTGATGGTCACCGGCGGCATCGACCTGTTCCGTGGCGTGCGGATGATCATTCCGCCAGCGTGGCAGAACGTCGAGACCATGGACCCGGATCTGCGCGCGTTCTACGAATACAACTCGATGCACATGGAACCGTGGGACGGCCCGGCCGGCGTGGTAATGACCGACGGTCGCTACGCGGTGTGCCTGCTCGACCGTAACGGTCTGCGTCCGGCGCGTTGGGTCACCACCAAGAACGGCTTCATCACCCTGGCCTCGGAAATCGGTGTCTGGAACTACCAGCCTGAAGACGTGATCGCCAAGGGTCGTGTGGGACCTGGCCAGATCTTTGCCGTGGACACCGAGACCGGTCAGATCCTCGACACCGATGCGATCGACAACCGTCTGAAGTCCCGTCATCCGTACAAGCAATGGCTGCGCAAGAATGCCCTGCGCATCCAGGCGACCATGGAAGACAACGACCACGGTTCGGCGTTCTACGACGTCGATCAGCTCAAGCAATACATGAAGATGTACCAGGTCACGTTCGAAGAGCGCGACCAGGTGCTGCGCCCGCTCGGCGAGCAAGGCTACGAAGCCGTGGGTTCGATGGGCGACGATACGCCGATGGCCGTGCTGTCCCAGCGCGTGCGCACGCCGTACGACTATTTCCGCCAGCAGTTCGCCCAGGTGACCAACCCGCCGATCGACCCGCTGCGTGAAGCCATCGTCATGTCGCTGGAAATCTGCCTCGGTGCCGAGCGCAACATTTTCCAGGAGTCGCCGGAACACGCTTCGCGCGTGATCCTCAGCTCGCCGGTCATTTCCCCGGCCAAGTGGCGTTCGCTGATGAACCTCGATCGTTCGGGCTTCGAGCGCGCGATCATCGATCTGAACTACGACGAAAGCGTCGGCCTCGAAGCGGCCATCCGCAACGTCGCCGATCAGGCTGAAGAAGCCGTGCGCGCCGGTCGTACCCAGGTCGTGCTGAGTGACCGTCACATCGCCCCGGGCAAGTTGCCGATCCATGCGTCCCTGGCCACCGGCGCGGTGCACCACCGCCTGACCGAAAAAGGCCTGCGTTGCGACTCCAACATCCTGGTGGAAACCGCGACCGCTCGTGACCCGCATCACTTCGCCGTGTTGATCGGTTTCGGTGCCTCTGCCGTTTATCCGTTCCTGGCCTACGAAGTGCTGGGTGACCTGATCCGTACCGGTGAAGTACTGGGCGACCTCTACGAGGTGTTCAAGAACTACCGTAAAGGCATCACCAAGGGCCTGCTCAAGATCCTGTCGAAGATGGGCATCTCGACCATCACGTCGTACCGCGGTGCGCAGTTGTTCGAGGCCATCGGCCTGTCCGAGGAAGTCTGCAACCTGAGCTTCCGTGGCGTGCCGAGCCGCATCAAGGGTGCGCGTTTCGTCGACATCGAAGCTGAACAGAAAGCCCTGGCCACCGAAGCCTGGAGTCCGCGCAAGCCAATCCAGCAAGGCGGCCTGCTGAAGTTCGTCCACGGTGGCGAATATCACGCGTACAACCCGGACGTGGTCAACACCCTGCAGGCGGCTGTGCAGCAGGGCGACTACAGCAAGTTCAAGGAATACACCTCGCTGGTGGACAACCGCCCGGTGTCGATGATCCGCGACCTGCTGAAAGTCAAAACCCTCGACACTCCATTGGATATCAGCGAGATCGAACCGCTGGAATCGGTGCTCAAGCGCTTCGACTCCGCCGGTATCTCCCTGGGCGCCCTGTCGCCGGAAGCTCACGAAGCCCTGGCCGAAGCCATGAACCGCCTCGGTGCGCGTTCCAACTCCGGCGAAGGCGGCGAAGACCCGGCGCGCTACGGCACCATCAAGAGCTCGAAAATCAAGCAGGTTGCGACTGGCCGTTTCGGTGTGACCCCGGAATACCTGGTCAATGCCGAAGTGCTGCAGATCAAGGTCGCCCAAGGCGCCAAGCCGGGCGAGGGTGGTCAACTGCCGGGCGGTAAAGTGAACGGTCTGATCGCCAAGCTGCGTTACGCAGTGCCAGGCGTGACGCTGATTTCGCCACCGCCGCACCACGACATCTATTCGATCGAAGACTTGTCGCAGCTGATTTTCGACCTGAAACAAGTCAACCCGAAGGCGCTGGTTTCAGTGAAGCTGGTAGCAGAGGCAGGCGTCGGTACCATCGCCGCCGGTGTGGCCAAGGCCTACGCGGACTTGATCACCATCTCCGGCTACGACGGCGGCACCGGTGCATCGCCGCTGACCTCGATCAAATACGCGGGCGCTCCGTGGGAACTCGGCCTGGCCGAAACCCACCAGACCCTGCGCGGCAACGACTTGCGCGGCAAAGTCCGGGTACAAACCGACGGCGGCCTGAAAACCGGCCTCGACGTGATCAAGGCGGCCATCCTCGGCGCTGAAAGCTTCGGCTTCGGCACCGCGCCGATGATCGCCCTGGGCTGTAAATACCTGCGCATCTGCCACCTGAACAACTGCGCCACCGGCGTCGCGACTCAGAACGAGAAGCTGCGCAAGGACCACTACATCGGCACCGTCGACATGGTGGTGAATTTCTTCACCTACGTCGCCGAAGAAACCCGTGAGTGGCTGGCGAAGCTGGGCGTGCGTTCCCTCGAGGAGCTGATCGGCCGTACCGATCTGCTGGAGGTCCTCGAAGGCCAGACCGCCAAGCAGCATCACCTGGACCTGACTCCGTTGCTGGGCAGCGACCACGTGCCGGCGGACAAACCGCAGTTCTGTGGCGTAGAGCGCAACCCGCCGTTCGACAAAGGCCTGCTGGCCGAGAAAATGGTCGATATGGCCACCTCGGCGATCAACGACCTGAGCGGCGCTGAATTCGCCCTGGATATCTGCAACTGCGACCGCTCCATCGGTGCACGGATCTCCGGCGAAATCGCGCGCAAGCACGGCAACCAGGGCATGGCCAATGCGCCGATCACCTTCCGCTTCAAGGGCACTGCGGGCCAGAGCTTTGGTGTGTGGAACGCCGGCGGCCTGAACATGTACCTGGAAGGCGACGCCAACGACTACGTCGGCAAGGGCATGACCGGTGGCAAGCTGGTGATCGTGCCGCCGAAAGGCAGCGTCTACCGCACTCAGGACAGTGCCATCATCGGCAACACCTGCCTGTACGGCGCCACGGGCGGCAAGCTGTTCGCCGCCGGCACCGCGGGCGAGCGTTTCGCCGTGCGTAACTCCGGTGCCCACACTGTGGTGGAAGGCACTGGCGATCACTGCTGCGAGTACATGACCGGTGGTTTCGTCTGCGTATTGGGCAAGACCGGTTACAACTTCGGCTCTGGCATGACCGGCGGTTTCGCCTACGTGCTCGACCAGGACAACACCTTCGTTGACCGGGTCAACCACGAACTGGTGGAAATCCAGCGGATCAGCGGCGAGGCGATGGAAGCCTACCGTAGCCACCTGCAACGCGTGCTGAACGAGTACGTCGAGGAAACCGACAGCGAGTGGGGTCGTGAGCTCGCCGAGAACCTCGATGATTACGTGCGTCGTTTCTGGCTGGTCAAGCCCAAGGCTGCCAACCTGAAATCGTTGCTTTCCAGCACCCGTGCCAACCCGCAGTGATGCGCCTGAAGAGTTTGATGAGGTTTTAAAATGGCTGAACGTCTGAATAATGACTTCCAGTTCATCGAGGTCGGGCGCAAGGATCCGAAGAAGAAACTGTTGCGTCAACGCAAGAAAGAGTTCGTGGAAATCTACGAACCCTTCAAACCCCAGCAGTCGGCCGACCAGGCCCACCGCTGCCTGGGTTGCGGTAACCCGTATTGCGAATGGAAGTGCCCGGTGCACAACTTCATTCCCAACTGGCTGAAGCTGGTGGCCGAGGGCAACATCCTCCAGGCCGCCGAGTTGTCGCACCAGACCAACACCCTGCCGGAAGTCTGCGGCCGGGTGTGCCCGCAGGACCGTCTGTGCGAGGGTGCCTGCACCCTCAACGACGGCTTCGGCGCGGTGACCATCGGTTCGGTGGAGAAGTACATCACCGACACCGCGTTCGCCATGGGCTGGCGCCCGGACATGTCCAAGGTCAAGCCGACCGGCAAGCGTGTCGCGATCATCGGTGCCGGGCCTGCGGGCCTGGGTTGCGCCGACGTGCTGGTGCGCGGCGGCGTGACCCCGGTGGTGTTCGACAAGAACCCGGAAATCGGTGGCCTGCTGACCTTCGGCATCCCCGAGTTCAAGCTGGAAAAGACCGTGTTGAGCAATCGTCGCGAAGTCTTCACCGGCATGGGCATCGAGTTCCGCCTCAACACCGAGGTGGGCAAGGACGTGACCATGGAGCAACTGCTCGAAGAATACGATGCCGTATTCATGGGCATGGGCACCTACACCTACATGAAGGGCGGTTTTGCCGGTGAAGACCTGCCGGGCGTGTACGACGCACTGGACTTCCTGATCGCCAACGTCAACCGCAACCTGGGCTTTGAAAAGTCGCCGGAAGATTTCGTCGACATGAAAGGCAAGAAAGTCGTGGTCCTGGGCGGTGGCGACACGGCGATGGACTGCAACCGTACGTCGATCCGCCAGGGCGCCAAGTCGGTGACCTGTGCTTATCGTCGTGACGAAGCGAACATGCCGGGCTCGCGCAAAGAGGTGAAGAACGCCAAGGAAGAAGGCGTGAAGTTCCTCTACAACCGCCAGCCGATTGCCATCGTCGGTGAAGACAAGGTCGAAGGCGTGAAAGTGGTCGAGACCCGTCTCGGCGAGCCGGACGCCCGTGGCCGTCGCAGCCCCGAGCCAATCCCGGGCTCCGAAGAGATCATCCCGGCCGACGCCGTGGTCATCGCCTTCGGTTTCCGCCCAAGCCCGGCGCCGTGGTTCGAGCAGTTCGAGATCCAGACCGACAGCCAGGGCCGCGTTGTGGCACCGGAACAAGGCCAGTACAAGCACCAGACCAGCAACCCGAAAATCTTCGCCGGTGGCGACATGGTGCGGGGATCGGACCTGGTGGTGACGGCAATCTTCGAAGGCCGTAATGCCGCCGAAGGGATCCTGGATTACCTGGGCGTCTAAGCACCCGATCCAGACTTGAAATGCAGTAAAAATGTGGGAGCGGGCTTGCTCGCGAAGAGGGAGTGTCAGTCGACAGTTTTGTTGCCTGACACACCGCATTCGCGAGCAAGCCCGCTCCCACAGTGTTTTGTGGTGCTGCAAAAATGCGACAAATTGACCCGATAGACAAAAGGCTGACCTGCATCCGTGCCTTTTGCGCCCGGCTCTGAGAAAATGCCCGCACTTTTTTTCCGGATGCCGACATGACTGCCCTGAAGAACGACCGTTTCCTGCGCGCCCTGCTCAAGCAACCCGTAGACGTCACCCCCGTGTGGATGATGCGTCAGGCCGGTCGCTACCTGCCTGAATACCGCGCCAGCCGCGCCAAGGCCGGCGATTTCATGAGCCTGTGCATGAACCCGGCGTTCGCTTGCGAAGTCACGATGCAGCCGCTCGACCGTTATCCACAACTGGACGCGGCGATCCTCTTTTCCGACATCCTGACCATCCCCGATGCCATGGGCCAGGGTCTGTACTTCGAAACCGGCGAAGGTCCGCGCTTCAAGAAAGTCGTCAGTACCCTGGCCGACATCGAAGCCCTGCCGATTCCCGACCCGCAGAAAGACTTGGGCTACGTGATGGATGCGGTCAGCACCATCCGGCGTGAACTGAACGGTCGTGTACCGTTGATCGGCTTCTCCGGCAGCCCATGGACCCTGGCGACCTACATGGTCGAAGGCGGCTCGTCGAAAGACTTCCGCAAGACCAAGGCCATGCTCTACGACAACCCGCAAGCCATGCACCTGTTGCTGGACAAGCTTGCGCAATCGGTCACCAGCTACCTCAACGGCCAGATCATGGCCGGTGCGCAAGCGGTGCAGATCTTCGATACCTGGGGCGGCAACCTGTCGGCAGCGGCGTACCAGGAGTTCTCCCTGGCCTACATGCGCAAAATCGTCAGCGGCCTGATCCGCGAACACGAAGGCCGCAAGGTGCCGGTCATCCTGTTCACCAAGAACGGCGGCCTGTGGCTGGAAAGCATCGCCGATGCCGGTGCTGATGCATTGGGCCTGGACTGGACCTGCGACATCGGCAACGCCCGTGCCCGTGTTGGCGACAAGGTCGCGCTGCAAGGCAACATGGACCCGACGGTGCTCTACGCCAAGCCGGAAGCCATTCGCGCTGAAGTCGGGCGCATTCTCGCCAGCTACGGCAAAGGCAGCGGTCACGTGTTCAACCTCGGTCATGGCATTACGCCGGAAGTCGATCCGGAACACGCCGGCGCATTCCTGCGCGCCGTGCATGAACTGTCGGCGCAATATCACGAGTAACGGCCAGCGCCGTTTTCAAGAAACCTGTCCCGCCTCGTGCCGGACAGGTTTTTTTATGGTTGTTCACGCAATGCCGGGGAACACCGATAACTGTTTGGTGGTGCACGTGTTCCCCTGTAGGAGCTGCCGAAGGCTGCGATCTTTTGATCTTGATCTTCAACAATCTCCAGATCGCAAAAGCAAAAGCAAAATCAAAAGATCGCAGCCTTCGGCAGCTCCTACAGATATTTCGTTATCTGTGTTCCCCCGGGATTCCGTAAAGAACCTTTTTTATGCCCTGCAGAAATACTCTCCGGATGTAGCGTTTCTGTTGGCAGGGTATTTTCTTTCCTGAGTGAAATTCGAATGAGCAGACTATTCCTGGCCGGTTCGATGATTACTCCTACATAGAATTCTTCGTCATCCCCGTAAGGTTCCAGATCCCTGTTCAGCACAACGCTGAACGGTAACGAAGCAAACATCGCGGCCTGCAAGGCGCCTTGTTTTCGATAGGCAGTCTGGAACACATCATGAAACTTAAATTTGATAAAAGAAGTGCATTAACGGCCTGCACCTCTTCGATGATCCTGTTATCGGCAATGCTGGCCTCTCAAACCGCATCCGCCCACGGCTATCTGGATGTGCCGCCGTCACGCGCACTGGCCTGCCAGAAAGGCTTGAACACCAACTGTGGTGGCGCGCAGTACGAGCCGCAGAGCGTCGGTGAAACCTTCAAGGGCTTTCCCGCAGGTGTCGGCGGTGCCCCTTTGCAGGGGCCGGTCGATGGCAAGATCGCCAGCGGCGGTCACGCGCTGTTCTCCGCACTGGACGCACAGTCCGCCACCCGCTGGCACCTGACGGAAATCAAGGATCGCAACATCGATTTCCAATGGCGTTACACCGCCGCCCACCCGGCGACCAAGCACGAGTATTTCATCTCCAGCGACGGCTGGAACCCGAACGAGTCGCTCAAGCGCGCCACCTTCGAAAGCACGCCGTTCTGCACCATCGATGGCGGCAACCAGTTGCCGGTGTCGGGCGCCAGGCACAGCTGCACCCTCCCGTCCGACAAGTCCGGCCACCACGTCATCCTGGCCATCTGGACCGTCGGTGACACCGCCGCCGCGTTTTACAATGTCGCAGACGTGAACATCCTTGCCGAACCCGACTTGCCGGGCGGCTGGTCGCCGGTAGGCAGCATTGCGTCATCGACTCCATTGCTGGTGGGTGACAAGGTCAAGGCCCGCGCGTTTACCGCCAAGGGCGAGAGTGCGGAATACAGCGTGGAAATCAGCATCGATAACGCTGAAGAAGGCACACCGCAAAACTGGTCGTACAAGCTGGCGGAGAAAATCAACCAGACCCACACTCTGGTTCGCGCCGGTATCCGTGACGAGAGCGGCAATGTTGTCCCAGTCAAAGGCACCAACCGCCTCTACGTGCAAAAAGAAAGCGGCGTAGTCCGCTATGAAGTGCAGTTGGCCATGAAGGAAGACGCCGCTGCGCACATGGCGGTGACCTCTCAGCAAGCCGAATACGTCCTGGATAAAGGCCGGGCCAAAGTCGAATTCAGCATGACTGCGAACCGCGCGATGGACGTCGAAGCGACCTTGTTCGACCAGAACAACAAACCGGTCGGCACCACGTCGGCACAAGTGGCCACCGGCTCCACCTCGTTGTCCCTGGATGTGCGCAGCAATCCGGGTGCGCACACGCTGACCCTGGTCGGCACCACCCTGGATGGCCGCACCACCCGTCAGGACACCAAGACCACTCAACTGACCGGTGAAGGCGCGGTCATCGAATACGACTTCGTATTCCCTGAAGGCCTCAGCGACTACACCGCCGGCACCAAGGTGCTGCAACCGAAGACCGACGAAGTCTTCGAGTGCAAGCCATTCCCTGCGTCGGGTTATTGCAAGCAGTACACCCCTACCGCCAACGGTTTTGAACCGGGTGTCGGTGCTCACTCGCACATGGCGTGGGACAAGTTGTAAGTCCCCGCAACTGGCTTCAGACGGCCTCAAAAAGGTCGCCTGAAGCCAGGTGTTTCTGTTGAGTACCGAGTTGAAAATGAAGGTTTCGAATTTTTCCGGACAACGCTTTCGGGCATGCCTGAGCAGCATTTGCTGGCTCGCGTTGCCAATGGGCGCTGCGGTATTTCTGGCGTGGCAGGAACAGTTGTTTCGCGAGCACCTGGCTTCACCGTCGCCCGACATCGCAACGCTGGAGGCGGTGCCTGTACGTGAGCCGCTCGAAACAACATCGATTGCCATCGTGTTCGGCCTGACGACGGAGGCCGCACCGCGGCCCAGCGCCGAACCGCTGACCCTGCAAGCGAGCTTTGTCAGCAACGGACTATCCAAGGCACTGCTGGCCAATGCTCAAGGTTCTCGTCTCTATCAGGTGGGCGAGCGTTTGCCCGGCGGCAGTGTCCTGCGTCGTATCGAGACCCACCAGGTTGTGCTGTGGAACAAGGGCCGGGAAGAGCTGCTAACGCTCGTCCCCTCTGGCGCACGGTTCCTGACGGGACTCGAATCATCCGTCGATGCTCAACCGGTCACCACGACCACGCGTTTTTTACGCCCGCTCTCCGGGCAACCAGAGTGATGAATTTCATGAACAGCTTCGTCGGCGCGCATTGGTTGCGTTCCATGCTTTTGCTTGCCGTTTTGGCGGCGGCAGCCTTCCCGGGCACGCTTCGAGGCGCCGAAGAAAAATGGCAACTGGCGATGAACAACGCAGAGCTGCGCGACATCGTCGAAGAGATCTCCAGCATTCTCGGGACCACGGTAGTGCTGGACCCCAAGGTCTCCGGTCGTATCACCGTCATGTCCCGGCAGGCCCTCGATCGTGAAGGGGTGCGCCGGTTGTTCTATTCAGTGCTCGACGCCCACAATTTCACGGTGATCGATGAGGGCGACCGGATTCTCATCACTCCGGTTGCCGAGGCCAGGACCCGGGCCGGTCAGGGCACGGTAAAAACCAGCACGGCGTCGCAGTTCGTGACTGAGGTCATCGGGTTGAACACCGGTAGCGCCACCGATATCGCCGGGCTGGTGCGGCCGTTGGTTTCTGCCAACGGTTATGTCGGCCCCTCGGTGTCGGCCAACGCGTTGGTGCTGACCGATACGGCCGCGAATGTGAAGCGCATCGCCCGGGTGATCCGTGAACTGGACTCGGGGCAGAACAACCTGCACGCGGTGCTTCAGCTCCAGCATGCCCAGGCCGGCGATGTCGCGCCGGTGATCGAGGCCTCCATGGGCAAGCGCAATGCCGAGTCGGCCATACAAGTACTGGCTGACACCCGGACCAATCGCCTGGTTTTCATTGGTCCGCCGGTCGTTCGCCAGCGTTTGATCGAACTGGCCCGTGGTCTCGATACACCGGCCACCACGACCCTCGACAACGCCCGGGTGATTCGCCTGCGTCACAGCGATGCCAAGCAGTTGGCCGAGATTCTGGAGTCGATGGGGCAGGGCAGAAAACAGGTGTCCGCCGCCGGCAACGCCAAGGACATGTCGGGCGGCACAGCCTTCATGATCAAGGCCGATGAAAGCCAGAACGCGCTGGTGCTGATTGCCGAGCCGGCACAGGTGCGGACCATCGAAAGCATCGTGCGCCAACTGGACCAGCCGCGGGCCCAGGTGTTGATCCACGCCGCCATCGTCGAAATCTCCGGCGACATCGCCGAGGCCGTCGGTGTGCAGTGGAACCTCAACACCGGCGACGCCAAGGGCTTCATCAACTTTCCCGGCACCGACATTCCGATTGTCGGCGGGTTGAGGTTCGACGAGAAACGATCGGCGCCGGAAGGGGCGATCTTGCAACTGGGCAGCGACCGCTTCGGTGCGCTGATTTCGGCCCTGGCCAGCAACACCCACAGCAACCTGCTGTCCACCCCGAGCCTGTTGACCCTGGACAATCAGGAAGCGGAAATCATCGTCGGCCAGAACGTGCCGTTCAAGACCGGTTCTTACGCCACCAACAGCAACGGCGCGGAGAATCCGTTCACCACTGTCGAGCGCAAGGACGTCGGCATCAGCCTGAAGATCAAGCCTTACATCAACGAAGGCTCGACGCTGCGCCTGGAGGTCGAGCAGGAGGTGTCGGACATCGCCCCCTCGGTGTCGGGCATCGACTCCTCGGACCTCATCACCAACAAGCGAGCGCTCAAAAGCACCATCCTCGCCGACGATGGCGAAATCATCGTGATCGGCGGCCTGATCCGCGACAGCGTGCGCACCCAGAAAAGTGGCGTGCCGCTGCTGCGTGACATTCCCTACCTCGGCGCGATGTTCCGCTGGAGCCGCGACACCCAGACCAAAAGCAATCTGATGGTGTTCTTGCGCCCGACCATCGTGCGCAGCAAGGAGGATCTGTCCCAGGTCAGTCAGCAGCGTTATAACGCGCTGCGTGACTTGAGCAAATCGGGGGCGGGGGAAAACAACTCGTTGCTGCTGCCATCCGAGGCGCGCGGGTTGTTTGAACCGGCCAGCGACGCGCCAGTGTTCGACTTGCGCGGCAAGGCGCAGTAACCCATGGGCGAATTCAGCGCGCAATTGCCCTTCGGCTTCGCCCGGCGTTTTGGTGTGTTGCTGGAGCGTGACGGCGACGATCTGCGCCTTGCCCTGCGCAGCGATGCACCGCTCAGCGCAGTGTCAGAGGCGCGCCGGGTGTGCGGGTCGACGCTGCCGTTCGTCATCGTCGACGCCGAAGAATATGCCTCACGCCTGGCGGCAGCCTATCGCGAGGGACAAAGCGCGATGGAGCAGGTAGCCCAAGGGCTGGACGAAGAGCTGGACTTGCTCAGCCTGGTCGATCAGGTGCCGCAGACCGCCGACCTGTTGGAGCAACAGGGCGATGCGCCGATCATCCGCCTGATCAACGCACTGCTCGGTGAAGCCGTGCGCGAGCACGCCTCGGACGTGCACCTGGAAACCTTCGAGCAGTACCTGTCGGTGCGTATGCGGGTGGATGGCCAACTGCGTGAAATGCTCAGGCCCAAGCGCGAACTGGCGACGCTGCTGGTGTCGCGGATCAAGGTCATGGCGCGCCTGGACATCGCGGAAAAACGCGTGCCCCAGGATGGGCGAATGGCCTTGCGTCTGGCCGGGCATGAAGTCGATGTGCGGGTCTCGACGCTGCCTTCGGCCCACGGTGAACGGGTGGTGCTGCGCCTGCTCGACAAGCAGGCCGGGCGCCTTGACCTGCATCGGTTGGGCATGCCGGACGATACCCTCGCGGCCCTGCGCCAGTTATTGGGCAAACCCCACGGCATCCTGTTGGTGACCGGGCCGACCGGCTCCGGCAAGACCACCAGCCTGTACGCCGCGTTGAGCAGCCTGAATGACCAGACCCGCAACATCCTCACGGTCGAAGACCCGATCGAGTATCACCTGCCGGGTGTGGGCCAGATGCCGGTCAACCCGAAAGTCGACATGACCTTCGCCCGCGGACTGCGGGCGATTCTGCGCCAGGACCCGGACGTGGTGATGGTCGGCGAAATCCGCGACCTCGAAACTGCCGAGATCGCCGTGCAGGCTTCTTTGACCGGGCATCTGGTGCTGTCGACCTTGCACACCAACAGTGCGGTCGGCGCCGTCACGCGGTTGGTCGACATGGGCGTCGATGCCTACCTGCTGGCGTCCTCGCTGGTGGGCATTCTGGCCCAGCGCCTGCTGCGCACCCTGTGCCCCCATTGCAAGGTTTCGTACACCGCCGACGCGGCGGCCTGTGAGCGCCTTGGGCTCGACACGGCCACGTCGCACACCCTGTGCAAAGCCTCGGGCTGCGCGCAGTGCCAGCACGGCTATCGCGGGCGCATCGGCATCTACGAACTGATCAGCGTGACGCCCGCCGTCTCGGCGCTGATCCATCAGGGCGCGAGTGAGCAAATCCTTGTCGACGCAACGCGCATGGTCTCGCGCAGCCTGTTCCAGGACGGGCGTCAGCGGGTGCTGGAAGGCTTGACCAGCCTCGATGAGTTGCTGCGCGTGACCCAGGAGCACTGACGGATGCCGACCTTCGATTACCGCGCCCTTGATGCCCAAGGCCGATCCTGCAAGGGACGCCTGGAGGCCGATGGACCCCGTCACGCGCGACAGCTGTTGCGCGAGCGTGGCGTGTGGCCGCGTGTATTGATCGAGGTCCGGGTCGGCAGCGATACAGGCAAGCAACCTCGCGGCGCAGGCCTGAGCGCGGCTGATCTGGCGTTGTTGACCTTGCAGCTGGCAACGCTGGTTCAGGCCGGGCTGCCTCTGGAAGAGGCACTCGAGGCGGTGACGAAACAGAGCTCGAAGCGCAAGGTCGCGGGCCTGCTCTCGGCGGTCAGGAGCCGGGTGATGGAAGGCCACGCCCTGGCCTCGGCCCTGGGGCAATTCCCCAGGGCTTTCCCCGAATTGTTTCGCGCCACCGTGGCCGCCGGCGAACGTTCGGGGCATTTGGGCCATGTGCTGGAGCAACTGGCGGCCTACACACAGGCCCGCCAGGCCTCGCGGCAAAAGATCCAGATGGCCCTGGTGTACCCCTTGATCCTGATGCTGGCCAGCGCAGCAATCGTCGGTTTTCTGCTCGGCTATGTGGTGCCGGATGTGGTGAAGATCTTCGTCGACAGCGGCCAGCCGTTGCCCTGGCTGACCCAGGTAATGATTGGTGTGAGCAACGGCCTGCGCAACCATTTCCTGTTGTTGATAGGCGTACTGGTGACGCTGTTCGGCCTGTGGCGCTGGAGCTGGCAGCAGCCGCAGTGGCGTCTGCGCTGGCATCGTTGGCTGCTGAGTGCGCCCGTCATCGGTGAAGTGCTGCGGGCCATGGAAGCCGCGCGGTTTGCCAGCACCCTGGCGATCCTGGGCAAAAGTGCCGTGCCCTTGGTGGACGCACTGGAAATTTCCGCCTCGGTCATCGGCAACCTGACCATTCGCGCGCGGATGGTCGATGTCGCCCGTTCCGTGCGCGAAGGCGGAACGCTCACCCGCGGCCTGGAACTGAGCGGCGACATCCCGCCGATGATGTTGCACATGATCGCCAGCGGTGAACGTGCCGGCGAACTCGACCGCATGTTGGCCCGGGCCGCCGAACAACAGGAAAGCAGCCTCGCCGCGCGCATTGCGCTGGTGGTGAGCCTGTTCGAGCCGGCCATGCTGGTGCTGATGGGCGGCGTTGTGCTGCTGATCGTCATGGCCATCCTGCTTCCGATTCTCAGCCTCAACCAATTGGTGAATTGATCCATGCAACCTGTCCGCAAAAGCCTTTCCCGCGTGCAACGCGGTTTTACCCTGATCGAAATCATGGTGGTGGTGGTCATCATCGGAGTGCTGGGGGCCATTGTGGTGCCGCAGTTCATGAGCCGTCCCGATCAGGCCAAGGTCACCGCCGCCAGAATCGATATCCAGGCCATCGCCACCGCCCTGGAAATGTATCGCCTCGACAACGCCCATTACCCCTCGACCCAGCAAGGCCTGGAAGCGTTGGTCAAACGTCCCTCCGGACTGCCCACGGCGCGTGGCTGGAACCCTGAGGGTTACCTCAAGAGCATACCGGTCGACCCGTGGAACACGCCTTATCAGTATCTCAATCCGGGTGTGAAATCGCCGGAAGGCACGTACGACCTGTATTCCCTGGGTGCCGATGGCGTAGCCGGCGGTGAAGGGTTTGCAGCGGAAATCGGCAATTGGGGTCATTGAACCGTGGGCTACCGTTGCCGGGGATTTACGTTGTTGGAGTTGATGATCGTGATTGTCATGGTCGGCTTTTTGCTGGGCATGGTGAGCTTCGCCGGTGGGGGCAGTCCCGCGCGCCAGGTCAGGCAGGAGGCTGAGGCGATGGTGCAGGTGATCCATCAGTTGCGTGAGCGAGCGGTATTCGAGGGGCAGGACTATGGCTTGCGGCTGAGTACCGATGGCCACCGGGCGATGCGCCAGGGTGCGCACGGATGGGAGCCGGTGGCGGAGCTTACTGATTGGCCCCTGAGCGTGCGGGTGCGTTTTCGGCATGACGGCTATGCGGTAGACCTGGACGCTGATGAAGGACCGCCGCAGTTGTTGATATTCAGCAACGATGAGACCAGCGTCTTCACCCTGGTATTCGAGTCCAGCAACCGGACCTGGCTGAGCCTGTCCGGCGATGGCCTGGGCGAGGTGGAGATCGATGGCTAGCCCGCGAACCCGACCCGCCATGGGCGGTTTCACGCTGCTGGAAATCATGGTGGCCCTGGCGGTCTTCGCGACACTGGCGGCTGCCGTGCTGTCAGCCAGTCAATACGTGGTCAAACAGCGTGGCGCCGTTGAGGCACGACTGTTCGCGGCGTGGCTGGCGGACAACCGGTTGAACGAATTGCGCCTGCAACCTGGGTTGGCGGTTGGGCAGCAACAACAGGTGGTGTCGATGGATCAGCGCGACTGGGTGTTGCATCAGCACATCAGCGCCACCGGTGATCCACGTTTGCTCCAGGTCGACATTCAAGTCAGCCCTGCAAACAGTACGCACGCCTTGCATCGTGCCAGCGGTTGGATACTCGCGGTTCATGAATAAGCAGCGCGGATTCACCTTGTTGGAGCTGGTCATCGCCCTGGCGATCTTCGCCGTGCTGGGGCTGGCCAGTTGGGGCTTGTTCGATAGCGTGGTGCGGGTGCAACGAGGTGCGACGACTCACGAGCGGGAACTCAGGAGCCTGCAGCGCGCGGTGGCGGTGATCGAGCGGGATCTGCTGCATGTCACTGTGCAGCCGATGGTGCTCGCACCGCCGCTTTTGCAGTTCCAGCGCAGTCACTGGCGCAATCCTCTGGACCAGCCGCGCAGTGAGCTTCAGACGCTGACCTATCGACTCGACGACGGCGTGCTGTGGCGCGAAAGCCAGGGCGAAGGCACAGAGCTCGTGCAGCGGCAAAAACTGCTGGATGACGTTCGCGAGTTGAACTGGCGCCTGTTCGACAGCCAGTCCGGCTGGGTCGCTCATGGGCCGTCCGGGCAGGACGCGAAGCCGCCCCTGGCGCTGGAGGTGCAAGTCTCGGTTGGTCGCTTCGAATCTATTCGTCGGGTGTTGCCGATGCCGGGTGCATTGCCATGAACGGGCATCAACGCGGCATGGCGTTGATCAGTGTTTTGCTGGTCCTGAGCCTGGCCCTGCTGATCACCGGTGGCTTGTTGCGCAGCCATCACTTGTCGCTGCAAAGCAGCGGGCAACAGTTGCAGCAGATACACCTGCGCCAACTCGCATCGGGTGGGGAAAGCTGGGCGTTGCTGCTGTTGCGCGACGCGCTACAGGACACGGAAAACCCCGTCGAGCGGATTCAGGGCTGGAGGGCCATGGCGCCGGGTATCGAGGTTGAGGATGCGCAGATCCGCATCGATATCGATGACCTCGCCGGGCGTTTCAATCTCAATGCTTTGTTACGCCAGGGCCAGGTGGATCAGGTCACCCTCAACCGTTGGGCGCGCCTGCTTGAGCTGCTCGAGCTTCCTCCTGTGCAACTGAGCCAGGTCGGGCCACTGCGGGAACTGAGCCAGCTGCGCTTGCTTCCCGGCATTGACGCTCGCCTGCTGCAACGACTGGAGCCCTGGGTGGCACTGCTGCCAACCGACGTCACCCTGAACATCAACACCGCACCGGCGCTGGTGTTGAGAACCCTCGGCGAGGTGGACGCTGCGACCGCCGATGCGCTGGCGCTTCAGGCCGCAACAACGCCCTGGACGAGTGTCCAGGCGTTTACCCAGGACCCCTTGCTCTCCGGGCAGGGCTTGAGCAGCCACGGCCTTGGCACCCATAGCCGCTGGTATCGGATCGGCGTGCAGGTGATCCGGGACGGGCGCCAATTGCATCTGGCCACGGATGTCGGGCACGACCCCAAGACTCAACAACTGACGGTGCTGCAACGACGCTTTCTTCCCACCAGTAGCTACGAGAGACCGCGATGAACACTTGGCTTTACCTGACCGCCGAGGGCCGGGATGCGCCATCCGCACTCTGGCCTTGCATACTGTGGTCCCCCACCGGCCAACGCCAGCCGATGCCACTGAGTCAGGCGGCCTCGGCATTGCAGGGGAGGTCGGTCGATGTGCTGCTGCCCATGGAAATGTGCAGTTGGGTACGCAGCGAGCCATGGCCGGCGCGGCGTCAACCCGAGACCCAGGCCATAGTCTTCGCCGTGGAGGATCAACTGAGCGAGGCGCTGGACGTTGTGCATCTGGGTGTTGGCGCTCGTGATCGCGACGGCTGCTACCCGGCCATGGTCATCGGCCTGGAGCGGTTGGCCGCCGTACTCGCCCTGCTGCGCGAGGCGGGTATCGCGGTGCGTGGGGTGTTCGTTGATGCCGATGTATTGTCAGGTGATCAGCCGTGCGGCGCATGGTGGTTCGGTCGTTGGCTGTTGGGTGCAGGCCTCTCGGCACGCATGGCGTTGTCGCAAGACAATCTGGCGCTGCTCACCCCTTTATTGCCCAAAGACATGCAATGGCTGGACGAACGTGAGGATCCCGCTGTCATCGACCAATGCCTGACCCACCGCCCGATCCGGGCCATCAACCTGCTGCAAGGCGCATTTGCCCCGCGCGGCAAGCGTCTGCCCTGGCGTACCGGTGGATGGGTGATGTTAGTGCTGGCGCTGTTGACCTGGGGGGCCAGCGAGACGCGGATCCGCTTCCTCGACAGCGAAGCCCGCCGCCTCGCCAGCCAAAATGAACTGCGATTCAAGGCGCTTTACCCGGACCAAGGCCGCATCGTCGACATGGCAGCGCAACTCAAGGCCCTGCAAAGCCAGCCTGTCGAATCGCAAAACACCCGCATGGCGGGGCTGGTCCGATTGATTGAGCAGGTGATCGGCGCCAGCCCGGTCGAGGTCCGGCGCATCGAATTCAGGGCCGGGGAAGGGTGGAAAATCCAGCTGACCGCCAGCGGCTTTGCCGAGCTGGAGCAATTGCGTGAGCGCGGACGCCAACAAGGCATACCCATCCGGCTCGATAGCGCAAACAAAGCCGCAGACCGGGTGCACGCCACCCTCACCGTGGAGGACGAGGCATGATCCAGGCATGGCGGCGCCTTTCTGTGCGCGAACAACGGCTGTTGCAGGTGATGGGCGCATTTTTGTTGGCGGTTGTGGCTTTCAGCCTGATCTGGCAACCGAACCGGCAGCGCCTGGAAACAGTCGAGCGACAGTATCAACAGCAGGCGAGTCTGGCCGCGCAACTGCAACGGGCGTCACCGCGCAGCCATGTCCCCGCCGACACCGGTCAGCCGTTATCGCTGCGCATCAGTGAAAGCGCTGCGGCAGCGGGGCTGGAAATCCGTCAGATGGAGAGCGACAGCGATCTGCTGCGCCTGACCCTCAATGGCAACGCGCAGCCGTTGATACAGTGGCTCGACGCTATGGAGCGCAACGGTGTCGCGTTGCAGTCGCTGACCCTGGAAAAACGTGACGATGCCTTGGAGGCGCAACTGGTGCTCAGGTAGCCGAGGTGTGTTGTGGCAACAGCGGCAACTTCGCCAGTTTCAACGCGATCAGCAGCGCAATCACCAGCAGCGTGCCGATGAACAGCCCGATCCCGTTCCAGCCACCCAGATGCCAGAACACGCCACCCGCCGTGCCGGCAATGCTCGACCCGGCGTAGTAGCTGAACAGGTACAGCGACGACGCCTGGCCCTTGGCCTTGGTGGCGCGGCGGCCGATCCAGCTGCTGGCCACCGAGTGGGCGCCGAAGAAACCGAAGGTGAACACCAGCATGCCGATGATCACCAGCGGCAGCGGTGTGAACATCGTCAGCGCCAGGCCGGCGATCATCAGCGCAATGGTGCTCCAGAGCATTTTGCGTCGACCGAGCTTGTCGGCCAGGGCACCGATTTTCGCCGAGCTGTAGATACCCGACAGGTACACCACCGAGAGCATCCCGACGAACGCCTGTTCCATGTGATACGGCTCGGCCAGCAGGCGATAGCCGATGTAGTTGAACAGCGTGACGAACGCCCCCATCAGCACAAAGGCCTCGAGGAACAGCAGCGGCAAGCCTGCATCGCGAAAGTGCATGGTGAAGCCGTCGAGCAGGCTGCGCGGGTGCAGCGAGCGGGAACGGAAGTTGCGCGATTCGGGGAGGATCTTCCAGAACACCGCCGCCGCAATCAGGGCCAGGCCGCCGATCACCAGCATTGCCGTGTGCCAACTGACGAAGTCGATCAATACCCCGGTGATCAAGCGCCCGCTCATCCCGCCAATCGCGTTGCCACCGATGTACAGCCCCATCGCCAGGCCGATGTGCTGCGGATGGATCTCTTCGCTCAGGTAGGTCATGGCGACCGCCGCCAGCCCGCTCAATGACAGGCCCACCAGCGCCCGCATCGCCAGCACCGCGTGCCAGCTCGGCAGCATGGCGCTGGCCAGGGTGCACAGGGCGGCGGCGAACAGCGCGGCGACCATCACCGGTTTGCGCCCGACGCGGTCGGAGATCGGCCCCGTGATCAGCAAGCCGAAAGCGAGCATGCCGGTGGCGACAGAGAGGATCAGGCTGCTTTGCGCCGCGTTGATGGAATATTCGTCGGACAGCAGCGGCATCATCGGTTGCACGCAATACAGCAGGGCGAAGGTCGCGAAGCCGCCGCAGAACAGCGCCAGCACCGTGCGCATGAACGCTGGCGTGCCTTTTTCGATGTAGATCTCCGCCAGCTCAACGGCGATAGCGTCCGGCGCAGCGGGAGGCACTTCATGGGCGAGTGGAGCGACAGCAGTTTTCACGGGGGACCTCGGAGGACGCAGCCGGTCAGGCAATGAAAAAAGCATATAGCTGGCTAATGATTCAATCCAATATATTGTTCGACCTGTTTGATAGCTTTTACGACCTAATGGGGTTTTCATGGAATTGCGTCATCTGCGCTACTTCATCGCCGTCGCCGAAGAACTGCACTTCGGCCGCGCCGCACAGGTGCTGGGCATCTCCCAGCCGCCGCTGAGCCAGCAGATCCAGGCGCTGGAACAAGAAGTCGGTGCGCGGCTGTTCGAGCGTACCAATCGTCGGGTCGAGTTGAGCGAGGCCGGTCGGCTGTTCCTGGAAGAGGCGCGGCTGGTGCTGGCGCAGGTCGACAAAGCGGCGGATGTCGCGCGACGGGCGCAACTGGGGGAGTTGGGGGAATTGAAGATTGGCTTCACCTCATCGGCCCCGTTCAACTCGACCATTCCCCAGGCGATTTTCTCTTTTCGCCAGCGTTTCCCGGCGGTGCACCTGAACCTGCGGGAAATGAGCAGCACCCAGGTGGCCGATGCTCTGGTGGACGAGTCGATTGAGGTCGGCATCATGCGCCCGCTCGGGCTGCCGGACTGCGTCAGCGTGGTCGAGTTGATGCGTGAACCGCTGGTCGCGGTGCTCAGCTCCAAGCACCCGTTGGTAGAGGGGAGCGAAGAGGGTCTGTTTCTGTCAGCCCTGGCGCTTGAGCCCTTTGTGTTTTTTCCACGCAGCTACGGCAGTGGCCTGTATGCGCAGTTGCTCAGCCTGGCCCGGGACGCCGGCTTCAGCCCGCACTTTGCCCAGGAGGCCGGGGAGGCGATGACCATCATCGGCCTGGTGGCGGCGGGGCTCGGTGTGTCGGTGTTGCCGGCGTCTTATCAGCGGATGCGCATTGATGGTGTGGTCTATCGGCCTTTGCTGGATCCGGCGGCGGTGTCGGCGGTGTGGTTGGTGCAGCGCAAGGATCAGAAGTCGGCGATGGCCAAAGCGTTTGTCGAGCTGCTGACGAGGAAGGTTGAGCCACTGAAGCCATGACGGCTGCGCCGTCAATCGCGAGCAAGCTCGCTCCCACAGGGTTCAGCGCAATCCCTGTGGGAGCGGGCTTGCCCGCGAAGGCGTCCGCAAGAACACCAACAGTATCCCAGCCAGCAGGAAGCTTCACCGCCGGCTGTGGGACATTTCCGAAATCCCCCGGACAGGCTACAGCGCCTTGCGGCGCTGCCTACAACTACTCCAGAATCCGCCGGCTTGTGCGCTTTGGGGGCCATCGGTAGCTTGATCCGGGTCACTGATGGTCAGTGATCGGGTTTAGCAGCCCGTATCGAAGTAAGCGCATTTGCGCTCCTGATAGGCAGGTATGTCCATACCTGCCCTTGACGGTGGCTGTGCGCAGGGCGCCTTAGGGCGCGCCGGTTTACTTCGTCCGGTCTGCTAACCTGCGTACAGCTGCCACCCTTATGATCAGCAACGATTCGGCGTGGCCGCCCATTTTCAGGACGCTGAATCATGACCAGTACAATCTTCCTCATCGCCCCCGACATCGACAACCGCACCCTGCTGGAATACGCCTGCGTGTCGCTGGCCTCGGCAAGCGTCATGGCGAGTGACTTCGCCAGAGACTTGAAGGGATCGCAGGGCCACACCCTGCTGGGGATCCAGCAGTCGATCATGCTGGGGGAAATGGCGGTGAATCGGGTGTTGGATAACCTTGATCCACCGTGATCGTCCGGGGAGGCGAGAACCCTTGTGGGAGCGAGCCTGCTCGCGAAAAACGTCCAGACAACGCGGTCATTCAGGCACCGCGCGTTATCGTTGACGTCCATCGCGAGCAAGCTCGCTCCCACAGGGAAAATATTCTAGGTTACGACCAGCGCTTGAAAATCAGCGAAGTATTTACCCCGCCAAACGCAAAGTTATTGTTCATCACGTACCGGTTACTCATCTGCCGAAACTCGCCGCGCAGGTAGTCGAGCTTGCCGCAATGCGGGTCGACTTCGTCGAGGTTGAAGGTGTGGGCGTAGAGGTCGCGGTTCATCATTTCGATGCTGAACCAGGACTCCAGCGCACCGCAGGCGCCGAGGGTGTGGCCGAGGAAGCTCTTCTGCGAGCTGATGGGCATGTGTTCGCCGAACAGGCTGCTGGTGGCCAGGGTTTCGGCGATGTCGCCCTGTTCGGTGGCGGTGCCGTGGCCGTTGACGTAGCCGATGTCCGAAGGTGTCAGCCCGGCGTCTTCCAGGGCCAGTTCCATGGCCCGGCGCATGGTGATTTGCTCCGGACGGGTGGTGTGCTGGCCGTCGGCGTTGCTGCCGAAACCGACGATCTCAGCATGGATGCGGGCGCCACGGGCCAGGGCGTGCTCCAGTTCTTCGAGCACCAGCATGCCGCCGCCTTCACCGATCACCAGGCCGTCGCGTGCGCTGTCGTAAGGGCGCGGGCTGCGTTGTGGGGTGTCGTTTTTCAGGCTGGTGGCGTAGAGCGCGTCGAAGACCATGGCTTCGGTCGGGCACAGTTCCTCGGCGCCGCCGGCGAGCATCAGCGGCAGGCGGCCGAACTTGATCGCCTCGTAGGCATAGCCGATGCCCTGGCTGCCGCTGGTGCAGGCGCTGGAGGTGGGAATCAGGCGGCCAGTGAGGCCGAAGAAGATGCTGATGTTCGCCGCGGTGGTGTGCGGCATCATGCGCACGTAGGAATTGGCGTTCAGGCCTTCGGCCACCGAGTTGAGCAGCATGTTGCCGAACGCCTTGATCTCGTCGGTGCTGCCGGTGGAGGAGCCGCAGGCGACGCCCATGCGCCCGTCCTTGATCGATTCGTCGCCCAACAGGCCGGCATCGGCCAGCGCCATCTCCGCCGCGCCCACCGCCAGCCGTGAGACCCGGCCCATGCTGCGCAGTTGCTTGCGGGTCCAGTGGCTTGGCACCTTGAAGTCATCGATGGGGGCTGCCAGGCGTGTGTTGAGTTCGGTAAAACGATCCCACTCGTCCATCCGGCGGATGCCGCTGCGGTTGGCCGCGAAGTTGCCGGCGATGGTGTCCCAGTCGCTGCCCAGTGAGGTGATGCCGGCCATGCCGGTGACGACGACGCGCTTCATCAGCACAGGCCTCCGTTGACGGCCAGAACCTGCCGGGTGATGTACGAGGCTTCCGCCGACATCAGGAAATTCACCGCGCCGGCCACCTCTTCAGGGGTGCCCATGCGTTGTGCGGGGATCATTTTCATCAGTTCTTCCACCGGCACGTTTTCATCGAGCATGGCCGTGTCGATCAGGCCGGGTGCGACACAGTTAACGGTGATTTTGCGCTTGCCCAGCTCGATCGCCAATGCCTTGGCTGCACCGATCAGCCCGGCCTTGGAAGCGCTGTAGTTGACCTGGCCACGGTTGCCGATCAGCCCGGACACCGAGGTGATGCAGACAATCCGCCCGGCGGCGCGACGCCGGATCATCGGCATCATCACCGGGTGCAGCACGTTGTAGAAACCGTCGAGGTTGGTGCGCATCACCACATCCCAATCGTCCTCGCTCAGGGCCGGAAAGGCGCCGTCGCGGGTCAGGCCGGCGTTGAGCACCACGCCGTAATAGGCGCCGTGGGTTTCCACGTCGGCTTCGAGAATCTCCTTGCAACGGGCGCGGTCGGCCACGTCGAACTGCAGGATGCGCGCACGGCGGCCCAAGGCCTCGACTTCGGCCTTGACGGCTTCGGCGTCGGCCAGGCCACTACGGCAATGCAGCACGATGTCGTGCCCGGCCCGGGCCAGGCGCAAGGCGATGGCGCGGCCGATGCCACGGCTGGAACCGGTGACCAGTACGGATTCAGTCATGACTGGACTCCTTCGGGTTCATGAAGATATTGGGCGGCCTGGGGTGGGCGGAACACGTTCAGACGGGCGGTGGCGTGAATGCCGGGGCCATTGATGTGGCACTCGAACACGCCCATGCCGTTGTCGTCCTCCAGGGAGCGAATCCCGTGGAGGGTCAGCTCGGTGCCGGCCGGGAAGCTTTCCACGTTGCATTCGAATTTGCGGCTGCCGAGCAGGAAGCCCAATTCCACTGCATCGCCGCGCTGACGCGCATGGCAACCGGCAAAGGCCGCCACGCTCTGGGCCATCAGTTCGATGCCGACCCAGGCCGGCAGGCTGCCGTCGGGGAGGTTGAACAGGCCATCGGGCTTGACGGTCAGGCGGGTGTGAATCTGCTCTTCATCGAACGCCAGGACCTGATCGATCAGGATCATGTCGCCAGCGTGGGGCAGCAGTTCGGCGAGCGGCCAGTCAATCATGGGGCGTCTCCGATAATCAGGCTGACGTTGTTGCCACCGAAGGCAAAGGAATTGCTCATCAGGTAACGGGGTGCAATGGACGTCAGGCGAGTGGCCGGGGTCACCCATTGCAACGGCGGCAGGTCGGGATCGGGCTGTCCGTCCCAGACGTGCGGCGGCAGGGCATGCCCGCGATTGTCGGCACTCAGGCTCAACCAGCAGAACGCGGCTTCCAGCGCCCCGGCTGCACCGAGGGTGTGGCCGGTCATGGGTTTACTCGACGAGCAGGGCACGCCGGCCGGGAACAGCGTCGACACGGCCAGGCTTTCCATGGCGTCGTTGTGTTGGGTGGCAGTCCCGTGCAGGTTCAGATAAGCGATCTGCTCCGGTTGCAGGTTGGCGCGGTCCAAGGCTTTGCGCATGGCCTGCAGGGCGCCTCGACCCGTCGGCTCGGGGGCGGAAATGTGATGTGCATCGGAGCTGGCGCCGCTGCCGAGCAAGGCAATCGGCTGGCTGTCGCCTGCGTGCCTGGTCATCAGGAACAGCACCGCCGCTTCGCCAATGTTGATGCCATTGCGGTTCAGCGAAAACGGATTGCAACGCTGGTCCGAGACCGCTTCCAGCGCCGAGAAACCGTTGAGGGTCAGCTTGCACAGGGTATCGACACCGCCACACAGCACCGCGTCGCAGACACCCAGGTCCAACAGGCGCTGGGCGCTCATCAAGGCCCGGGCACTGGAGGTGCAAGCCGTGGAAATGACATAGGCCGGCCCGCTCAATTGCAGCCATTCGGCGAGGAAGTTTGCCGGCGCCCCGAGCTCCTGTTGCTGGTAGTCGTACTCGGGCGGGAACTGCTTTTCGCGCAGGTAGTGCGCCAGGCCCTGGCTGGCCTCGTCGATGCCCGAGGTACTGGTGCCGAGCACGACACCGATGCGATCGCGGCCGTACGTCTGGATGGCGCTGTCGATGTCCGGGCGGATTTGCAGCGTGGCTTCCAGCAACAGCTGATTGTTGCGACTGTGATGGCGCGACATGTCGGCTGGAAGGGTTGCCAGGTTGCCCTGGACCGCGCCGACCGGTAGCGTGCGTTGCGGCACCCAGCCGGCTTGTTCGCGCATGCCGCCGCAGTCGCCGGCAAACAGGTGGCGGGCAACCTCCTGCTTGTCGCGGCCCAGCGCGCAGACCAGTCCGAGGGCATTGAGGTAAGCTGTCATGGTGTTTCACCGCTCAGGGGCGTGACTTGATAGGTCGCACCGTTCGCAGTCATCAATTCAAAATTCTGCGGTTGTGCGTAGCGGACGTCCCAGCGCTCGGGCAGGGACCGTTGTCTGCCGTGCTGCCAGGCGCCGGGATAGTTGGCCGCCAGTTCATCATTCGGCGTCAGTGCAAACAGCAGCGCCGCGAACAGTTCCCGGGCTTGCGGGTTGGGTGGCAACAGGCCGTCGGCGTGCCAGGTTTTATCGTTCAATAGCTGGCGGGCCTGGGGAATGCCCAGCAGGTCCATCATCGACCAGCGAATGCCCGTCTCTTCGCGCTGGATCACCACTATCCAGTCCAGGCGGTCGTCGGGCTTCAATAGCTGGATATGCAATTGCAGCGGCAACGGCAGATCCGGATTTTGCTCGGGCAATGGGGCTCGGCTGGTGCAGGCGCTCAGAAGCAGGGCCATGCCGAGTAGCAGGAATCGCAGCATGCCGGTTACCCCTGTGGGAGCGAGCCTGCTCGCGAATACGGTGGTACATGCAGCATCAATGTTGACTGACGCAACGCTTTCGCGAGCAGGCTCGCTCCCACAGGGATAGTGTTGTGAGCGACTGGCCATGAACATCACACAGTTCCTTCAAAAGGTTTGCGCGCCACCACATTGACCAGGGTTTCTTCCCGTTGGCCAAAGGGTTTTGGCTTGCACACACCCAAGTATTCGAGCAGGCCGAAATCCTTGGCGCGACTCCACCACAGGTACGGATAAGACACGTTTTGCGCGGTAAATTCGAAACCCTGTTGTCGGATCATTTTCAGGTACTGCGCCGCGCTTTTCTGCACCTGCATGGGGTGGCGGAACAACCAGCGGATCACCCAGGTATCAATGTAGGCCTCGGTGGACTCGGCGAACAGCAGATAGCCGCCCGGCTTGAGCACACGGTAGAACTCGGCCAGAGCCTGTTCCTGCTGCACCAGGTGATGGAAAGTCTGGTGACAGAACAGCAGGTCGATACTGGCGTCCGCCAGCTTGAGGCTCGCGCAGTCGCTGCCGATCAGCTCCACGTCCATGCCCTGGCGCGCCGCTTCTTCGGCGCTCTGGGCGAGGCTCTGCGGGTCGGCATCGATGCCGATCAGGCGAGCGGGCGCAAAGGCCTGGCGCAACAGCGAGAATGACTTGCCCTGACCACAGCCGGCATCCAGCAGTACCGGGTCGCCAGGCGGCGCTTCGCTGAACAGGCCGCGCAAATCGTTGACCGCCAGCCGCAGCACATAGTGTTGCCAGATCCGGCTGCGCAGGAACCACAAACCGAAACGGGTTTCTTCGACGTAATGGTCGCTCAAGTGGTTCATGACGCATCCCTTGCACAGAACTCCGATATCACCTTCAACCGGCGCCGGGCTTCGCTGACGAACGGGTTGCGCGGGTCCCAGGCATACCCTGCAAGGATGGAGCTGATCATTCCGCGAATTTCCGGCGAACTGCTCTCATGGAAGATCACATCCTGGAAGGTCCCGGCGTACCAGCCTTCGACGTAACAACGGAAGGTGTCGACACCGCGCTTGAGCGGCTCGGCGAACTCGGTTTGCCAGTCGACGGCTTCACCTTGCAGCTGGCGGTGCAACACCCCGGCCGCCATGCTCGCCGAACGCATGGCGATGGTCACGCCGGAGGAAAACACCGGGTCGAGGAATTCCGCGGCATTGCCCAGCAGTGCGAAGCCCGGACCGTGCAGGGTTTTGACGTTGGCCGAGTAACCGCCGATGGTTCGGGCTGCGGTGTCCCACTGCGCATTTTGCAACACGCCGGCCAGGCTTGGCGTTTCGGCGATAAAGCCGCGCAGGCACTCGTCCAGATTGTCGCTGCGGCCGGCGAAACGTTCCTCGGCGGCGACCACGCCGACCGAGCAGCGCCCGTTGCTGAACGGAATGGTCCAGAACCAAACGTCGCGTTGGGTCGGATGAGTGGTCACGAGGATCTTGCTGCGGTCGAAGGCCGGGTGGTCGATACGGTCTTCGACATGGGTGAACACAGCCTGGCGCACCGGGAAGTTCGACGGCGCCTCGAGGTCGAGCAAGCGCGGCAGCACGCGGCCGTAGCCACTGGCATCGAGCAGGAAGCCGGCCTTGATGCGGTACTCGCTGCCGTCTTCGCGGCGCACGCCGAGTTGCGGTTTTTCCGGGGCGATGTCGACGCTGACGATGGTTTCGCCATAGCGGATCTCCACGCCTTGCAGCGCGGCCTGATCGGCCAGCAGCTTGTCGAAATCGGCGCGCTGGACCTGAAATGTCGTTGATTTGCCGTGGCTGAACGTCTCGCCGAAATCGAACGCGCTGTAACGTTCGCCCCAGGCAAAGGCGGCACCGGTTTTCACCTGGAAGCCGGCCGCGTTGACGGCGTCGAGCATGCCCGCTTCTTCGACGAAATCCAGGCAATGGGCCAACAGGCTTTCACCGATGGAAAAACGTGGAAAATGCTGACGCTCGATCACCAGCACATCGTGTCCCTTGCGCTTGAGCAACGCGGCGGCGATGGCCCCCGAAGGACCGGCACCGATGACCACGACCTGGCGGCATTCCATTTCAACGGTTGGCATGGGGGCTCCTTGCCGGGACAGCGGCTTTCAGGGGGATTCGGTGCATACCGGTCAGGGCTGGCAGCAGTGTAGCGATCAGGCCCATCAGCATCAGCGCAAAGTACAGCGGCGGGCTGATGAGTTGCTGTTGCAGCAACAGGTTGAGAAAAACGATCTCGCTCAAGCCGCGGATGTTCAGCAGCACACTTTCCCGCCAGCGGCTGGCGCCCTTGAACGAGGCCCCGGCCCAGCCAAGGCCGAGCCAGTTGCCCAGCAGTTTGCTCAGCATCGGCAACAGCAGCAGGGCGACCAGTTGCACCCAGCCGAGGCTGTCCATCGCGCTGTGCACGTTGATCTGCACGATGCCGAACGTGAGGATCAGCGGGATGGCGATGTACGTCTGCAATCGGCTCATCCAGATGGCCGGCAACGGCAGCACCAACGGCGCTTTCAACGCGGCCATGATCAACACATAGCCGATGCCGAAAATCAGCGCATTGAGCTTGTAGTGCTCGGCGACGACCAGCAGGGCGAAAAAACCCAGGCTGTAGAGCCACGTCTGGCGCAAGCCAAGTAGCCGCAGCAGCACCGGCAGGCAGGCGCCGGCCAGTGGCAGCAACAGGCTGCTCAGGTGCAGGCTGCCCTGGGCGAGGCCGAATAAAGTCCAGCAGGCGAGGTCGATGAGAATCGCGGTTTGCACCAGGCGCCGGGTGGCAGCAGGCGGGTAATCGATGTGTCGCAGGTACAGGTACAGCACCGGAATCGCGGTGATGGCGAACAACAGGCCGACGGCCAGCGAGCTGATCCAGGGGTGCGCCGGCAACAGCCAGACGGCCGTGGCCAGGCCGCAGGCAAACGGAATGCAAAAGCTCGGCAGGGCGATTTTCAGACTCTGGCGATCCAGTTGCAGGTCGATCACATCGCTGAGGATGTAGCCCAGCAACAGGGCAAAGCTCAGGCTGTAGAGGTTCTTCAGCCAACCCGGCGACACCAGCTGCGCACCGCTCAGCTGCCATTGCGGCTCGATCCAGAAATACATCAGCAGCGGCAAGCCGAGGGTTGCCAGCAACAACTGGCTGACGATGGGAATCAGGCCGAAATGCCGGCCGACACGGGTCGCCAGCGCGAACAACGCCAGGGCCATCGCCCAGAACAAAACGATCATCACGTTGCATGCTCCGCGGCTGTGGGCTCGTGCACCTGTCGGCCGGCCCAGGGTGCCAGCAGGAAGCTGAAGACCAGGCCGAGGCTCACCGACAATCCGAAGTTGCTCACCGCCGGAGTGCTCGACACCGCCAGCAGGCCGAACGACAGCCAGGTGGTCAACGCCGCCAGCAGGGTGCCCAACAGGCTCACGGCCGCGCCGCCGACCTGTTCGCGCATCAGGATCGCGTAATCGACGCTGATCGCCGTCACCAGCAGCAGGCCGAACAGGCTGAACAGGGTCAAGGGCTGCCCCAACCAACCGAGGCTGGCCAGGCTGCACAACGCCGCCAGCAGCGGCAGGGAGACGATGCGCAACGCACCGCCGAGACCGAACGGCAGGATCAGCACCAGCACGATCAGCACGCAGGAGGCGAGTTTCAGTTCGGCGGCACTGATTTGGGTAGCCGCGAAGACGTTGTTCAATTCACCCAGTCGATCCACCAGTGTCACGCCGGGTAGGTCCTCGCCCTGGAGCCGCAGCAGGGCCGGGTTGTTGATGCCTTGCAGGCTGACCATCGCCGCCACGCCGTCTTCGGTCGGCCCCAGCCACAGGGGCCGGTAGGGTTCTGCCAGCGGGCCGCTGAGCGCTGCGTCGATGTCCACGGCCGGCAATGCCTGTAGCTTCGTCAGCTCGGCTTGCAACGCCTCGGCCGGTACGCCGATGTCGAGCAACGGTTGCCAGAACGCCGGCAGTTTGTTCAACGCTTCGCGCACCTGCTGCTGTTGGTTCGGCGGGCTGACCAGTTGATTGAGCGACAGATACCCCTGGAGCTTTTCCAGGCCAATCAATTGATCCAGTCGTTCGCTCAGGGCGGTCTGGCGTTCAAGCAGTTGCTGCTGGTTGGCGGCGCGTATCAGGAAAAACTGGCTGGTGGGTTGATAGCCGGTGATCTGTGCAATGGTCCGGGCTTCGTCGGTCAATTGTTGCGGTGCGCTGATCCACTGGCGGATGTCGTTTTTGCTGCTCAGCTGCAACAGCCCGCCTACGCAAAAGGCGATCAGCAGCGCCAGCAGGACTGGCGTTTTCACCTGATTGAGCAGCGCTTCTCGACAGCCAAGCAAAAGCTCGCAAACGCGCAATGGCCACTGCGCCGGACGCAGCTCCACGCCCTTGAGCAAGGCCGGCAGCAGGCACACGGCGGACAAATAGGCGCCGAGCAAACCGGCGGCAGAGAACACGGCAATCTGGGTCAGCGCCGGGAAGGGTGTCCAGGCCAGGGCCAGGTAGCCGATACCGCTGGTGATCAGGCTCAGGGTCAACCCTGGCAGGGTCAGGCGCAGGGCAGGCCAGCTGTGCCAGGGTTTCAGGCTCCAGCTTTTGGACAGGTAGTGCAGCGGGTAGTCGACCGCCACACCGATCAGGCTCGAACCCAGTACCAGCGTCATCACGTGCATATGGCCGAACAACGCCACGCAGGCCACCGCTCCGAAGAGCATGCCCACCAGCACCGGCACGAACGCCAGCAACACGCGCCAGCGCCGGAAGGCCAACAGCAGCAGCAACAGAATCCCGACGGTGGCACCGCCACCGACCCAGGTCATTTCCCGGGCGGCCTGCTGTTGCCCGTGGGCCGCGTACAGCAAGCCGCTGGCGGCAAGCAGTTGCACGTCGTGCTGCGCAGCTTGTTCGCGGCTGTGCTCGAGCAGGTCGGCCACTTGCAGCGGCAGGTTCATGTCGAAGGCGTTGCCGGTGGTGCGTGCGCGCAGCAGCACCCAGCTCTTGCCATCGGCATCGGCGACCAGGGTGCCACTGCCGATGTCCAGTTGTACCGAACCGCGTTGCGGCTGGCTGTTCTGGATACGCCCGGTCAGGCCCAGCCAGTCTTCCTGGCTCGACACCAGGCTGTAACCGTTGAACGGATCGAACAAGGCTTGCACGCGTTGCTGGATAAAGGTGTCGGGGTGCTCGATCAGCAGTTGTCGGTCCACCGCCGAGAGCATCGCCAGGCGACCTTGCAGCAATTGTGTGCGCAGCGCCGGCAAGTCGGCTTGCAGGGTCCACTGGACCTTTTCGAACAGTCCGCTGGCTTGCCATTGCTCGCCGAGGGTTTGCGCCATGGCGACGGCTTGCTGGCGATCGGCGTGGCCGACCAGCACCAGCATTTCGCGGTTCAGCGGTTCTTGCATGCGTTGTTCGGCGCGCAGTTCCAGGGCGTCGGGCGCCGTGCCGGGCACCAGTTCCATCAGGTTCGCCGACAGTGGCGCGCCGTCACGCCATTGCCAACCCGCGAGCGCCAGTACTGCCAGCAGCAGGATCAGAAACAGCCGTGGCAACCACCGTTCACTCGGCAAAGTCATGTTGCTCCGCGTCGCTCAACGGTTGCGCGCTGGTGCTGTCCTGCATGCGCAACAGCGTACTGTCGCCCTGGGTTTCGAGCAGTTCGATGCTCTGCACCAGTGCGGCGCCGGTAATGTTGATCTGGTTGAACACCTGCTTGAGCAGCATCGAGCGCGGCACCAGCGTGAGTTTCCAGTTCTGCGCGTCGCCGCTCAGGGCCAACTCGAAATCCCGTTGCAGCCCGCTGCTGTCGCCTTGCAGCACGGCGAGGAACAAACGGTTCTGCTCGGCACCGGCGCTTTTGCCCGGCAGCATTTGCCAGACACTGCCGTCTCGCCGGGCAATGCCTTTGGTGGTGATGCGATAGTCCTGTTGCAACGGTGTTTTGAGCAGCCACAACAAGCCGTGGTTTTTTGCCAGCACGAATGAGCCCTTGCTGGTCAGCGGCTGGGGCAGGGCGCGCAGGTGTTTCTCCTGGATGAAGTTGCCGTGGATCACCTCGGGTTTGGCCAGTTGCTCGCTGAGTTGTTGCAGGTCGAAGGCATGGGCCAGCCCTGGAATACCCAGTAGCACGCAGAGCACTGTAGGCGCGAGCTTGCTCGCGAAAAACCTGAGAAAGCCGCGGGGTGTCAGGGGCCCGGTGTCATCGTTAGCGACCATCGCGAGCAGGCTCGCTCCTACAGGGGGGCGGGGGCGGCAGAACATCATGGCAGGGCCCTTTCAACGGCGTCGGTGAACACCTTGGGCGAGGCCAATTGCATCTCGCGGCTGGCGAGGTCGACGGCGACCTGTACCGTCATGGCCCGGGTCAGGCGTTCACCGGTTTGCAGATCGCTGATCAGGTAGTTGATCTTCAAGCGGTTCTCCCACTCCACCAGGTTGGCGCGCACGTTCAGTTTCTGGCCGAACACCGCGCCGCGCACGTAGCGCAATTGCAGGTCGATCACCGGCCACGCGTAGCCGGATTCGTTCATCGCCGTGTAGTTGTGGCCGATCGTGTCCAGCAGCGCGCAGCGGGCGACTTCCAGGTATTTGACGTAATGGCCGTGCCAGACCACGTGCATGCTGTCGACGTCAAAGAACGGCACGACGATTTCCGTGTCGGTGTGCAGAAGTCCCTTGCTACGCATGCAGCCTCCAGTGTTGTTCGGCGATGCGCTGCAGGCACAGGCGCAACTCGCCTTCCAGCGCGCGGTCTTCGATGACCGGTGGGAAGTCCCCGGCCAAGTCTTCATGCATGGCGGCCAGTGCGGGTGGCAGTGGTCGCGCATCTTCGGCCTGGCCGCGCAGCCAGACGCCCTGATTGGCCGCCAGCAGGGTGGCGGCTGCCACTTGTTCGGTGAGTTCCAATACGCGGATCGCATCCCGGGCGGCGATGGTGCCCATGCTGACTTTGTCCTGGTTGTGGCATTCGGTGGAGCGCGAGAAGACGCTGGCCGGCATGGTGTTTTTCAGCGCTTCGGCGGTCCAGGCGCTGGTGCCGATCTGCACGGCCTTGAAGCCGTGGTTGAGCATGGCGCGGTCAGCCGTAGCGCCGGACAGGTTGCTCGGCAAGCCATGGTTGTAGCGCTCGTCCACCAGCAGCGCGAGTTGCCGGTCCAGCAGGTCGGCGACGTTGGCCACGAGGTTTTTCAGGCTGTCCATGGCGAACGCGATGTGCCCGCCGTAGAAGTGCCCGCCGTGCAGCACGCGCTCGGCTTCGGCGTCGATGATCGGGTTGTCGTTGGCGCTGTTGAGTTCAATCTCGATGAACGAACGCAGCCAGTTCAGGCTGTCGGCCAGCACGCCCAGCACATGGGGCGCGCAGCGCAGGGAATAGCGGTCTTGCAGGCGATGCAAGGGGGCGGTCGGCGCGTCGATGGCCAGATCCTTGCGCAGCCACGCGGCGACCTGCATCTGTCCCGGGTGTGGCTTGGCGGCGAACAGGCGCTCGTCGAAGTGCTCCGGGTTGCCCTGCAGGGCGACCACGTTCAGCGCGGTGATGCGCGTGGCCAGTTGCAGCAGGTAATCGGCGCGGGCGAATGCCAGGCAGGCGAGGCCGGTCATTACGGCAGTGCCGTTCATCAGCGCCAGGGCTTCTTTCGGCCGCAACACCAGTGGTTGCCAGCCGAGTTCGCGGTGCACATCGGTAGCCTGCCGGCGTTCGCCGCGGAACATCACTTCGCGTTCGCCGGACAGCGTGGCGGCAACGTACGAAAGCGGCGTCAGGTCACCGCTGGCGCCGACCGAACCTTCCTCCGGAATCAGCGGCAGGATGTCGTGTTCAAGGAACGCCTGCAGGCGTTCCAGCAGCTCCACGCGCACCCCGGAAACACCGTGGCACAGCGACTGCAGACGCGCCGCCAATACCGCGCGGGTGGCCTGGGCGTCGAGCAGTTTCCCCAGCCCGCAGCCGTGGAAGGTGTACAGGTGCTGCGGCAGCGCTTCGACGTGATGCAGCGGCACCGCGACCACGCAGGAATCGCCATAACCGGTGGTCACGCCGTAGATCACGCCTTCCTTGTCCAGCAGCGAGTCGAGAAAACGCGCGCCCTTGGCGATGCGCTCGCGGTAGGCGGGATCGCTTTGCAACTGCGCCGGCACCTTGCGGTTGGCCAGTGCCAGCACATCTTCAATGCGCAGAGGGCGTTCGCCGAAGGTTACCGGCTCAAGCGTTGGCGTCGTCATCGGTCTTCCAGAAAGGGTAAAAGTTGAACCATTGTTGGGGCGCTTCGAGGCAATAGTGACTCAGGCGCTCGGCGTAGCGGGACGCCCACTGATGAATGACCTGTTCGCGGTCGCTGCGCATCCAGGTGATTGCCTCAGCGAAGGGTTCAATGGTCAGTCGATAGTCGCCGTCGGGCTTTTTCAGGCACAGCAGCAAATTGATCGGGCATTTCAGCAGGCCGGCCAACAGCCACGGGCCTTGAGGGAATCTGGCCGGATGGCCGAGAAAATCCACGGTCACGCTGCGTCCGCCATGCAGCGGCACGCGGTCGCCGGCAATCGCCAGCCACTCGCCGCGCTCCAGGCGCTCGCTCAATTGCAGCATGATCCCGGGGTCCAGCTCGCTGACCTGAATCAGGCGCAAGTTGGTCGCCCCGGCTTCACCCAGCAAACGGTTGAACTGTTCGGCGTGCTTGGTGTGCACCAGCACGTTCATCGTGACCTTTTCGCCGATTTCCGCCAGTGCGCGGCAGACTTCCAGGTTGCCCAGGTGTGCGCCGACCAGCATCTGGCCGCGGGCAGCGCGCAACTGGTCGCGCAGCAGCGCCGGGTCGATGATTTCGATCTGCTCGATGCTCAGCCTGCCGTTCCAGACGTCGAGTTTGTCGAGCATGGAGTCGGCGAACGCCATGAACTGGCCGAATACCCGCCAATGGCTTGGGCGCAGTTCGTTGCGCCCGCTCCAGTCGGCCAGGCGTTGCTGGTATTGCCAGGCACTGTGTCGCGCACTGCGCCCGAACAGGAAGAAGTACAGGACGATGCCGTACAACACCGGGCTCAGTACTCGACGGCCCAGCACTTTGGCGCCGAATGCGGTGAGCTTCATCAGCCAGAAACTGCCGCGCTCCTCGCGGTCGGCCCAGTGTTGTTTGTCGGCACTCATGTCCGCCACCGTCGCCAGAGGATCATGGGTGAGCGCAGCAACATGCCGAAGAACAGCCGCGTGTGCATGCTGGAAATCAGCACGTTGTCGTGGAACATCCGAAAATGCGAAACGCCGTCCAGCGGGTAACGGACTTTGGTTTGCAGCCATTGCATCGGCTGATTGCGCCAGGCCAGGCGCACCAGGATGTCCGAGTCGAAGTCCATGCGCTTGCCGATTTTCGCTGACTCGATCAACGCCAGAACCGGTGGCAACGGGTAAACCCGGAAACCGCACATGGAGTCGCGAATCTGCAACGACAGGGTGTTGATCCAGACCATGACGTGGGTGAGGTAGCGTGCATACAAACGGCCTTTGGGTACGCTGGCGTCATATTGCGGATAACCGCAGATCACCGCCCGTGGGTGGCGGCGTGATTGTTCGATGAAGCGTTTGACGTCCTGCAGGTCGTGCTGGCCATCGGCATCCACCTGCAGGGCATGGCTGAAACCCAGGCGTGAAGCTTCGCGCAAGCCGGTCATGACCGCGCCGCCCTTGCCCTGGTTTTCGGCGAGGCGGATCAGGTAAACCATTTCACGTTGGGCCAGGCGGTCCAGTACCCGGGCGCAGCGCGGGCTGCTGGCATCGTCCACCAGGATGCACGGCAGATGGCTGGCGATCAGCGCATCGACCACTGTGGTGATGGCGCCTTCGTGGTTGTACACGGGGACGACAGCGCAGGGGCTATGCATGTTGGTGTACACCTGAAGGACCGAGGTGTCTGCTTCGCGAGCAAGTCGAATCGTCGCACCGCCGCTCCCACACTGGATTTGTGAACGACACGGCCCCCCTGTGGGAGCGGGCTTGCTCGCGAATGAGTGCGCAGCACTCACCAAACTTACACATGCGCCGCCTCCAGCAATATTCGCCCGCTGGAGCAGGTAGCGGTTTCGTTGCGGTAGGCGAAATAGAGTTTGCCGCGGGCCGGGTCGAAGCGCAGGTGCAGCTGGATTTCATCGCCCGGGCGCACCAGTTGCTGGAACTTCAAGACTTCCATGCCGGCGAATTTTTCCGGCAGGTTCATCAGTTGCCGGCCCAGGCTCAGCGCCCAGTCCACCTGCACCACGCCAGGCAATACCGGCGCCTTGGGGAAATGACCGCTGAAATAGGCCAGGTCCGGTGGCACGGCCAGTTGCAGGCTCCACTCGCCATCGCTTTCGACTTGCTCCAGCACCTCTGGGGTTTTGGGACGCGGCGCCAACAGCAGGGCGTCGACGTCGGCCTGGGGCAGTTTGCCCTGAGCGTTCAGTGGCAGTTGTCGCAGCAGGCGCCAGCGTCTCGGCAGGGCCAGGGTTTCGCAGTGTTGGTTCAGGTGTTGGCGCAATTGCTCGGTGAGGCTGCGTCGGCCCAGATTACGCAGAGCATGCAAACCGGCTTCGCTCGGAACCACTAACGCCCCCAGGGAAGCGCGGTTTTCCCGAACCACGCCGAGCCGCGCTTCGCTGACCCAGTCATGGGCCATCAGCGCCTGTTCCAGCATCGGCAGCGAGATGCGTTTCTCTTCCAGTTTGACGATCCGGTCCAGTCGCCCGAGCAATTCGAAGCGACCATCGACGGCGATGCGTGCTGAGTCGGCAGTCTGTTCGATATGACCATCAGGCAAGTAGGGCGAAGCGATCAGCAGCGCACCCTCACTGTCTTGAGTCAGTGTGACATCGGCAAAGGGTTGCCAGAGTTCGGAGCCCTGACGCCAGGCGATGCCGCCGGTTTCCGAGCTGCCGAAAATTTCCGTTGGCCATTGCCCGAGACGCTCATGCAGGCTTTGTGCGGCTTCGACCGGCAATGCACCGCCGGAGGAAAACACCCGGCGAACGGAACTCAAGGCCGGCCAGTCAAGGTTGTCGCCCATGCGCTTGAGCAGCGCCGGGCTGGCCACCCAGGCAAAGGCCGGGTGCTCGCGGCTGGCACGTTGCAGGTCTTCCGGGAACGCCAGTTGCTTGCGTACGAACGGACGCCCGGCGCACAACGGCCACAGTACCCGAAACAACAAACCGTAGATGTGCTGGGTGGCGACGCTGCCAATGATGCACGCCGGGCCCAGGCCAGGACCCCACAGCTTTTCCAGGGCTTCGACTTCATTGGCCAGTTGGCGCAGGTTCTTTTCGATGCGCTTGGGTTCGCCACTGGAACCGGATGTGCACAGGCTCAACCGACAGTTATCCAGGTCCAGCGCAGCGGCACTGAGCGGCGGCTGATGGAAATCGCCAAGGTGCATGTCGCCCGGTTGATCGGACAGCCACAGATCAACTTCGCCTGACCAGCGTTGGCGGGTCTGCGGTTGCAGGTCGGACGGCAGCAGCACACTGACCCCGGCACGCCAGGCGCCGAGCAGGGCAATCGCCAGGTCGGCGGCATCCTCAAGGTGCACGGCCATCTGCCGTACACCCTGGGCTTGCAGGCCGGCGGCAAGGCTCAGCGCCAGTTCGCACAGTCGGGTGTGATCCAGTGCCGGACCGGTCGTGATGGCACGGTCCGGCCGGGCCTTGAGCAGCAGGTGCTCAAGTTTTATCCAATTCATGGGTGGCCTCGTACCCTTAGTCGTATCAGCCATTCAATGGCAAACATCAGGCCTATCAATCCGTAGGAGATCAGGCCGGTGTACAGCGTCCACCAGCTCAGCGGCGCCCAGAGGGTCAGGGCGGCGGCACACAAACCGTTGCATAAAAAGAAAACGCTCCAGGCGACGGTCACCTGACGGGTATAGCGAATGCCCTCGGCCGGTAATTGCGGCTCGCGCACCCGGGCCAGGCGTTCGACGATCGGTGGGCCGAATGTCAGGCTCGAGCCGAACAGCACCAACATGAAGACGCTGATCAACACCGGATACCAGCGCAACAGCGCCGGGCTGTCGAACAGTGCCAGCAACAGGCAGAACCCAATGGCCACCGTTGCCATCCACAGGCTGCCGGGCCGACGTTTGCCGGTCAGCGCCCGGGCCAGCCACAGTCCGCCCAGCAGCAGGCCGAACTGCCAGGGGGCGAAGTGCTCCATGCCGAAATACACCGCAAAGGGATACAAAAGGCCTGCCAGCAGCAGGCCGAGGCCAATCAGACGACTCATGCGGCCGGTTGAACCAGACGGTAGACCGCCTCGACAACGTCACTGACGGTACGCACCGATTTGAATTCTTCGGCGGCGATTTTCTTGCCCGTCTGGCGTTTGATGTGATCGATCAGGTCGACCGCGTCGATGCTATCGATTTCCAGGTCCTGATACAGGTTGGATTCCAGGCTCACACGCCCGGGGTCCAGTTCGAAAAGCTCGACCAGGGCATCGCGCAGGGTGTTGAAAATGTCATCACGAGTTTGCATGGTCCGGTCTCAAGCTGCCTGTTTTGCGGTGACGAACGCCGCAAGGCTCGCCACGTTGCTGAAGTGATTGCGAGTGTCTTTGGCGTCGGCATCGATTTTGATGCCGTACTTTTTCTGGATGGCCAGGCCCAGTTCCAGGGCGTCCACCGAGTCTAGGCCCAGGCCTTCGCCGAACAGCGTCTGCTCGTTGCCGATGTCTTCGGCGCTGATGTCCTCGAGGCCCAGGGCGTCGATGATCAGCTCTTTGATTTCCAGCACCAGGCTATGGGTGTTCCGATCGCTCATCTTCGGCGAGCTCCTTGATGAAGTAAGAATGCAAATAATCGTTGAGCTTGCGCGAGGCTTGCGGAGCCGGCCCCAGCGAGGCGAAGGCCTGTGGGTCTATATCGGCCCCGACCCGAAAACTGAAGTGCACGCGCCGCTTGGGGATGCGGTACCAGGGCTCGGCCTTGGTCAATGTGGTCGGGTTGACCTTGATAATGACCGGGGTGAGGATTTTCGCACCCCGCAGGGCGATTGCCGCACCGCCCCGATGAAAGGCCGGTGCCTGGCCGGGTTGGGTGCGCGTGCCTTCGGGGAAAATGATCAGGGTCTGGCCGTCTTTCAGCGCGTCGGCCGCCGCGTCGAGCATGTCCATGCTGCCGTCGTTGCTGATGTATTCGGTGCAGCGCAGCGGTCCACGTGTGAACGGGTTTTCCCAGAGACTTTGCTTGACCACGCAGTTGGCGTGACGCACCAGGCCGATCAGAAACACCACGTCGATCAGCGAGGGGTGATTGGCAAGGATCATTTGCCCGGGACGACCGAGTTTTTCCGCGCCTTCAATGTCGTAGGTCAGCACCCCGGTACGGGCCATGAAGCGCACAAAAATCCAGAAACAGCGGCTGACCGTTTGCCGGGCCCGCAGCCGATGGGTCCGGGCGTCGCCCGGCAGGCAGTTCAGCACAGGGAAAATCACCAGGCGCAGGCACAGGCCGCCCAACCCGAACAGGGCAAAGCTCGCGGCGGTGGCCAGCAAGCGCCAGTAATAGGCGTCGCGGTTTTTCTCGGTCACGGGTTGCGTTGCCAGGTCCATACACGATTTTTCCAGGCATGTTGGCAGGTGGTTTGCTGGCCGAGCAGCATACGCAACAGATTCAGCGCGTGGGGCCAGCGGGAGTTGGACAACGCTTCCGAGGGGCTGTTCAGGGACAACTGCCAGTCGGTACCGGGTGTGATCAGCAGGCCGACGGCATAAGGGAATGGCACGTCGTCGATCCAGGTCGAGTAAGCTTCGGGCGGCCGCTCTTCGGTGACCACCAGCAGTACCGCGCCAGCGCCTTCGGCCAGCAGCGCGGCAGCTTCGAGCATGCCGTGCTCCAGGCCATCGCCTGCGGCAGCCAGGGCCGTCATTTCGCTGGTTTCACCGCGCATGATCGACCACAAACCAATAATCGCGTTATGCACCGACAAGCTGAACCGGGTCGGCGACAGCGGCTCGTCGGCGGCCAGATCACTGAGAATGTCGACGGTGCGGGGTGTTTCGCCGTGACGGGAAACAAAGACCAATGGCAGATCCTGCCGGCCTTCGGCCAATGGCCAGCCGACACTGAAGGCCATCCGTGCCAGGCGGCTGAGCCTGCGGCGCTGCATGGCCGGCAGAAAGGAAACGTCAGGAGCGGCATCGCTGTCCGGCAGCACGACGGGTTGCCGGCTCCAGGCCTGCCAATCGTTCACGCTCTCAAGCCCCGGGGCCCAGGCGCGCCATTGGGCGATGTTGAAGTTGATCACAGACATTCATCCCGCCCTCACGGGCTTACTTGACGCGGGGAGTGGCCGAGAGCCGAGACTCACCCTGCGCGGCGTTTGCCGCCGAGTGGCGCGCATTATCCCGGTGCCGGGAACCTGTAGCAAATGCTGGTTACATTTTGCTCAACAAGATGCAGCGACTGGCTCGCAAAAACTGAGCGATTGGTAATTATTCACACAATCACTACTCCGTCTGTCGGTTCCTGCGTCAAACCATCGGGCCGTTCACGGCTTTTCATGTAAGAGAAGGCAACTGACTGTGTAGTCCCTGGTAGCGAAGCAGCGCCGTGCACCACTACACTCGATCATTCTTTGATACACGGAGGTTTTGACATGCGGCGCGTGGTGTTCAATCAGAAAGGTGGCGTTGGCAAGTCCAGCATTGCCTGCAATCTGGCGGCGGTCAGTGCCAACGAGGGTTTTCGCACCTTGTTGGTGGATCTCGATGCCCAGGCCAACTCCACTCAGTACCTGACGGGGCTCACGGGTAGCGACATCCCGATGGGCATCGCCGATTTCTTCAAGCAGACGCTGTCTTCCGGGCCGTTCTCCAAAAAGAATCAGGTCGACATCTACGAAACCCCCTTCGATAACCTCCACGTCATTACCGCCACCGCTGAACTGGCGGACTTGCAGCCAAAGCTTGAAGCCAAGCACAAGATCAACAAGCTGCGTAAGTTGCTTGAGGAACTGAGCGAAGACTACGACCGGATTTACCTCGATACCCCGCCAGCGCTGAATTTCTATGCGGTTTCTGCATTGATTGCCGCCGATCGTGTGCTGATTCCCTTCGATTGCGACAGTTTTTCACGCCAGGCACTCTACGGCCTGATGGCGGAAATCGAAGAGTTGAAGGACGACCATAACGAAGGCCTGGAAGTCGAAGGCATCGTCGTCAACCAGTTCCAGGCCCGCGCCAGCCTGCCCCAACAAATCCTCGACGAACTGATCGCCGAAGGCCTGCCGGTGCTGCCGGTGTACCTGGCCAGCTCGGTACGCATGCGCGAATCCCACCAGGCCAACACGCCGCTGATCCATCTCGACCCGCGGCACAAGCTGACCCAGCAGTTTGTCGAATTGCACAGCCTGCTGGAAAACGCCTGATCTTCCAGGCGAAACAAAACACTGTGGGAGCGAGCTTGCTCGCGATAGCGGACTGACAGTCAACATTATCTTCGACTGACACATCGTCATCGCGAGCAAGCTCGCTCCCACAGGGGCTGTGTTGCTTCAGATACCCTGGCTACGCAGCCAGGCCATCAACTGCGGCAACGGGAAAGCCCCGCTCTGCCGGGCGATCTCCCGGCCGTTCTTGAACAGGATCAGGCTCGGGATCGAGCGAATCCCCAACTGCGCCGACAACTGCTGGTTCGCCTCGCTGTCCAGCTTGGCCAACCGGCACTTGCCCTCCAGTTGCCCGGCCGCCTGCTCGAACACCGGTGCAAACGACTTGCACGGCCCGCACCAGTCCGCCCACACGTCCACCAGCAGCGGCAGATCGCCCTTGATCTGGCTGGCGTAGTCGCCTTGTTTCAATTCAAACGGCTTGTTCAGCAGGACGTCGGCCTTGCAGCGTCCGCATTTCGGGTGATCGTTGAGGCGCTCGGCGGGGATGCGGTTGAGGCCGTTGCAATGGGGGCAGGGGATGAGGAGTGGGTCGGTCATGAGCAAGATCCAATGGGGAGCTGATAACACCTAGTTGGAGACGTTTGCTCATATTTTCAATCGTGCAGCGGCGTGCGGTGAATCTAGGCTTGAGTCTTGCCGAGCCAGACCGCTTGTCTGTGGAGCATTATCGCAACTTGCGATATTTTCGATCTGAGATTAACTTTCCATAGCAAAATGCGATAAGGATGTTGCATGCATGTTCTCACCGAAAAAAGAGTACGTGAAGCCAAGGAGAAATGGCCAATGGCAGCCAACGCGCTGGATCATTGGTATCAATTAGCCAAAGGAAGCAAGCCGTCGGATTTTGCGGCGATGAGAACCACCTTTCCTGCAGTCGACAAGGTGGGCGAGTTTCATGTTTTCGATATCGGTGGCAACAAATTGCGGCTGATCGCTTTTGTCAGGTATCGATCGCAAAAGCTTTATATCAAGCATGTGCTGGACCACCGCGAATATGACCGCGGTAAATGGAAGGAGGAAAGAGCATGAGTGTCCTGATCGAAAGAGCTGCCGAGCATTGGGAGTTCGTCTCGCCGTTGCTTCGAAAACCGAAAAGCGAAGACGACTATGACCTGTTGGCGCAGGCGCTGGACGAGTTGCTCGAGATGACCGGCGACGATGAGTCTCACCCGTTGATGAGTCTGGTAGACATCATTGGTGACTGGATTGAGGAATGGGATCACAAGCATCACCCGATGCCGAAGCCCAGCGGAGTCGAGGTTCTTGGCTACTTGATGCGCGAACACGGCTTGAGCCAGAGCGACCTGCCTGGCGTCGGCCCTCAGTCGGTCGTTTCCGAGATCCTGAGCGGCAAACGCCAGCTCAACCTGCGGCAGATCCGCTGGTTGGCCGAACGTTTCGGTGTGTCTGTAGAAACCTTTATCTGACCCGCCTCACGACGAACAACTGATCTCCAGATGCTTGCCCCATTCCGGTGGCCTCTCGGCGTAGCTTTCCATCCCCGGTTGTTCCTCGAACGGATTGCTCAGCACTGCGTGCAGTCGTCGAACTTCTGAATAGTCGCCGCTTTCTGCCGCATCGATGGCCTTTTGCGCCAGGTAGTTGCGCAGGATGTACAGGGGGTTGACCGCGTGCATCCGCTGGCGGCGCTGCTCCTGATCCAGCGTGCCTTCACGGGCGACCCGGGCGACGTAGAGTTCGCCCCAGGCATCAAAGCCCTTGAGGTCGACGAAGTCATCGCGCAAGCGGGTGATGGCCAGTTCCGGTGCCTCATCCCCCAGGCGACGGAAAAACAGGCTGTAGTCGACGCCGCTGTTCTGCATCAGTTGCAGCAGGTTCTCCAGCAGTTTCTGGTCGTCATCCTCCGCCGTGGTCAGGCCGAGGCGGCGGCGCATCAGGTCCAGGTAATGGGCCTGGAACAGCGGCAGGTAGAGGCCGAGGGTTTCGCGCAGGGCTTCGACGCTGATGAATGGCGTCAGTGCCTGAGCCAAGGCGCTGAGGTTCCACTGGCCAATCGGCACCTGGTTGCTGAAGGAGTAACGACCCTGGTCGTCGGAGTGGTTGCAGATGAAGTTGGCGTCGAAGTCGTCGAGGAAGGCGAACGGGCCGAAGTCGAATGTAATCCCGAGGATCGACATGTTGTCGGTATTCATCACCCCGTGGCAGAAGCCATAGGCCTGCCATTTTGCGATCAGTTCGGCGTTGCGCTCGACCACTTCGCGGAACATCGCCAGGTACGGCTCCGGTTGTTCCAGGCACTGCGGGAAGTGCATGGCCAGCACGTGATCACCCAGCACTTTCTGCTGCTCGGGGCGTTTGGTGTAGTAGAAGTATTCGAAGTGGCCGAAGCGCACATGGCTTGGCGCCAGGCGCAGGACCATGGCCGCGCGCTCCTGCTTTTCGCGCCACACCGGGGTGTCGGAACCGATCACGCACAGGGCGCGGGTGGTCGGGATATTCAGGGCGTTCAGGGCTTCGGAAGCGAGGAACTCGCGGATTGACGAGCGCAGTACCGCCCGGCCATCGCCCATGCGTGAAAACGGCGTCTGGCCGGCGCCCTTGAGGTGCAGGTCCCAGTGTTCGCCGGCCTCGTTGTACACCTCGCCGAGCAACAGGCCGCGGCCATCGCCCAGTTGCGGGTTGTAGGAACCGAACTGATGTCCGGAATAGACCATCGCCCTCGGAATCGCATCGGCCCAGAGCTTGTGGCCGCTGAACAGTTCGGCGAACTCCGGGGTTTCGGCCACGGCCGGGTCGAGGTCCAGCAGGGCCATGGCGGCGGGGCTGGCCACGACCAGGCGCGGATTGTCGATGGGCTCGGGCAGCACATGGGCGGAAAACGCGTCGCCCAGGCGGTCGAAGCGATTATCGAAGGTGAGTTCGTCGAGGGCTTTCAAGGGCCGGCTCCAGCAGAATGTCCGAGCATTCTGCTGGGGAAAGGCCGGTTAGTCGAGTTTGGCGGCAGGCGGTTCTTGCGCCGGCTTGCCGTCGACGATCGGCACGATGGTTTTCGCTTCCGGCTCGATCGGCACCATCTTGTATTCCTGGCCGTGCAGGTTCTTGAGGTAGACCTCCATCTGCCGGAACGAGATGTTGATGTGCTGCTTCTTGAACTCGCGGTTGATGAAGCGGTTGACCTCGTCGAGCACCGGGTTGCGGTCGCCGAGGTCGCGCACGTGCATGCGCAACTCGTGGTCGAGGGTGCTTTCACCGAAATTCAGGAAGTACACATGCGGCTCCGGATCTTTCAGGACGCGCGGGTTATCCCGTGCAGCCTTGAGCAGCAATTCTTTCACCAGGTCCAGGTCCGAGCCGTAGTCGACACCGAGCTTGAGGGTCACCCGGGTGATGGTGTCGGTCAGCGACCAGTTGATCAGTTGCCCGGTGATGAACGTCTTGTTCGGGACGATGATGTCCTTGCGGTCGAAGTCGGTGATGGTCGTGGCACGGATACGGATCTTGCTCACCGTACCCGACAGGTTGCCGATGGTGATGGTGTCACCGATCCGCACCGGACGTTCGAACAGAATCATGATGCCGGAAATGAAGTTGGCGAAGATTTCCTGCATGCCGAAACCGAGGCCGACCGACAGCGCCGCCACCAGCCATTGCAACTTGTCCCAGCTCACGCCCAGGGTCGACAGGGTCGAGACGAAACCGACGCCGGCGATCACGTACGAGAGCAACGTGGTGGTCGCGTAGGCGCTGCCCTGGGCCAGGTTGAGCTTGGACAGCACGAAGACTTCCAGCAGGCCGGGCAAGTTGCGCGCCAGGGCGAAGGTGATGCCGATGATGATCAACGCACCGAGCATGTCGCCGATGCTGATCGGCACCATGCTCATGTTGGCGCCGGTACCGCTGGTGTATTCGTAGAGGGTGATGTTGTCCAGGTACGAGAACACGGTGATCAGGTCGGCCCAGACCCAATACAGCGCCGCCATGAAGCCGCCGAGCAGCGCCAGGCGGATCAGGCGCAGGGATTGTTCGTTGACCTTCTCGATGTCCATGGTCGGCTCTTCGATCACCGCTTCGCCGTCGCCGGCCTCTTTGGCGGCCAGGCGCTTGGCCAGGGCGCGCTGGTAGGCCAGACGCCGGGCCGCCACGCTGAGGCCGCGCACGAAGGTGGCTTCGATCACCAGCCAGAACATCAGCAGGTACAGGGTATTGATCAAGCGGTCGCTGAGCTTAAGTGCGGTGTAGTAGTAGCCGAAGCACACCGCCACGAACAGCGCGACAGGCAGGGCGGTGAACAGGATCCCCACCAGTTTGCGGAACAGCGAGGCGTTCTCGTGAGTCGGGCTGCTGATGAGCAGGCGGCTGAGCAGCAAGGTCATCAAGGCGTAGCAGGTGAGCACCACCGGCATGCCGAGCACGTCATCGGCCAGTGCCGCCGGTTGCAGTTCGGCAACGGCCACTACGGTCACCAGTGCCATCACCACGATGCCGAGACGGCGGATCCATCTGCGCAGGAATTCCACCTGGGGCTTTTCCCAGCGGAAATGCAGTTCTGCCACGCCACCCGGTGCGAGGATCCGGTAGGCGGTGTAGAACACCAGCCAGGCCCCGGCCATTTGCAGCAGCGCCGCGCCCATATTGGCGTTCTGCCCACGGGCGTCGATTTGCAGGGCCAGGCCACACAGGGCCAGGCCCAGGGAAACCGGCATCGCCAGCAGGATGTTGATCAGAATCGCCTGCGGGGTGTGCCACTGGCTATCGCGCTTGAAGTGACCGATGTCCTGGTGAACCTTGTTCAGTCGTGCGTACAGACTCTTGCGCCGCCACAGCAGCGCACCGATCAGCAGCGCCAATGGCAGGAACAGCAGTGGGCGTTGGGTCAAACCGTCGGTCAGTTCGCTCAGGCTTGAAAGTACCGGGAGTGAGTCGAGTTGACGCTGGAGGCGATCCGGCACGCTGTGAATCCACTCCAGGTCCAGCGGCTTGTTGCTGGGAATCCAGAACATCTGCTCATCGAGCGTCGCCCGCAGGCTTTGTGCGGTGCTGAGCAGCTGTTTCTGGTTCAGTTGCAGGGTGATGGATTCATTGAGCACTGCGCTCAGTTCGCGATTGAGCCGCTCGAGCAGGTCGGCGCGGGTGGTGGCCAGTTCCATCAGGCTTTTGCGCAACTGCGGCGTGACTTGCTCGGGGGGCTGGGTCGACAGCAGGTTTTCAACGTAGGTGGTCGGATTGCTCAGCAGTTCCCGTTGCTGGCTGACTTCGAACTGATACAGGCGAATGTCAGCGATCTGGTCGGCCAGGTTGCGGTCGAGCCGCAGGCGCGGCAACGCCTGTTTCTGTTTGTAGAGAATCTTCGAGAGCAGCAGGCTGCCTTTGAGTACGTTGATTTGCTCGTCCAGCGCCGAATCGCTCTGGGTCAGGCTGTCCAGTTGTTGCTTGGTCTGCAGGTTCTGCTGGGTGACTTCGTTGAGGCGGTCGGTGCTTTTGAGCAGGTAGTCCGAGAGCTTCAGGTTGGCCGCGCTTTCGGTGGCCAGCAGGCTGCTGCCGCCGGCCTTCTGCGCTTCGATGGATTGCTGGGTGACCGTTTCCTGGGACAATGCCAGACGCTTCTGGTTGATCAGGGTTTGCAGTTCCTGGATTTCCTTGTCCAGGCGGTCGGATCGCTCCGACAGCAGGTCATGCTGGCTGTTGCCGAGATCTTGCAATTGGGTATTGCCGGCCAGTTCCTGGCGGCGCAGCGGGATCAGGGCGTTCAGTGCCGCCAGTTCGGCATTGAGCTGGTCGCGCTGCTCGGCGCTCAGGGTCTTGCCGGCGTCCTTGCCGTTCTTGAGGATATTGTTGATCTGCTGGATGCGCGTCTGACTGGCGGATATCTCCGCCTGGGCGCGCTCGGGGCGGGTCTGGGCAGTGATGGTCAGGCTGTTGGCATCGCCCAGGGCTTTTTGCAGGTCGCTTTGCTGGGTGGAGCGCTCAGTGAGCATTTGCTCCAGCTGCTGGATCGATTCTTTGGCGAAGCGCTGCGCCACCGGCACCACAGGGCTGGCCTTGAGGCGGGTCAGTTCGCGCTGGTTCTCGATCGTCTGCTTGGGTGCAGAACTCAACGTTTGCTTGAGCTCGATCAGCTTCTGCTCGTAATCGCGCTTGTTGTTGAGCTGGTTCAGCGTGCCTTGCAGGACGGATTGCAAGGCCTTCTGATCGGCTTCCGGCAGTTTGCGGTCGGCAATCTTGTCCAGGCTCGCTTGCACGGCTTCGCTGGAGGGCGGTTCGGCCGCTTGTACCGCTTGTGAAAAACCAAGGGGGCCGACAGAGAGACTCAAGCCCAGAAGGGCAATGGCGAAAAAGGAGCGCAGGTTAGGCATAAAGACCGGTCAAGCAAGTGAGAGTGGAAGCAGTTTAGAGGAAGAGTCCGGGACCCGGGCGACTTCCTTCGGGGAATCTGACGCCCACTTTGCCGATCTTGTTCCCGTCCATGACCGCCACGGTCCAGATGGTGTTGTTCCATTCCACCTGGTCACCCACCACCGGCGCGCCGCCGACTTTCTGGGCAATGAAGCGGCCCAGGGACATGTCCGGATCGATGCCTTCGACCTTCAGCCCATACAGGGCCGCAACCGCGGCCAGCTGGGCGTCTCCTTCGAGTACGAAGTCGCCGAAGAAGCGCAGATCGAGGCCCCGTTGGGGTGCCTGGCTGAAGAGTTTTCCGAGGGCCGGCAGGTTGTGTTCATGGCCGATAACACACAGCAAATCATCGACTTCCAGCACCGTACTACCCGACGGATGGAGCAATTGTTGACCACGAAACAGGGCCGCGATACGGGTGCCTTCGGGCATTTTCAGCTCACGCAGGGGTGAACCGATGCACCATTTTTCCGCACCGAGGCGATAAACGAACAGCTCCCACTCGCTGGTGACATGCACTTCCAGGGCCGAGCGCGAGATGGGTGCAGGCTCCGGAGGTACCGTCACCTTCAGCAGCTTGGCGACCCACGGCAGGCTCGTGCCCTGAACCAGCAGCGACACCAACACGATAAAGAAGGCGAGGTTGAAGTACAGCTGGGCGTTGGGCAGGCCGGCCATCAGCGGGAACACCGCGAGAATGATCGGGACCGCGCCGCGCAAGCCGACCCAGGAAATGAACGCTTTCTCACGACCATGGAATGCCTTGAACGGCAGCAGGCCGACCACCACCGACAGTGGCCGGGCAAACAGAATCATCCACAGCGCCAGGGCCAGAGCCGGCAAGGCGATTGGCAGCAGGTCGTGAGGTGTGACCAACAGCCCCAGCACCAGGAACATGCCGATCTGCGCCAGCCAGGCCATGCCGTCGAGCATGTGCAAAATGCCGTGGCGGCTGCGCACCGGACGGTTGCCGATCACCAGGCCGCACAGGTACACGGCAAGGAAGCCGCTGCCGTGCAGGGCGTTGGTCAGGGCAAACACCACCAGGCCACCGGCGATGACCAGGATCGGATACAGGCCGGTGGCCAGATTGATGCGGTTGACCAGTTGCAGCATGAGCCAGCCACCGCCCAGGCCGATGACGCCACCGATGCCGAACTCGCGCAGCAGGTGGGTCAGCAGACTCCAGTGCAGGCCGGTCTGGCCGCTGGCGAGCATGTCGATCAGGGTGACGGTGAGGAACACCGCCATCGGGTCGTTGCTGCCGGATTCGATTTCAAGGCTGGCGGTTACCCGTTCGTTCAGGCCTTTGCCACCCAACAGCGAGAACACCGCCGCGGCGTCGGTGGAGCCGACGATGGCGCCGATCAGCAGGCCCTGGATCAGGTTCAGGTCGAACAGCCAGGCGGCCGCCATGCCGGTCAGCCCGGTGGTAATCAGCACCCCGACCGTGGCCAATGAGAGCGCCGGCCATAACGCCACGCGGAAACTCGAGACCCGGGTACGCAAGCCGCCATCGAGCAGGATCACCGCCAGTGCGAGGTTGCCGACCAGGTAGGCCGTGGGGTAGTTGTCGAAGATAATGCCGCCGCCATCGACACCGGCCGCCATGCCGACGGCCAGGATGATCACCAGAATCGGGATGCCGAGGCGCGATGAAAGGGAGCTCACCAGAATGCTCGCACCTACCAGCAACGCGCCGATCAAGAACAGGCTGTTGATGGTCGTCGCATTCAAAGGCAGTACTCCAGAAAGCTGAAAGGCGGGCACAAACTGACCATGCAGTCTGCGTGCCAGCGATTCTAACCTGTTGAAATGTGATGCTGTCAAAAAGGTTTTGCAGATCAAAAGATCGCAGCCTGCGGCAGCTCCTGCACAGGCTCGCATTACATGTAGGAGCTGCCGCAGGCTGCGATCTTTTCGGCATCACTCTGTAATAGAGCAAAGGCCTCGGCGACGAAGTGCAGGAACCAGATTGGCCTACCGCAGTCTTTAAAACTCGCGAGGAAGGTTGCCCGTCAGCAAAATCAAGGCTTTGCGCCTGTTTAACCCTGGCATCCACAGTGACTTTTCTTTATCGTACGCGCCCTTTGAAAAAGCCCGGAATATCAAAATGTTGGAAGCATCCCTAAGCCAATTGGAACAACTGGTCAGCGACCTGGTGCAGCAGAACCAGACCCTGCTCGGCACCAACCAGACCCTGACTGCAGAACTGGCCCAGGCCAAGGATGAAAACGAAAGCCTGCAACTGAGCCTGATGGAGCAGGAAGAGAAACAAGGCGCCACGGCGGCTCGCATCCAGGCCCTGGTTGAGCGCGTCAGCGCAGGCCCTGTCAGCGCATGAGTTACAACGCCGCAGGGGTAAAAGTCGTCTCGATCCTGGGGGAGGACTATTCGATCAAGGCACCGGCCGGGGAAGAACAAACCCTGCTGGACGCCGCGATGATGTTGAAGGCAGCCCTGGCCGACACCAAGAGAAAGTACCCGACGCTGATCGGTGACCGACTGCTGGTGCTGGCGGCGATGAATCTGTGCTCCCAGCAGATTGAAATGCAGAAGCAGCACAAGCTCGAACTCGACCGTTACCAAGAGCAAGTCAGCGCCACGGTTGAAGTGATCTCCAAGACGATCAATCAGGCCTGATCGGCTTTGCGCACAACCAAAGAATAGATTGTCGGTTGGTCTGTATACAATCGGCACGGCTGTTGCAGTGTTTCAGCCTCTTATTCTTTGGGGGTGCTCCATGCAGTTCTGGCGACGCAGTATTCAATGGCAGTTGATCCTGAGCATGGGCACCGCCCTGCTGGTCAGCATCCTGATCGTGGTTGGCATTTATACCCTCGTGGTCAACCGTCTCGCCCAGAGCTATCTGGTCGAGCAAGCCTTGCCGTCGAGCATCGAAGCGATGCGCAACGACATCGAGCGGATCCTCGTGCAGCCGCTCACCGCCGCCAAGGACATCGCCAGCAACAGCATGGTGCGCGACTGGTTGGCCGGGGGTGAAGACAGTGCCCGGACCACCACCTTCGCCACCTATCTGGAAGGCATCCGCGCCGAACACAAAGCCTTTACCGCGCTGATTGTCGGCACCGCGTCCAATCACTACATCACCGAAAAGGGTCTGGACCGCACCCTCAGCCGATCCAATCCCAAAGATGCCTGGTTCTACGCGTTCCTCGACAGCAATCAGCCGCGCACCCTCAACATCGACAACGACACGGCCACCGGAGAATTGGCGCTGTTCATCGACCTCAAGGTCGAACAGGCCGGCAAAGTCGTGGGCGTTGCCGGGCTTGGCCTGAGCATGAAAGAGCTGTCGGAGCTGATTCACAACTTCAGTTTCGGGGAGCGCGGCAAGGTCTATCTCGTGCGTTCCGACGGTTTGATCCAGGTCCATCCCGAGGCGCAATTCAGCGGCAAACGCACCTTGACCGAGCAGATCGGCGCTACAGCGGCGCAAACGCTGATGAGTCAAAAAGCCGCCACCAGCAGCGACTTCCAGCGCGACGGCGAAGACTTCCTCGCCTTGAGTTTGCCGCTGCGCGATCTCGGCTGGACCCTGGTGGCAGAAGTGCCGCAATCGCAGATCTACGCCGAAGCCCGCCGCGCGATGTGGATGAGCAGCGGCATCGGCCTGGCGGTGGCGCTGGTGTGCCTGTTGCTGGTGGTGTTGCTGGCCCGAGGGCTGGTGCGGCCGATTCGCCAGGTAACAGCGGCGCTGGTGGCCATCGGTAGCGGTGGTGGAGATTTGACCCACCGGTTAGATTCCAGTCGCGCCGATGAGTTGGGCGATCTGGCTCGTGGCTTCAATCGGTTCCTGGATAGCCAGCGCGACATGATCGGCGAAGTACTGACCACCAGCGAGCGCCTGCGCACCGCTGTCGGCCAGGTGGCGCGGGTGGTGGACAACACCGCCGAACGCTCTGGTCGTCAGCAGGAAATGACCGACATGGTCGCCACCGCTGTTCACGAAATGGGCCTGACCGTGCAGGACATCGCGCAGAACGCCGGCAACGCGGCGTTCGCGTCACAAACCGCCCGTGACGAAGCGATGCAGGCGCGGGAGGTGGTGGGGGGGTCTATCCGCCATATTGAAAGCATGTCCCGGGAAATCGGCGTCGCGGCCACGGCGGTGGCCGAGCTGGCTCATCAAGTGGCATCCATCGATCAGGTGCTGGCGGTGATTCGCGGGATTTCCGAGCAGACCAACCTGCTGGCACTCAACGCTGCTATCGAAGCGGCGCGCGCTGGCGACATGGGGCGTGGATTCGCCGTGGTGGCCGATGAAGTGCGTACTCTGGCGCGGCGTACGCAATCGTCCACCGATGAAATCCAGCAGATGATCGGCAGCCTCAAGCAAGGCGCGGAGAACGCGGTGTCGTCGATGCATTCCGGGCAAGCCGCGACGGGCACGGGGGTCGAGTCGAGCCAGCGTACCGGCACCTCGTTGACGGCGATTACCGGGCAAGTGGAGCGCATCAGCGATATGAACCATCAGGTGGCGACGGCGACGGAAGAGCAATCGGCAGTCACCGAGGAAATCAATCGCAACGTGCAGGGCATTTCCGATCTGGCGCGGGCGACGGCGGGGGAGGTCAGGGCTTGTCGTGAAGATTGCCAGACATTGCAGCGGTTGGCGGATGACCTGGCGCGGCAGATGGGTGGGTTCAAGCTGAGCTGATCAAGATCAAAAGATCGCAGCCTGCGGCAGCTCCTACATGGGAATGCGTTTCCCTGTAGGAGCTGCCGAAGGCTGCGATCTTTTTTGTGGTCAGAACCACTCATCCTGCATGCCCAGACACACATCATCCCGAGCCTCAAGAATCGTCAACTCATGGTGGCACCCTGGCACTTCCCATGTCAGGAAGTAGCGGGCCGCCTGCAGCTTGCCTTTATAGAAGCTCACATCCGCTGCATTGCCCTTGGCCAAGCCTTCCTCGGCACGAATGGCCTGTTCCAGCCAGCGCCAGCCAATCACCGTGTGCCCGAACACTTTCAGGTACAGCGCCGAGTTCGCCAGGCTGCTATTAACCTTGCCTTGCCCCAAATCCGTCAGCAAACCAATGGTCACCGTTTGCAGGCGCGCCACCAGTTTCTCCAGCGGCTCGCGTAGCGGCGTCAGCGACTCGAAGGCCTGGGCACGTTCGGCGGTGTCGGCGATCAGGCGGATCAGTTGCTTGAGCCCCGCGCCACCGTTCTGCGCCAGTTTGCGGCCCAACAGGTCCAGCGACTGAATGCCGTGGGTGCCTTCGTGGATCGGGTTCAGACGGTTGTCGCGATAGTACTGCTCCACCGGGTATTCACGGGTGTAACCGTGGCCGCCGAGGATCTGGATCGCCAGTTCGTTGGCCTTCAGGCAGAACTCCGAGGGCCAGGATTTGACGATCGGCGTCAGCAGGTCCAGCAGTTCATGGGCCTGCTTGCGCTCGGCTTCGGTTTCAAGGGTGGTGGTGTCGTCGAACAGTCGCGCCGCGTACAGGCCGAGGTCGAACGAGCCTTCAACGTAGGCCTTTTGTGTCAGCAGCATGCGTTTGACGTCGGCGTGCTGAATGATCGCCACTGGCGCAGTGTTCGGGTCCTTGCTGTCCGGCACGCGTCCTTGCGGACGTTCGCGGGCGTATTCCAGCGAATACAGGTAGCCGGCGTAGCCGAGCATCACTGCCCCCATGCCGACGCCAATCCGCGCCTCGTTCATCATCTGGAACATGTAGCTCAAACCCTGGTGTGGCTTGCCCACCAGATAGCCGACGCACTCGCCGTTATCGCCGAAGTTCAGCGCGGTGGAGGTGGTGCCGCGCCAGCCCATCTTGTGGAAAAGCCCGGCGAGCAGCACGTCGTTGCGCTGGCCGAGGCTGCCGTCATCGTTGACCAGGTACTTGGGCACGATGAACAGCGAGATGCCCTTCACCCCGGCCGGCGCGTCCGGCAGCTTGGCCAGGACCATGTGCACGATGTTTTCCGACAGCGGATGATCGCCGCCGGAGATGAAGATCTTGTTGCCCTTGAGGCGATAAGTACCGTCGGACGCAGGCTCCGCGCGGGTACGAATATCCGACAGCGACGAACCGGCATGCGGTTCGGTCAGGGCCATGGTGCCGAAGAAGCGGCCATCGATCATCGGTTGCAGGAAGCGGCGCTTCTGCTCCTCGGTACCGAAGCTTTCGATCAGGTTGGCCGCGCCCATGGTCAGGAACGGATAGGAAGTCGTCGCCGCGTTGGCCGACTGGAAGTGCGAAAAGCAGGCCTGGGACAGCAGCGTAGGAAGTTGCATGCCGCCAGCGTCGAAACTGCGTGCGGCGTTGAGGAAGCCGGCTTCGAGGAAAGCATCCACCGCCGGTTTCACTTCCGGAATCAGAATCGCCTGACCGTTCTCGTAGCGCGGCTCGTTCTCGTCGCCCTTGCGGTTGTGCGGGGCGAAGAATTTCTCGGCGATGCTGCGGGCGGTGCCGAGGGCGGCATCGAAGGTTTCGCGGTTGTGCTCGGCGAAACGTTCACGCTGGGTCAGGCCCTCGGCATCGAGGACTTCATACAGCTCGAAAGCCAGATTGCGGGAACTGAGCAGCGTCTCGGACATGGCGGCCTACCTTTTGTTGGGATGGGCCGAGTCTAGTCTTGCGAATAGAAGCTGAACAGGATGATTGATAAGGGTGATGTTGGAGCCGCGCAGAAACTTAGCAAGCGCCACAAACCACTGTGGGAGCGAGCTTGCTCGCGATGGCGGCAGATCAGTCAATATTAAAGGTGACTGATAGACCGCTATCGCGAGCAAGCTCGCTCCCACAGGGATTGTTGCTGAACCGGGCACCTGTTGCAGGTGCCCGGATTGTCGGGTTTAGCCGATGGTCATCAAGCTCGCATTACCACCCGCCGCAGCGGTGTTGACGCTCAACGCACGCTCGATCACCAAACGCTCCAGCGCAATGTTGGTCTCGCCCTGCGACAGGCCCTGAACCCCGACAATCGCACCGGCACGCTTGGCAACCTGCTGGCAAACCGCACGCAACTGGTCGGAATGGCCGTGATGCACAACCGCGTCAAACACCACTTCGTCCTTGTTCCAGTCGGAAACCAGCTTGATACGCGCCTGAATCTCCTTCGGCAGGCGTGCGAACAGCGCCTTGGTCAGTTCACCTTCCGGCCACACCGCCGAACCGCCGACAGCCAGTACCGCCGCCAGTTGCGTCAGCAGGTCGCCTTCGACTTCCGCCAGGCACAGCACGTGTTCCCGTGGCAGGATCGCGTAGCTGTTGCGCTCGCCGGTCGGGCCGGCCAGAACGCGGGTGATGCCGCTTTGCGATTGTGCAGCGAATTGCACGCACAGGGTGCTCAGGTCGGCGAACTTGTGGCTGTCGGCCCAGGCTTTCAAGGCGGTCAGCGGCTTGCTCATGGCTTCGCGCAGACGAACGTCCGGTGCTGCGGCGGCATCGCCACGAGCGAAGGATTGTTCGATCGCATCGGCAGGGCGGGTCGACAGCAGGCGGTACAGGTACAGCGGGCCACCGGCTTTCGGGCCGGTACCCGACAGGCCTTCGCCGCCGAACGGCTGCACGCCGACCACGGCACCGACGATGTTGCGGTTGACGTAGACGTTACCGGCATTGACGTTGTCGATCACCTTGGCGATGGTCTCGTCGATGCGGGTGTGCACGCCCAGGGTCAGGCCGTAGCCGGAAGCGTTGATCTGGCCGATCAGTTGATCGATGTCCTTGCGCTTGTAGCGAACCACGTGCAGCACCGGGCCGAAGATCTCCCGTTGCAGTTCGTCGAAGCTTTCCAGTTCGATCAGGGTCGGCATCACGAAGGTGCCGCGTTTGACTTCTTCAGCATCGGCGATGGCCACCTGGTACACGCTGCGACCTTTGTCGCGCATGGCCTGGATGTGCTTCTCGATGCCAGCCTTGGCTTCGGCGTCGATCACCGGGCCGATGTCCACGGACAGACGCTCAGGGTTGCCGAGACGGCTTTCAGCCATCGCGCCCTTGAGCATTTCGATGACGCGATCGGCGGAGTCTTCCTGCAGGCACAGGACGCGCAGGGCCGAGCAACGCTGACCGGCGCTGTCGAACGCCGACGAAACCACGTCGATCACCACTTGTTCGGTCAGTGCCGAAGAGTCGACGATCATCGCGTTCTGGCCACCGGTTTCGGCGATCAGCGGGATCGGACGGCCCTGGCTGTCCAGGCGGCCGGCGATGTTGCGTTGCAGCAAGCGCGCGACTTCGGTGGAGCCGGTGAACATCACGCCTTTGACGCGATCGTCGCCGACCAGGCCGGCACCGACGGTTTCACCGCGACCCGGCAGCAGTTGCAGCACGCCCTCGGGAATGCCGGCTTCGAGCAGCAGGCGCACGGCTTGAGCGGCGACCAGGGGGGTCTGTTCCGCAGGCTTGGCCAGTACCGGGTTACCGGCGGCCAGCGCTGCAGCCACTTGACCACTGAAGATCGCCAGCGGGAAGTTCCACGGGCTGATGCACACCACTGGACCCAGCGGACGGTGAGCGTCGTTGGTGAAGTCGTTGCGTGCCTGCACCGCGTAGTAACGCAGGAAGTCCACGGCCTCGCGGACTTCAGCGATGGCGTTGGCGAAGGTCTTGCCGGCTTCGCGGGCCAGCAGGCCCATCAGCGGCTGGATCTCGGCTTCCATCAGGTCGGCGGCACGTTCCAGGATCGCGGCGCGTTCGGCGGGCGGGGTGGCCTGCCAGATCGGTGCAGCGTTGAGGGCGCACTGGATCGCATTGTCGACGTCTTCGACGGTCGCTTCCTGTACATGGCCGACCACGTCACGCAGATCGGACGGGTTCAGCACGGGAGCCGGGGCTTCGTTGCTGGACGCGCAGCCGAGTATCGGTGCGGCTTTCCAGTGGTTGTGCGCGGTAGCGAGAAGTGCGCAGGACAGCGACGCCAAACGATGTTCGTTGGCCATGTCGATGCCGCTGGAGTTGGCGCGCTCGGCGCCATACAGGTCACGCGGCAGCGGAATGCGCGGGTGCGGCAGGCCGAAACCACCTTCCACGGTTGCCATCTGCTCAATGCTGGCTACCGGATCGGCTACCAGTTCCTGGATCGAAATCGACTGGTCGGCGATACGGTTGACGAACGAAGTGTTCGCGCCGTTTTCCAGCAGGCGACGCACCAGGTAAGCCAGCAGGGTTTCGTGGGTGCCGACCGGCGCGTACACGCGGCACGGACGGTTCAGCTTGCCTTCGGAGACTTTGCCTACAACCTGTTCGTACAGCGGTTCACCCATGCCGTGCAGGCACTGGAACTCGTACTGGCCCGGGTAATAGTTCTGACCGGCGATGTGGTAGATGGCCGACAGGGTGTGGGCGTTGTGCGTGGCGAACTGCGGGTAGATGACTTCCGGCACCGACAGCAGCTTGCGCGCGCAAGCGATGTAGGACACGTCGGTGTACACCTTGCGGGTATAGACCGGGTAGCCTTCCAGGCCTTCGACCTGGGCGCGCTTGATTTCGCTGTCCCAGTACGCGCCTTTTACCAAGCGGATCATCAGGCGATGACGGCTGCGACGAGCCAGGTCGATCACGTAGTCGATCACGTACGGGCAGCGCTTCTGATAAGCCTGGATCACGAAACCGATGCCGTTCCAGCCGGTCAGTTGCGGCTCGAAGCACAGGCGCTCGAGCAGATCCAGCGACAGCTCGAGACGGTCGGCTTCTTCGGCGTCGATGTTCAGGCCGATGTCGTATTGCTTGGCCAGCAGGGTCAGCGACAGCAGGCGCGGGTACAGCTCATCCATCACGCGCTCGTACTGGGCGCGGCTGTAGCGCGGGTGCAGGGCGGACAGCTTGATGGAAATGCCCGGGCCTTCATAAATCCCGCGACCGTGGGACGCTTTGCCGATCGAGTGGATGGCTTGTTCGTACGAGGCCAGGTACTTCTGGGCGTCGTGCTCGGTGAGTGCGGCTTCACCCAGCATGTCGTAGGAATAGCGGAAGCCCTTGGCTTCGAACTTGCTGGCGTTGGCCAGGGCTTCGGCGATGGTTTCGCCCGTCACGAACTGCTCGCCCATCAGGCGCATGGCCATGTCGACACCCTTGCGGATCATCGGCTCGCCGCTCTTGCCGATGATGCGGCTCAGGGACGAAGTCAGGCCGGCTTCGTTGTGCGTGGATACAAGCTTGCCGGTCAACAGCAAGCCCCAGGTGGCGGCGTTGACGAACAGCGAAGGGCTGTTGCCCAGGTGCGGCTGCCAGTTACCGGTGCTGATCTTGTCGCGGATCAGGGCGTCACGGGTGCCTTTGTCCGGGATGCGCAGCAGCGCTTCGGCCAGACACATCAGTGCCACACCTTCCTGGGACGACAGGGAGAATTCCTGCAGCAGGCCCTGAACGATGCCGGCACGGCCGCCAGCGCTCTTCTGGTTGCGCAGTTTTTCAGCAATCGAGGCGGCGAGTTTGTTGGTGGCTTCGGCCATCGGGGCCGGCAGGCGAGCCTGCTCGATCAGCATCGGCACGACTTCCGGCTCAGGGCGGCGGTAGGCGGCGGTGATCGAGGCGCGCAGAACCGACTGCGGCAGGATGCTTTCGGCGAATTCGAGGAAGCACTGGTGGGCGTGATCCAGAGGCGCGTCGACGCTGTCGTCGGAGTCCTTGGTCAGGCCGCTCAGCTCGGTCAGGGTTGCACCACCCTCGAGTTTTTCCAGGTAATTGAAGATTGCCTGCTTGATCAACCAGTGCGGTGTGCGATCAATCGAGGTCGCGGCGGCCTTGAGGCGTTCGCGGGTCGGGTCGTCAAGTTTGACCCCAAGGGTGGTGGTAGCCATGTTTTTATCCTCATGTTTGCCACGACTGCGTGGCATCAGCTGGCGGCAAGATTAGCCGTGCGACTGTCGAGGTGCAACCGGGTGCAACCCTTTTTTTGCAGGAAAAATCGGCGCCTCGTCGGGAATTAATTTCTGGTACGAGCGTGCTGCTCCTGCTTGGTGCTTTTGCTTCTAGTAAAGCGTCTGAACTGCGCTAAAAGGGAGCAAAAACCGTAGGATTTGTCGCAAATTGAAAAGGGTGCAACTTATTCTCAAGAAACAGGTTGCACCATATTTGCTTTGTTGAATAGCATTCGCGCCCAAGGTGCAACCCGGGCAGAAACCGGGTGCTCCGGCTGATGGCTTTCCTGGGGAAACATCAGTCATAAATGCGCGGGAATCCGGATCGTCTGTCAAACGTATGCGTTTGCGAGCGGTTCACCAGCCGCCGCTACATAAAAACAAAGCCAGGGCGTAACTTAATGAGCGTAAGCAATCCAACCCTGATCACGTTCGTGATCTACATCGCAGCAATGGTGCTGATCGGCTTGATGGCCTATCGCTCCACCAACAATCTTTCCGACTACATCCTGGGCGGTCGCAGCCTGGGCAGCGTCGTGACTGCACTGTCCGCCGGTGCCTCCGACATGAGCGGCTGGTTGTTGATGGGCTTGCCCGGCGCAATCTACATGTCCGGTCTTTCCGAAAGCTGGATCGCCATCGGCCTGATCGTCGGTGCCTACCTGAACTGGCTGTTCGTCGCCGGCCGTCTACGTGTACAGACCGAGCACAACGGTGATGCACTGACCCTGCCGGACTACTTCGCCAGCCGTTTCGAAGACAAGAGCGGCCTGCTGCGGATCATCTCTGCGGTCGTGATCCTGGTGTTCTTCACCATCTACTGCGCTTCCGGCATCGTGGCCGGTGCCCGTCTGTTCGAAAGCACCTTCGGCATGTCCTACGAGACGGCGCTGTGGGCCGGTGCTGCGGCGACGATTGCCTACACCTTTATCGGTGGATTCCTGGCCGTAAGCTGGACCGATACCGTACAAGCCACCCTGATGATCTTCGCGTTGATCCTGACGCCAATCATCGTGCTGCTGGCAACCGGTGGTGTCGACACCACCTTCCTGGCCATCGAAGCGCAAGATCCAAGCAACTTCGACATGCTCAAGGGCACCACTTTCATCGGCATCATCTCGCTGATGGGCTGGGGTCTTGGCTACTTCGGTCAGCCGCACATCCTGGCGCGTTTCATGGCGGCCGATTCGGTTAAATCGATCGCCAACGCTCGCCGCATCTCCATGACCTGGATGATCCTGTGCCTGGGCGGCACCGTGGCTGTGGGCTTCTTCGGTATCGCCTACTTCTCGGCGCATCCGGACGTGGCTGGCGCAGTCACCGAGAACCACGAGCGTGTGTTCATCGAGCTGGCCAAGATCCTGTTCAACCCATGGATCGCGGGTATCCTGCTGTCGGCCATTCTGGCTGCGGTGATGAGCACCCTGAGCTGCCAGTTGCTGGTGTGCTCGAGCGCCCTGACCGAAGACTTCTACAAGACCTTCCTGCGTAAATCCGCTTCGCAGCTGGAGCTGGTCTGGGTCGGTCGTGCCATGGTGTTGTTGGTTGCCCTGGTGGCGATCGCCCTGGCGTCCAACCCGGAAAACCGTGTACTGGGCCTGGTGAGCTACGCCTGGGCCGGTTTCGGTGCCGCATTCGGTCCGGTCGTGCTGATCTCCGTGATCTGGAAAGACATGACCCGCAACGGCGCACTGGCCGGCATCCTGGTCGGCGCGATCACCGTGATCGTCTGGAAGCACTTCGAACTGCTGGGCCTGTACGAAATCATCCCGGGCTTCATCTTCGCCAGCCTGGCGATCTACTTCGTCAGCAAAATGGGCACGCCGACTGCCGGCATGTTCCAGCGTTTTGCGGCGGCAGAGCGTGATTATCGTCTGAACAAGTGATGAGTGATGGGGGGGAGTGCTTCCCATCCCTGATAAAAGAAACGGCTCGCAGCCTTATGGTGCGGGCCGTTTTTTTTGCAAGCCAAGTCCAAAAAACAAGCTTTGGCCCTCCAATATCTGCGGTCCTTTTCAGTATTGGTCGTGAGACATTTCCTGATTTTTTCGGCCATCTTGAGTTTCCTCTCTGTCCACGTACTTTGCGTTAAGCCACTCATCCAGAGTCGGCTTACCCATCGTTAACAGTGGTGCGCCTCCCATGACTGGGGCGTCAGTAGAAAGGGAGATCAATCAATGGCTGAAGGGCATTTTATCCGTTTGGGTGACAAGACTACGTGCGGAGGCAAGGTAAAGGACGCCGATACACGCGTCATGATGTATGGCCTCCCCCATGCGTGCGAAGGCGATCCGGTCACCTGCGGCGTGGATGGCCAAACCTACAGGATTGAGGGCGGTATTTCCTACATGGTGAGTCATGGACGATTGGTGGCCGGCACGCTGGACAGTTTCAGCGGTTGCCCTTGCAAGGCGACTCTGATCGCATCGGATTTCACAGGCTCATATGGATCCAGCAGAAGCGCTGCACCGCACGCCGCACGGGCCGTCAGACAACCGTCTGCCCTAGCCACGAGCAACCCGGCAGCCTCGCCATCATCACTCGCGACCGCGCGGAGCAATCCGAAACCGATACCGTTCAATGCATCGGCCCAGGAGCCTGGTTTTTACGTCGTTCCCAAAAGCACCACCCGGGAACAACTTGAAGCCAATCTGTTCACTCTCCGTGACCCGGCGGTGATGGGCAAATTCAAACTGCTCAATCCCAATCTGGGCGACGTCAAAGCCGGCTCGATGATCGTGCTGAGCGACCCGAACAACTACCAGTGCACCCGTGAAGAAGCCTTGCTCATGGACGTGGCAGCCAGGACCAACCAGGTGCTTGAAACGCTCAGCCCGGAAGAGGCGGATTTCATGGTGCAGCACCGTGATGCCATTCAGACTATTTTGGGCTACGGTTCTGGCGCCATTGGTGTCGGCGCGAGCATTTTCAAGAACAACCTGGATAACGTCGGCAATGCCTTGAGGGAAATTGAAGTGTTGCAACAGACGACGCTACAAAGAGATGGGCACCTGCGCTCGCCGGCCTTTTTTGTAGAACGACAGCGTTTGCTTGCACAACTTAACAGCCATATGACGACGCTAACCCGCAAGGGAATAGGGTTTCCTCACCACATTAATCTGAAAAAAATGTTGGGCATCTCTAGCCAAAGCCTTGTCCACCACTGGACCAGTGCCAGTCCTGCCGGGCAAGTACCGGGTTATGCCACCCATCTTGAAGGTGTGGCGAAGGCTTCTAAATACGTCAAATACGGCGGATGGCTGGGCACAGCTGTCGACGGAGGGGCGTCTGCGTTGAAGGTTCAGGATGTGTGTATTGCGGGAGATACCGAAACGTGCGAGCGGGTTAAATTTACTGAAACGGGGAGTTTTACCGGGGGGATCGTAGGTGGCGGAATTGTAGGGGCTGCTCTATCAACCTCAGCTGTCGGCGGGCTTTGTGTTGGGTTGGGTGTACCAACTGGTGGCTTGGGATTACTAGTCTGCAGTATTGTTGTGGTCGGGGCAGGCTCTTTTTCTTCCAGCGCTATTGGAAGTGTTATTGGTGAAAAAATGGGTGAGCGGATTTTCGAGGCCACTCAATGAGCATTAGCGTTGCAGACGCACTATTCCTTGCGTCAGGGTTAATAATTTTCGGTGGGGCACTTGTTGTATTTGGAGTTGCGCTGCACTTGGGCTACACCAAGGGTGATGTACTATCAGAGTATTTCCAAAACAGTTCTCCACTTATAACTGTCTCCGCGCGTGTTGATAAAGGGCTTAGAGGTAAGACGCGATTGGTTTATTCAATATCTAGCGTCGTTACGTTTCCCCGCTTTTTTCTGAAGCGCGGTATGGTCACTGCTGAAGATCTCGACCGCTTCCCCCATGACCTCAGGCGAAAGCTTGTAGTGCTGCAATGGACCCTTCTAGGGGTATTAACCGGCATGGTGCTACTTGGCTTGATAGTGATGTCGGGGATAGTCACGTAACTGCCTCATTCTTCACTCAGCTTCCCGCAATACTGATTGGGAGGACGCTTTACGGATTAACACTATCCTTCAACGGCTTGCCCAGCTTGAACGCAACAGTCTTGAATCTATTTGGTGGATAGGGGGTGCTGCGAACTTTCCGGGCAAGGTCCTAGGACGTTTCCTTCAAAACCTAGCGGTTTTCATGAAGTGGTGCGATGTGCGTTCCGTCGATAGTCTTTGGCGGTCACTGACTATTCAGTGGTGGGGTGTAGGAACCTCTCAAGACCGTTAGAGCTACGTTGGCGTCAATGCCTGGTTTGCGGCCGATTGCATGCGGCCGTAAGATCAGTTGCGGCGGCTATGCGCGGGCACGCTTCGGTGTGGTCGAGTTTTGCTCTAAGGGTCTCGATATTCCTACCCCGTGCATAGCTGCCACCCTAGCCCGTAGGAAGGCTAATGGCAGATCCATTTCTTCCTTAGAGCGTTAAAAATGAAATCCATGCATCCCGACCCACCCTACGAAAAACCAATCCCCCATCCCGATAACCGCTTCATGGCATTGACCAGCAACTGCAACGACATGCCCACCCTGTTCGTCGACACCCTCGCGCCACTCGACATCCTCACCGACGCTGCCAACTACAGAATCCGCGCAGTCACCCAAGTGCTTGAGAACCTGTCCATGCGCGGTTCGATCGAGTGTGAGTCCTTCATCCTCAGCGACTTCGCCTTGCTCTGCGCTATTCCATTGTGCGATGGCTGTGATGTGCTGGATGTGGTTGGGCGGCGATTGCGGGCGGGGCCTTCAGCAGGGGCGTAGGCATCGTCACAAGATCAAGATCAAAAGATCGCAGCCTTCGGCAGCTCCTACAGGTGTCAGATCCATCTGTGCGATCCCTGTAGGAGCTGCCGAAGGCTGCGATCTTTTGACGTTGAGGGCCACTCAGCCCCCAACCCCTGACTTGCCGGCCGGTAAAAGGTAAACTTCCCGGCCTTCGCAGGAGCAACCATGAATTATCGTCACGCCTTCCATGCCGGCAATCACGCCGATGTGTTCAAACACCTGACCTTGACCCGCCTCATCGCCCTGATGTCGCGCAAGGAGCAGCCGTTTGCCTATCTCGACACTCACGCCGGCATCGGTCTGTATGACCTTCAGGGTGACCAGGCCAACCGTACCGGTGAGTATCTGGAAGGCATTGCGCGTTTGTGGGATCAGCCGGATCTGCCGATCCTGACCGCTGATTACATGCAGGTGCTGCACGAGATGAACCCGGATGGCCAGTTGCGCTATTACCCGGGGTCGCCGGAGCTGGCGCGACGTTTGACTCGCCCGCAGGACCGCGTGTTGCTCAACGAGAAGCACCCGGAAGATGGCGTTTTACTCAAGGACAACATGGCCGGTGATCGTCGGGTCAAGGTGCACCTGGGCGAAGGCTGGCATGTGTCGCGGGCCTTGCTGCCGGTGCCGGAGAAGCGGGCGGTGATGTTGATCGATCCGCCGTTCGAGAAGCTCGACGAGATGCAGCGTTGTGCTGCGTCGCTCAAGGAAGCGATTGGCCGGATGCGCCAGACTGTGGCGGCGATCTGGTACCCGGTGAAGGATCAGCGCGCGCTGCGTCGTTTCTACCAGGACCTGGCCGGTACCGGTGCGCCGAAGTTGTTGCGGGTGGAGTTGCTGGTGCATCCACTGGATACGCCGAACAGCCTGAACGGCTCCGGGCTGGCGATTGCCAATCCGCCGTGGGGGCTGGAGGAAGAGTTGCGTGAGCTGCTGCCATGGTTGTCCGAGAAGCTTGGACAGACCCAGGGTGGGTGGCGGATGGATTGGTTGATTGCCGAGTAACAAGCGGCATGATCAAAAGATCGCAGCCTGCGGCAGCTCCTACAGGGTTATTCGTACGCCTGTAGGAGCTGCCGAAGGCTGCGATTTTTTGTTTTAGCGATCAGATCGGGCAGGTCACGCCCGTACCGCCGATCCCGCAATAGCCTTCCGGATTCTTGGCCAGGTACTGCTGGTGATACGTCTCTGCAAAGTAGACGGTCGGGGCCTGGTCGATTTCGGTGCTGATTTCACCAAGGCCGGCCTTGGACAGTTCAGCCTGGTACGCTTCCTTGCTCTTGAGCGCGGCGTCCAGTTGTTCCGGCGAAGTGGCGTAGATCACTGAGCGGTACTGGGTGCCGATGTCGTTGCCCTGACGCATGCCCTGAGTCGGGTTGTGCAGTTCCCAGAACATCGCCAGCAGTTCCTGGTAGCTGACCTTGGCCTTGTCATACACCACCAGCACCACTTCGGCGTGGCCGGTCAGGCCCGAGCAGACTTCTTCGTAGGTCGGGTTCGGCGTGAAGCCGCCGGCGTAACCCACAACAGTGCTGACCACGCCGTCGCGCTGCCAGAAGCGGCGTTCCGCGCCCCAGAAGCAGCCGAGGCCGAAGATCGCGAAGTCGACGTCTTCGAAGAACGGGCCGAGCAAGGGGGTGTCTTTAAACACAAAGTGCTTTTCAGGCAGGGTCATTGCGGTTTCGCGACCGGGTAGAGCTTGTTCTTTAGTAGGGAGCACGTTTTTGTTCACCAGAATTTCCGAGCGCAGAACCATGATCAGTCCTCTCAGTCAGGTTGAGTTGTAAATAAACAGGCTGTCAGTGTGCCCAATGCCGGCCAGATACGCACTACCCTTGTGGGAGCGAGCTTGCTCGCGATGAGGGCATAACTTTCAGCATCAATGTCGACTGATCCACCGCTATCGCGAGCAAGCTCGCTCCCACAGGTTTTGTGTCTGTCAGGCGATTGGGCCACGCGGGTAGCGTTTGAGCTTTTCGATCAGCTCATTGCCCGGGATCGGACGGTCGAACAGGTAGCCCTGGCCGACGTCGCAGCGGTGACGGCGCAGGAACGACAACTGCTCGGCGGTTTCGATGCCTTCAGCCACGACCTTGAGTTTCAGGTTGTGGGCCATGGCGATCACCGCGGAGGTGATTTCCATGTCGTCCTGGTTGTCCGGGATTTCGTGGATGAAGCTTCGATCGATCTTGATGATGTCGATGGGGAATTTTTTCAAGTAACTGAGCGACGAGTAACCGGTGCCGAAGTCGTCCATGGCCAGGGTCAGGCCAAGGCGCTTGAGCTGGTCGAGTTGCAAGTGGGTGTCTTCGGTGGCCTCCAGCAGCAGGCCTTCGGTCAGCTCCAGCTCTAGCAAATGAGCGGGCAGGGCTTCTTCCTTGAGGATGGTGGCGATGGAGGCCACCAGGTCCGGATCGGAGAATTGCTTGGGCGACAGGTTGATCGCCACTTGCAGGTTGCCCAGGCCGGCGGCAGTCAGCGCTTTACTCATGCGGCAGGCCTGACGGGCGATCCATTTGCCGATCGGAATGATCAGGCCGGTTTCTTCGGCGACGCTGATGAACTGATCCGGGCGGATCATGCCCTTTTCCGGATGATCCCAGCGCAGTAATGCTTCCATGCCCAGCAAGCGACCGCTGCGCAGGCACAGCTTGGGCTGGTAGAACACGTCGAGTTCGTTCTGGGTCAAGGCGCGGCGCAGGTTGTTTTCGACGAACAGCTTGTAGCTGGCCTCGGCGTTCAGCGCTTCAGTGAACACCTGCACCTGATGTTTTCCATTGGCCTTGGCCTTGTGCAGCGCCAGCCCGGCGTTGCGCATCAGGGTTTGCGGGTCGCGCCCGTGCAGCGGCGCGCAGGCCAGACCCACGGAACCCGTGACGCTGATCAACTGGTTGTCGACGAACATCGGTTTGTCGAGGGTGGCCAGCAACTGATTGGCCACTTGCTGACCCATCGTGAGGTCGCTGTTGTCCAGCAACACGGCGAACTCGTTACTGGCGAATCGCGCCAGGCTGCCGCTCGGGATCAAGCTGTTGCGCAGGCGTCGGGCCAGGCTGATGAGCAATTTGTCGCCAGTCTGGTGGCCGAGGCTGTCGTTGATCCGCTTGAAGTTGTCGATATCCACCAGCAACAGGCTGATCGGCGCGTCGCTGTCCCGGGCGAAGCGTTCATCGAGGTTGCGGATGAACGCCGGGCGGTTGCCGAGATTGGTCAGGTTGTCGGTGTAGGCAAGGCGCTCGATACGCTGCTGAGCGAGCTTGGTCTGGGTGATGTCTTCATAGATGCCGATGTAGTGGGTCAGCTCGCGGTTGTCGCCATAAACCTTGGAAATCGACAGCTGGCCCCAGTAGGGTTCGAGGTTTTTCCGGCGGCTCTTGAATTCGCCCTGCCAACTGTTGCTCTTGGCCAGCGCCGAAGGCGCGTCGAACAGCAGTTCGCTGAGGTTCTCCAGGGCCGGCAGTTCCGACAGGCGCTGACCGTGCACTTCTTCGGTGGAGTACTGAGTGATTGCGGTGAAGCTCGGGTTGACGTACTCCACCACACCGTCGCAGTTGACCAGCAGAAAGGCGTTGGCACTTTGCTCGACCGCACGCTGAAACAGGTGCAGGGCGCTGGTAGCGGTTCGCCGGTTGTGGTTGCTGATGACTTGGGCAAACTGGTCGGCCAGTTCGCCGGCGAAGGCGATTTCATCGGACTGCCAGGCACGGGTTGCACCGATTTGCTCCAGGCACAAGACGCCAACCACCTGGCCATCGACACGGATGCTGGCGTCGAGCATTGCGTTGACGTCGCGCGGACGCAGGCTTTCGGCCATCTCCCGGGTGCGCGGATCGCGCATGGCGTTATGGGCGTCGATGGCACGGCCTGTGTGCAGGGCGTCGAGGTAGTCGGGGAACACGCTGGCGTCGATCGGCTGCGGCAGCAGGTATTCCTGATTCGTGCGGTGATAGGCCGAAATCGGTACCAGCATCGAGCCTTCGAGGCTCCACAGGCTGGCGCAGTCGATTTGGTAAATGTCGCAGGCGCTGCGGGTGATCAGCTCGGCGGCTTCGCGCAAGGAGTTGTTGCTGCTGTAGCGCTGACGGGTAAGCAGCAGGATCAAATCCTGCTGGGCACGTACCCGGTCCAGATGCAGCAGTTGCTCCTGCTGGGCGCGCTGATTGAGCTCCAGGGCGATTTGCAGGCGCGAGTTCTGGGTTTCCAGGTCCAGGGCCGGCTGCAGCGGGTCATCCTCGAACAGGCCGTCAATCACCAACAGGTAGCCGCGCAACAGGTGACGATTGTGCTGTTTGTAGGCTTCCCCTAGTTCCAGCAGATTCAGGGAGCCAGAGGCCGTATGCAGGGTGTAGCGGATCAGGTAATGCGTGCTTTGAGACAGCTGTTGCTGGACCGCATCATGAAGTTGATAGCGCGCTTCCGGCTCCATCAGGCTGGCGTAGGGCGAACCCACCAGTGCGCACAGCTCCACGGCTGGCAGGCCGAACTGGCGTTCGCAATTGGGATCGAGAAACAATAGCGCCCAGCTGGGTTCATTAAGCCGTTCGAAACGCAGCATGCCGAGCCGCGAGGGCACAGGCAACTGCGTCACTACCTCGGCCACCATACGGCTGGCGGCATCGGGTTGGCTTTTCATGGAGGGAAACTCGCTTCGAATATGCTGAACGCGCCGGGCTCACGCCCTCTTTACTGTTGCCTGCGGCAAGGTTGCATCATTGCGACACCGACTGACAAGAGAGATGAAGGCTAAGTGCTATAAGAATATGTCGGCAGGCGCGAAGATTTCTGCAGTTTCCGGAAAAAGTATGGCTATTGATCAGATCACGGGCTTGGAGGCCGTCTCGAAGACCGTGATTTTTTGACATCAACGCAAATGAATGCGCGTCGTTTGCAGTAACTTGCCATCCCGATCGTGGTAATTCACCTGAATGCGCTCTGCGTCGATGACCAGGTGCGCGAAGTTATCCTGGCTGATGACTTTGCCGGTCAATTCCTGCCGATATTCGCCAGCGGCGTTCCCTGCCAGCGGCCGGTCGAGGATAAAGCTGGATTGACCGGCATAGGGCAGCAGTTTGGTGTTGCACAATGGCGACGACACGATGGTGTGCACTTCGAAGTCAGGGTCTTCGCTGTGGGTCAGTCGACTGGTCAGGGAGGCGTGGATGTCACCGGAAACGAAAATGACATTCTTCAGCCGGTGTGAACGAATGAACTCCAGCAACCGCAATCGTTGCCCGGGAAAACCGGCCCAGGCGTCATTCCCATCCTGTTTGGCGTCGGGAAAGAACATCACACTGGTAACCACCAGCTTGACCCGTGCGGTGCTGTTGATCAGCCATTGGCACAAGGCATGTTCCTGTTCGACATCAAGCATGCGTCGATCATCGGCGGACAAGTTGCGCCGGGTGCGACTATCGGTGATGAACCATTCGATATCTCCATCGGTGAACTGATACCAGTAGTGATTCGGAATCCGGTCGAGCCGGCCATCGTCAAGTAATTCAAATGCCGGGCTGTGGCTGGCTTGATATAACTCATATGCAGTGATGGCGTTTTTGTATAACACCTCATCGGCCGAACTTTTCTTGTTTGGCCAGTTGTCTTTAATTTCATGATCGTCGAGGATCATGTAAGTCGATACGTTGGCCATTAACCTGGAAATATGCGGCTGGGAGAAAGCCGCACGGTATTTTGCGAGTATTTGCTGATACTCGCGGTCAGGCGCAAAAAAATTCAAGTCGTCGGCATAGATCTGGTCGCCAGTCATCAGTATTGCGCTGACTGGTGGGTTGGCTTGCGTTGCCAGTTGAGCCATCGAGGCAAATATCCGGTCACCCTGTTGTGGTGCCGACGGGATGCCAGCGGTCATCCGCAGGTAACGACATGAGCCGACGAAATAGGCTCGTGGCGTACCCGCCGCGCCGGACCGGGTGCGCAAACGATAGAGCTCTTGTGGCCATTGCAGCGGCAGTTTCTGCAGCGAATCCGCGGTGTGCTCGGTACTCTGGGTGCTGAACCAGCCGGCCTGGTATTCGTACTCGGTATCGGCTGCCAGGTTATTGAGAGCAATGACATCGGACATGTCCTGCAGGTTTGTCAGCCTTGCAAAGACACTGTTAAGCCATTGTTCATGCCCGGACTGCCGATAACGAATGCCGGCAAATACGGGTGCACTGTTTTGCGTTTCGCCGCGTACAAAAATACGCGCGTGATTAGTTGTTGTGTGGCCAATAATCGGGCCGACAGTTGGTTTTATCATGTTTGAGTCCATTCGCTGCCAGTTAATCAGGAAGTTGGTTGTTCGAATGTAATGGGGTATTCAGCCAAGACTAATTATTTGGCCTGAATAAATACCTGGCAGAAATGGATTCAAGTTGTGGGCAATAGCAGCCACAAATGTAGGAAGGTGTTTAAACAAGAACTTCAGGCAAAAAAAAGCCCCGCCAAATTGGCGGGGTTGAGGTACGAGCGTGGCGCTCGGAAACGTGGAACGCGACCGGCCCTCCGGTGAAGGAGGGCCGGTCGGTATTACAGGAGCATGGTGCGGATGTCGCCCAGCAGGTCGCTCAGACGCTTGGTGAAGCGTGCAGCAGCGGCGCCGTTGATCACACGGTGATCGTAGGACAACGACAGTGGCAGCATCAGTTTCGGCTGGAAGGCTTTGCCGTCCCAGACTGGCTGGATGGTGGCCTTGGAAACACCGAGGATCGCCACTTCCGGCGCGTTGACGATCGGCGTGAAGCCGGTGCCGCCAATGTGCCCGAGGCTGGAAATGGTGAAGCAGGCGCCTTGCATCTCGTCCGACGAAAGCTTCTTGGTCCGGGCTTTTTCGGCCAGGGAAGCGGCTTCGGCAGCCAGTTGCAGCAGGCTCTTCTGGTCGACGTTCTTGATGACCGGTACCAGCAGGCCATCCGGGGTGTCGACGGCGAAGCCGATGTTCACGTATTTCTTGCGGATGATCGCCTTGCCGCTCGGTGCCAGCGAGCTGTTGAAGTCCGGCAGTTCCTTGAGCAGGTGCGCGCAGGACTTGAGCAGCAACGGCAGGACGGTCAGCTTGACGCCGGCCTTCTCTGCAACGGCTTTCTGGGCAACACGGAACGCTTCGAGTTCGGTGATATCCGCCGAATCGAATTGCGTCACGTGCGGCACGTTCAGCCAGCTGCGGTGCAGGTTGGCAGCACCGACCTGCATCAGGCGGGTCATCGGCACTTCTTCGATTTCACCGAAGCGGCTGAAGTCCACGACCGGAATCGGCGGGATGCCCGCGCCACCGGTTGCGCCAGCAGCAGCGGCCGGTGCTTTCTTGGCCTTCTGCATCATGGCCTTGACGTAAACCTGCACGTCTTCTTTCAGGATTCGGCCGTGCGGACCGCTGGCGCCGACGGCGCTCAGCTCGACGCCGAATTCGCGGGCCAGTTGACGCACGGCAGGGCCGGCGTGAACTTTTGCACCCGGCTTGGCAGGAGCGGCAACCGGGGCAGCAACAGGTGCGGCCGCGGCAGGAGCAGCAGCGGCTGGAGCCGAAGCAGCAGCGCTCGGAGCAGCAGCGGCAGGTGCCGGTGCAGCAGCCGGGGCAGCGCCTTTGACTTTCAGCTTGAGGATCAGGTCGCCGGTGCCGACTTCGTCATCAAGCTTGATGGAAACGCTTTCCACCACGCCAGCGGCTGGCGATGGAATTTCCATGCTGGCCTTATCGGATTCCAGGGTGATCAGCGACTGGTCGGCCACAACAGTGTCGCCGGCCTTGACCAGGACTTCGATGATCTTGGCCTTGCCCGACGAACCGATGTCCGGAACGTGGATGTCCTGGACGCTGTCGGCAACCGGTGCAGCCGGAGCTGCTGCAGGTGCAGGCGCAGCGGCAGCAGCTGGAGCGGCAGCCTGGGCCGGGGCGGCAGCCGGTGCCGCAGCACCTGCCACTTCCAGATCCAGGATCAGGTCGCCGGTGCCGACTTCGTCGTTGAGCTTGACGCTGATGGCCTTGACCACGCCAGCGGCAGGCGACGGGATTTCCATGCTCGCCTTGTCGGATTCCAGGGTGATCAGCGACTGATCAGCTGCGACGGTGTCGCCGACCTTGACCTGGATCTCGATGATCTGGGCCTTGCCCGACGAACCGATGTCCGGCACGTGCACTTGCTGAACGCTGGCGGCAGCCGGCGCAGCAGCAGCAGCAGGAGCGGCAGCGGCAGCAGCAGGAGCAGCAGCCGGCTTGGCTTCAACCTTGGCCGCCGGCGCAGCGGCAGCCGCAGGGGCTGGCGCAGCAGCACCTTCGACTTCCAGCTCCAGCAGTTCGTCGCCTTCTTTCAGGCGATCGCCCAGCTTCACTTTCAGGCTCTTGATGATACCGGCCTTCGGCGCAGGCACTTCCATGCTCGCCTTGTCCGATTCCAGCGTCAGGATGCTCTGGTCGGCTTCGATACGGTCGCCGACCTTCACAAACAGTTCAATTACTTCACCTTCACCGCTGCCGATGTCAGGTACGCGAATGAGTTCGCTCACAGAATCTCTCCTCAGCAGTCCAGTGGGTTGCGTTTTTCCGGGTTGATACCGAACTTGGCGATGGCCTCGGCCACAACCTTGGGTTCGATGTCGCCACGGTCAGCCAGTGCTTCCAGGGCTGCCAACACCACGAAATGACGGTCGACTTCGAAGAAATGACGCAGTTTCTTGCGGCTGTCGCTGCGGCCGAAACCGTCGGTGCCCAGGACTTTGAATTCCTTGGACGGTACCCACTGACGGATCTGCTCGGCGAACAGTTTCATGTAGTCGGTAGAGGCGATGACCGGACCCTTACGGCCGTTCAGGCACTCTTCGACGTAGCTCAGCTTAGGCTTCTGGCCAGGGTGCAGACGGTTGCTGCGCTCAACGGCCAGGCCGTCGCGACGCAGTTCGTTGAAGCTGGTAACGCTCCACACGTCGGCGCCGACGTTGAACTCTTCACGCAGGATCTTCGCGGCTTCACGGACTTCACGCAGGATGGTGCCGGAGCCCATCAGCTGAACGTGGTGCGCCGCTTCGCGGTTGTCTTCCTCGAGCAGGTACATGCCTTTCTTGATGCCTTCTTCGGCACCGGCCGGCATGGCTGGCTGTTGGTACGACTCGTTCATCACGGTGATGTAGTAGAAGACGTCCTGTTGCTCTTCGGTCATCTTCTTCATGCCGTCCTGAATGATCACCGCCAGCTCGTAGCCGTAGGTTGGATCGTAGGTGCGGCAGTTAGGGATGGTGGCAGCCAGCAGGTGGCTGTGACCGTCTTCGTGTTGCAGGCCTTCACCGTTCAGGGTGGTACGGCCGGCGGTGCCGCCGATCAGGAAGCCACGGGTGCGGCTGTCGCCAGCGGCCCAGGCCAGGTCGCCGATACGCTGGAAACCGAACATCGAGTAGAAGATGTAGAACGGCAGCATCGGCTGGTTGTGGCTGGAGTACGAAGTACCGGCAGCGATGAAGGAGCTCATGGCGCCTGCTTCGTTGATGCCTTCTTCGAGGATCTGGCCTTTCTGGTCTTCCTTGTAGAACATCACCTGGTCTTTATCGACTGGCTCGTAGAGCTGGCCGACGGAGGAGTAGATGCCCAACTGACGGAACATGCCTTCCATACCGAAGGTACGGGCTTCGTCCGGGATGATCGGCACGATGCGCGGGCCGATTTCCTTGTCCTTGACCAGTTGCGCGAGGATCCGCACGAAGGCCATGGTGGTGGAGATTTCGCGGTCGCCCGAACCGTCCAGGATCGCCTTGAGGGTGTCCAGTGGCGGAGTCGGGATGTTGAAGCTCTTGGCGCGACGCTGTGGCACGAAGCCGCCCAGTGCGGTACGGCGCTCGCTCAGGTAACGGGCTTCGGCGCTGCCTTCTTCCGGTTTGAAGAACGGCAGGTTTTCCAGCTCGTCGTCCTTGACCGGGATGTCGAAGCGATCGCGGAACAACTTCAGGCTGTCGACATCGACTTTCTTGGTGTTGTGCGCAGTGTTTTTCGCTTCACCGGCACCGGTGCCATAACCCTTGATGGTCTTGGCCAGGATGACGGTCGGTTGTTCTTTGTGGTTGACCGCTTCGTGGTACGCCGCGTAGACCTTGTACGGGTCGTGGCCGCCACGGTTGAGCTTCCAGATCTCGTCGTCGGACAGGTCTTCAACCATCGCCTTGAGTTCCGGCGTGTTGAAGAAGTGTTCACGTACGAACGCGCCGTCTTTGGCTTTGTAGTTCTGGTACTCGCCGTCGATGACTTCGTCCATGCGGCGTTGCAGGATGCCGTCGACGTCCTTGGCCAGCAGTGGGTCCCAGAAACGGCCCCAGATGACTTTGGTCACGTTCCACTGAGCACCGCGGAACACGCCTTCGAGTTCCTGGATGATCTTGCCGTTGCCGCGAACCGGGCCGTCGAGGCGCTGCAGGTTGCAGTTGATGACGAAGATCAGGTTGTCCAGCTTCTCGCGGCCGGCCAGGGAGATCGCGCCCAGGGATTCCGGTTCGTCGCACTCGCCGTCGCCCAGGAAGCACCAGACTTTCTGTTTGCCTGGCTGGATGAAGCCGCGGTGTTCCAGGTACTTCATGAAGCGTGCCTGGTAGATCGCCTGGATCGGGCCCAGACCCATGGATACGGTCGGGAACTGCCAGAAGTCAGGCATCAGCCAAGGGTGCGGGTAGGACGACAGGCCCTGACCGTCGACTTCCTGGCGGAAGTTGTTCATCTGGTCTTCGGTGATGCGGCCTTCCATGAATGCGCGGGCGTAAACGCCTGGCGAGGTGTGGCCCTGGAAGTAGATCAGGTCGCCGCCGTGTTCGTCGGTCGGGGCCTGGAAGAAGTAGTTGAAGCCGATGTCATACAGGGTCGCACTGGAAGCGAAGCTGGAGATGTGACCGCCGAGGTCAGAATCTTTCAGGTTCGTACGCATCACCATGGCCATCGCGTTCCAGCGTACCAGCGAGCGAATGCGGCGTTCCATGAACAGGTCGCCAGGCATGCGTGCTTCGTGGGTAACGGGGATCGTGTTGCGGTAAGGCGTGGTGATGGCGTAAGGCAACTGCGAACCGCTGCGGGTCGCCAGTTCACCCATACGGGTCATCAGATAGTGAGCACGGTCTTCGCCTTCTTTGTCGAGAACCGATTCCAGGGCGTCCAGCCATTCCTGGGTTTCGACGGGATCGAGGTCTTGCATGGCTTGCTCCAGGGCGGAAAGGCTACCAGAATCGGTTGCCTGAGTTAGCGACTGGCCTTGTGGGCAGACGTTATGAATTCTTGGATTGCCGACAGGTTGTTCCGGCGGCGTGTAGTTTTACTACAAATCTTCCGGCATTTCAGCCCGTCTAATGTATATACGAGTAGTAAAACTACAGATGAGCGGCTTGTGGCCCCCGGCTGCGTTGTGAGAATAATCGTTAAGGTTGGTCTTTTTCCAACTACAAAAGGTAAAAGCTTGATGCTGGCTGCCAAAATAAAAGAAATTTCAGCTATTTCTAACTTTTGTTCGACACTCCCTCAGGTAGTGGGTTTTCGAAAACCACTACATGCAGTCCGTTGTACGCCGATCAAGGATAGACCATGAGCCTCCCTTCGCTTGCCGAACTGCCCGCCATTCTCCAGCCGTTTGTCACCCGCGCCGAGCAGTCGTTCCGGGCTGCCGTCGCCACTCTGGACGATGATCACGGGCTGTCTGCCTGGTCGCCAGAGCGCTGGGCGCAATTTGCCCGCGTCACCGCCGCCAGCGATTTCGTGATTGAACAGTCTGTTCGTGACCCTTTGATGTTGCTGCAGCTGGTGCAGTCCGGTGAACTGGACCGCAGCTACGCGCCCGGTGAATTGTGCGCGCAGATCGCGGCCGCCGTGAGCACGGCCGAGACCGAAGATCTGCTGGGCCGTGCCCTGCGCCGCCAGCGCGCGCGCCATCAGGTGCGGATCATCTGGCGCGACCTGACCCGCCAGGCCGATTTGATCCAGACCTGCCGCGACCTCTCGGACATGGCCGATGCCAGCATCGATCAGGCCTATCAGTGGTTGTACGTGCGGCATTGCCAGCAGTTCGGCGTGCCGACCGGGCGGCGCAGCGGCGAGCCGCAGCAGATGGTCATCCTCGGCATGGGCAAGCTCGGTGCCGTGGAGTTGAACCTGTCTTCGGACATCGACCTGATTTTCGCCTATCCCGAGGGCGGCGAAACCGTCGGTGTGAAGCGCGCGCTGGATAACCAGGAATTCTTCATTCGTCTGGGCCAGCGGCTGATCAAGGCCCTGGACCCGATGACCGTCGACGGCTTTGTATTCCGCGTCGACATGCGCTTGCGCCCCTACGGTTCGGCGGGCGCGCTGGTGCTGAGCTTCAATGCGCTGGAGCAGTATTACCAGGACCAGGGTCGCGACTGGGAACGCTACGCGATGATCAAGTCGCGGGTGGTGGCCGGCGACCAGGTGGCTGGCGCGCAACTGCAGGACATGCTGCGGCCGTTCGTTTACCGGCGTTACCTGGACTTCTCGGCCATCGAAGCGCTGCGCACCATGAAGCAATTGATCCAGCAGGAAGTGCGGCGCAAGGGCATGGCCGACAACATCAAGCTCGGTTCTGGCGGTATTCGTGAAGTCGAGTTCATTGCCCAGGCGTTCCAGCTGATCCACGGCGGCCGCGATCTGAGCTTGCAGCAGCGCCCGCTATTAAAGGTGCTGAGTACGTTGGAAGGTCAGGGTTATCTGCCGCCGGCTGTGATCAGCGAGCTGCGCGAAGGCTACGAATTCCTGCGTTACACCGAACACGCGATTCAGGCGATCGCTGACCGCCAGACGCAAATGTTGCCCAGTGGCGAGCAGGATCAGGCGCGCATCGCCTTTATGCTGGGTTTCGCCAACTGGACGGCGTTCCACGAACAACTGATGTATTGGCGTGGCCGCGTAGCCTGGCACTTCGGGCAGGTGATCGCCGATCCCGACGAAGAGCAGGGTGCCGAAAGCGAAGTGGTGGTCGGCGGTGAATGGTTGCCGCTGTGGGAAGAAGCTCAGGACGATGAGGCCGCATGCCGCCAACTGGAGGAGGGTGGTTTCAAGGATGCGCCCAAGGCCTTGAACGCCCTGGCCGGCTTGCGCAGCAGTCCGCAATTGCGGGCGATGCAGCGTCTGGGACGCGAACGTCTCGATGCGTTTATTCCGCGCTTGCTGGCGCAGGCCGTGGAGCATGCCAATCCGGATCTGGTGCTGGAGCGCGTGCTGCCGCTGGTCGAAGCCGTGGCCCGTCGTTCCGCATACCTGGTGCTGCTGACCGAGAACCCTGGCGCCTTGCGGCGTTTGCTGACGCTGTGTGCCGCGAGCCCGTGGATCGCCGAGCAAATCACCCGTTTCCCGCTGCTGCTCGACGAATTGCTCAACGAAGGTCGACTGTTCAAGCCGCCACTGGCACCAGAACTGGCCGCCGAGTTGCGCGAGCGCCTGACGCGGATTCCCGAGGACGACCTCGAACAGCAAATGGAAGCGCTGCGTCACTTCAAGCTGGCGCACCGCTTGCGGGTGGCCGCCTCGGAAATCGCTGGCAGCCTGCCGCTGATGAAAGTCAGCGACTACCTGACCTGGCTCGCCGAAGCGATCCTGGAGCAAGTGCTGGCATTGGCCTGGCGCCAGACCGTGGCCAAGTACGGCACGCCCCTGCGCAGCGATGGCACCTTGTGCGATCCCGGCTTCATCATTGTCGGTTATGGGAAAGTCGGCGGCCTGGAACTCGGGCATGGTTCGGACCTGGACCTGGTGTTCATCCACGACGGTGATCCGCAAGCTGAAACCGATGGGCCCAAACCCATCGACGGCGCGCAGTTTTTCACCCGGCTGGGGCAGCGGATCATTCACCTGCTGACGGCGCAGACCAACTCCGGGCAGTTGTATGAAGTGGACATGCGCCTGCGGCCGTCCGGTGCGTCGGGATTGCTGGTGAGTTCTTTGGGGGCGTTTGCCCGTTATCAGGAGAACGAAGCCTGGACCTGGGAGCATCAGGCGCTGGTGCGGGCGCGGGTGCTGGTGGGCAGTCAGGATGTCGGCCAGGCCTTCGAGAAAGTCCGTGCCGCGATATTGGGCAAGACGCGTGATTTGCCGACCCTGCGCCAGGAGGTCAGCGAGATGCGCGCCAAGATGCGCGATAACCTCGGCAGCAAGAGCACGGCGGCCGGCACCGGGGCAAATGCCTTCGAAGCCACGGCGCCGTTCGATATCAAGCAGGATGCCGGAGGTATCGTCGATATTGAATTTATGGTGCAATACGCGGCCCTGGCGTGGTCCGAAACACACCCGCCATTGCTGCGCTGGACCGATAACATCCGCATTCTGGAAGAACTGGAGCACGAAGGGCTGATGCCTGTCGAAGATGCCAGTCTGTTGCGTGAAGCGTATAAAGCGTACCGTTCCGCCGCCCACCGACAGGCTCTGCAGAAGAACCCGGGGGTGATACCGGCCGACCAGTTCACGGACGAACGGCAGCAGGTCATGCGGATCTGGCGTGAGCTGGGGCTAAACTGACACGGGATTTTTGATACGCCCGATACCCCTGTGGGAGCGAGCTTGCTCGCGATAGCGGAGGCACAGTCACCATTGATGTTCGGATGTGACGCCCTCATCGCGGGCAAGCCCGCTCCCACAGTAGATCTGCAGTGTCATGCCGATCGAAGTACACCAATACCCAATGTGGGAGCGAGTCTGCTCGCGATAGCGGAGTGACAGTCGACAGCAATGTTGAAGGTGATGACCCATCGCAAGCCAGCATGCTCCCGCAGAGATTCTCGAGGCGGGGAGGCGTAGGCCTCCCCGGTTCGTTTATGGAAACCACATGAAAATTCTGATCGTTGGGCCCAGTTGGGTCGGTGACATGGTGATGGCGCAGACACTTTTCCAGTGTCTCAAGCAACGCCACCCGCAGTGCGAAATCGACGTGCTGGCCCCCGAGTGGAGCCGGCCGATTCTTGAGCGCATGCCCGAAGTTCGCCGGGCCTTGAGCTTTCCGCTCGGTCATGGCGTGCTGGAGTTGGCGACGCGCCGGCGCATCGGCAAATCCCTGGCCGGCCAGTACGACCAGGCGATCCTGTTGCCCAATTCCCTGAAGTCGGCGCTGGTGCCGTTCTTTGCCGGCATCCCGAAGCGCAGCGGCTGGCGTGGCGAATTCCGCTATGGCCTGCTCAATGACGTGCGCGCGCTGGATAAGGATCGTTATCCGCTGATGATCGAGCGCTTCATGGCCCTGGCCTTCGAGCCGGGCGTCGAGTTGCCGAAACCCTATCCGCGTCCGACGCTGCAGATCGACCCGGTCACCCGCGAGGCGGCACTGGCCAGGTTCGGCCTGACCCTCGACCGCCCGGTGTTGGCCCTGTGCCCCGGCGCCGAGTTCGGCGAGTCCAAGCGCTGGCCGTCCGAGCATTACGCCAAGGTCGCCGAAACGAAGATCCGTGAAGGCTGGCAAGTCTGGCTGTTCGGTTCGAAAAACGACCACGCGGTGGGCGAAGACATTCGCGCGCGGCTGATTCCCGGCCTGCGTGAAGAGTCAGTGAACCTCAGTGGCGGCACCTCGCTGGCCGAAGCCATCGACTTGATGTCCTGTGCAGATTCGGTAGTGTCCAACGACTCCGGCCTGATGCACGTCGCCGCCGCGCTGAACCGCCCGCTGGTTGCGGTCTACGGCTCGACGTCGCCGGGTTTCACGCCACCGTTGGCCGAGCACGTGGAAATCGTACGCCTGGGCATCGAGTGCAGCCCGTGCTTCGATCGCACCTGCCGTTTCGGTCATTACAACTGCCTGCGCCAACTCATGCCGCAAGCGGTGAACGACGCCTTGCAGCGGTTGCAAGGCACTGTGGTCGAGGTCAAATAGCTTGCGGGTTCTGTTGATCAAGACGTCTTCGCTGGGCGACGTCATTCATGCGTTGCCGGCGTTGACCGACGCGGCGCGGGCGATTCCCGGCATCAAATTCGACTGGGTGGTGGAAGAAGGCTTTGCCGAAATCCCGACCTGGCATCCGGCGGTGGGCAAGGTGATTCCGGTGGCGATCCGTCGCTGGCGCAAAAATATCTGGCAGACCATCAAGAGCGGTGAGTGGAAGCGCTTCAAGCAAAGCGTTCGCGCCACGAAATACGATTTGGTGATCGACGCCCAGGGCTTGCTGAAAAGCGCCTGGCTGACCCGTTACGTCAAGGCACCGGTGGCCGGCCTCGATAAAAGCTCGGCGCGCGAACCCATCGCTGCGCGCTTTTACAATAGGCGTCTGGCCGTTGCCCGCGGGCAGCACGCGGTGGAGCGAGTGCGTCAGTTGTTCGCCATCGCGTTGGGCTATGACTTGCCCAAAGGCATGGGTGACTACGGTCTGAATGTCGAACGCCTGGTGGAGTTGCCGCGCAAGAACCCGTACGTGGTGTTTCTGCATGGCACGACCTGGGACACCAAGCACTGGCCTGAAGCTTACTGGCGCGAGCTGACCGAACGGGTCGGCTACCTGGGCGTCGGGGTCAAGTTGCCTTGGGGCAATGCGCAGGAGAAAGCCCGGGCCGAGCGCATCGCTGCCGGTTTCAAGCACGCCGAAGTGTTGCCCAAATTGAACCTGGCCGGTGTCGGCAAGGTGCTGGCCGGCGCGCAAGCCTGCGTGGCGGTGGATACCGGCCTGGGCCATCTGGCTGCCGCGCTGGATGTGCCGACGCTGTCGCTGTTCGGTCCGACCAATCCGGGCCTGACCGGCGCCTACGGCAAAGTGCAGATTCACCTGGCCAGCGACTTCCCGTGTGCGCCGTGCCTGCAAAAGAAATGCACCTATCAACCGACGGCCGAAGATGCCCGTCAATTTGACCTGAAACGCGAGTGGCCCCTGTGCTTCACGCGTCTGAACCCCGAGCGTGTCGCCAGCCGACTGAGCACGTTGTTAATGGCTGAGGAGCTGCGCTGATGCAATTGGCATTTGTCCTGTACAAATATTTTCCGTTCGGCGGCTTGCAGCGCGATTTCATGCGCATTGCCCTGGAGTGCCAGAAGCGCGGCCATCAGATTCGCGTCTACACGCTGATCTGGGAGGGCGACGTACCGCCGGGTTTCGAAGTGCTGGTGGCACCGGTCAAGGCGTTCTTCAACCATCGACGCAACGAAAAACTCAGCGAATGGATGGAAGCCGACCTGGCCAAGCGCCCGGTCGACCGCCTGATCGGCTTCAACAAGATGCCGGGCCTGGACGTCTACTACGCCGCCGACGGCTGCTTCGAAGACAAGGCGCAGAACCTGCGCAACTCGCTGTATCGCCGTTGGGGCCGCTATCGCCACTTCGCCGAATACGAGCGCGCGGTGTTCGCCAAGGATGCGAAGACCGAAGTGTTGATGATTTCCGAGGTCCAGCAGCCGCTGTTCATCAAGCATTACGACACACCGCTGGAGCGTTTCCACCTGCTGCCACCGGGTATCGCCCAGGACCGTCGCCGACCGGCCGATGCCGATGACATTCGTGCAGGGTTCCGCGCGGAATTCGATCTCAAGGACGACGAACTGCTGCTGGTGCAGATCGGCTCCGGGTTCAAGACCAAGGGTGTCGATCGCAGCCTCAAGGCACTGGCGGCATTGCCTGCCGAGCTGAGGAAGCGCACCCGGCTGTTTGTAATTGGCCAGGATGACCCCAAGTTATTCCAGATGCAGAGTGCGACATTGGGGTTGGGCGACAACGTCACGTTCCTCAAGGGCCGTAGCGATATCCCGCGTTTCCTGTTGGGTGCCGATCTGTTGATCCACCCGGCGTACAACGAAAATACCGGCACCGTGCTGCTCGAAGCACTGGTGGCCGGCTTGCCGGTGTTGGTGAGCGCGGTGTGCGGTTACGCCCATTACATCGCCGAGGCCGATGCTGGCCTGGTGTTGGACGAGCCCTTCGATCAGGCACAGCTGACGCAATACCTGACCGGCATGTTGAACGACGCTCAAGCAAGGGCGGCCTGGAGCCGCAATGGTCTGGCCTTCGCCGAAACGGCCGACCTCTACAGCATGCCGCAACACGCGGCCGATGTGATTCTGGCGGAGCACGCTTAAATGAAGTTGATGCTGGCTGAACCGTTCAAGAGCCTCTGGGCCGGACGCGACCCGTTCGCCGAAGTCGAGGGGCTCAAGGGCGAGGTGTACCGCGAGCTGGAAGCACGCCGGACATTGCGCACGGAAGTCGACGGCAACGGGTTTTTCGTGAAAATCCACCGTGGCATCGGCTGGGGCGAAATCTTCAAGAACCTGCTCACGGCCAAGCTCCCGGTACTGGGTGCCGGCCAGGAGTGGAAGGCCATTCAGCGCCTGCAGGAAGTCGGCGTGCCGACCATGACCGCCGTCGCGTATGGCGAGAAGGGCAGTAACCCGGCCGACCAGCACTCGTTCATCGTTACCGAAGAGTTGGCGCCCACCGTTAGCCTCGAAGACTTCAGCGTCAACTGGGTCAAGCAGCCGCCCGAGCCAAAGCTCAAGCGCGCGCTGATCGCCGAAGTCGCACGCATGACCGGCATGATGCACCGCGCCGGGGTCAATCACCGCGACTGCTACATCTGCCATTTCCTGCTGCACACCGACAAACCGGTGACCGCTGACGACTTCAAGCTTTCGGTGATTGACCTGCACCGCGCCCAGACCCGTCCGACAATCACCTCGCGCTGGCGCAACAAGGATCTGGCGGCCCTGTACTTTTCCGCCCTGGACATCGGCCTGACCCGCCGCGACAAATTGCGTTTTCTCAAAGGCTATTTCCAGCGTCCGCTGCGGCAGATCCTCAGTGAAGAGGCCGGTTTGCTGGCATGGCTCGATGGCAAGGCCAACAAGCTCTACGAGCGTAAACAGCGATACGGGGATGCGCTCTGATGTCGGGTTGGAAACTGGAGCCGGCCTACAGCGATCTGGCCGATGACTTTGGCAGCCTTGAGGCGGTGTTTGCGCTTCAGGGCGAGCAGTTGACCAAGGACCTGCTCTCCGAGGTCATTCGTGTTCAGCGCAATGGCGTCAACTATTACGTCAAGCGCTACGTGGGTGCCGGCAAAGGCTTGCGGCGTTACCTCGGCAAGCCTCGGGTGAAGATGGAGTGGCAGAACCTCAAGCGCTTCGCCAAGTGGGGCATTCCCACGGCCGAAGTGGTGGCCTGGGGGCTGGAGCGGCGCGGTGCGGCCTACGCTCGCGGCGCGATGATTACCCGGGAACTGCCGCGTACCGAAGACTTGTCGGCACTGGCCGAGCGACGCGATCCGAAATTGTCGGACCGCGCCTGGGTCGATGCCGTGAGTCGTCAGTTGGCCCAGTACACCCGGACCATGCACGACCACCGTTTCACCCATAATGATCTGAAGTGGCGCAACCTGCTGATCGACGATGAGGCTCGACTGTTTCTGATCGATTGCCCCAACGGCGATTTCTGGCGCGGTTTCTGGCTCAAGTACCGCATCACCAAGGATCTGGCGTGCCTGGACAAGGTTGCCAAGTATCAACTGTCGGCTACCCAGCGCCTGCGCTTTTACCTGCAATACCGCAACCGGACCCGGCTCAACGCCGCGGACAAGAAACGTATCCGGCACGTGGTGAGATTTTTCGAGGGACGCGAATGACTGATTTTCTGGCCGCTGAAGACCGTGCGCTGCTTGAGCGCCATGGTCTCGGCACGTTCGAGGCACTCTGGGCCAAACAGCTCGATGCGGTGGACGAACCCAACACCGGTCGCGGCGGCTGGAGCAGTGTGTTTCGGCTGGATCTGGAAGGTCATGGCTACTACCTCAAGCGCCAAAGCAACTACCTGACCCGCACCTTGCGCGCGCCGTTCGGCGAGCCGAGTTTTGCCCGCGAGTTTCGCAACATCTCCCGTTACCGGAAGATGGGCATTCCGGCGCTGGAAGCGGTGTTCTACGGGCAGCGCAAGGTCAATGGCGAAGTCCGCGCGATCCTGCTGACCCGCGCCCTGGACGGTTGGGACGACCTCGACTCGCTGTTGCAGCGCTGGGCTCAATTGAGCCCTGAGCAGCACTCGGAAATCCTCAAGGCCAGTGGCGAACTGGCCCGGCAACTGCACGCTGCACGCCAGGTGCACGGGTGTTTCTATCCCAAACACATTTTCATGCGTGCCACCGGCCACGGCTACCAGGCTCAGTTGATCGACCTGGAAAAGACCCGGCCGCTGCTGTACGGGCAGCGTGACCGAATCAAGGACCTGGAACCGCTGACGCGCCGCGCGCCCGAGTGGGGCGAATCGCAGCTGCGGCAATTGCTGGCGGCCTATCTGGATCAGCCGCAGGACAGCTCCCTGATCGACAGCTGGCTGCAGCGCTTGACCGCACGGCGCAGCCAAAAGGGGCCTCGTTGATGCGTTTGTCCGAATTGAAATCCGCTGGCCGCCATCCGGCATTGCCGCTGAGCGTTACGCTGGCCGATGCCGCCGGTCCCGCCGATTTGCAGCTGTTGAGCCTGTTGCGGGTATTGCCGGGGCAGCGTTATGTCGGTGCGGGTGTCTGGCGCGGCCGGCCGGTGTTGGCCAAGTTGCTGGTCGGCAGTAAGGCCGCACGGCATTTTCAGCGTGAACTGGACGGCGTGCGCCTGCTCTCCGCCCAGGGCCTGACCACGCCGCAGTTGTTGGCCGATGGCCTGAAAGACGGCGAGGGTGGCTGGCTGCTGTTTGATTTCCTTGAGCATGCCGAAAGCCTGGGCGACACCTGGAAGCAGGTTGAGCAGCAGCCCGTACTGTCCGATGGACAAGGGGCGGTGCTGGCCGAGGCGTTGGGCGCGATCGGTCAGATGCATCGCAAGGGCCTGTGGCAGGAAGACCTGCACCTGGACAATCTACTGCGCCAGGGTGGCCGCCTGTACCTGATCGATGGTGCCGGTATCTGCAGCGAGACGCCTGGCCAGCCGCTGTCGCGGCAGAAAGTCCTGGAAAACCTCGGGGTGTTCTTCGCCCAGTTGCCGAAGTCGATCGAGCCCTTCATTGAAGAGTTGCTGGTGTATTACCTGCTCAGCAACGGCGAACACGCCTTGCCCATGGAGGCGCTGCAGAAGCAGATCGACAAGGTCCGCAACTGGCGCCTCAAGGACTACCTGATCAAGGTCGGTCGCGAGTGCACGCTGTTCAGCGTCCGGCGCGGGGCCTTCGAACTCCGGGCGATTCGCCGCGAGGAAGAGGCGTCGATGGTGCCGGTGCTGGAGCGGGCCGATGCCTTGCTCGATCAGGGGCATCTGTACAAGACCGGCGGCGCGGCGAGCGTTGGCAAGGTCGAGGTGGATGGCCGCACGCTGGTGATCAAGCGCTACAACATCAAGGGTTTTGCCCACTGGCTCAAGCGTTTCTGGCGCCCGAGCCGGGCCTGGCATTCGTGGCGCGAAGGCAATCGCCTGGCGTTCCTCGGGATTGCCACGCCCAAGCCACTGGCGTTGCTGGAGAAGCGTTTCCTGTGGCTGCGCAGCCGGGCGTACCTGATCACCGAGTATCTGCCGGGGCCGGACATCATCGAGCGTTTTGCGCCCTATGTTGAAAGTGGTGACGCACCGCAGGCCGAACTGGCGGCGCTGGATCATCTGTTTGCCGAGCTGATTCGTTTGCGTATCAGTCATGGCGACTTCAAGGGCCATAACCTGTTCTGGCAGCAGGATCGCTGGGCGTTGATCGACCTCGACTCGATGTGCCAGCACGGCTCGCTCGGCAGCTTCGCCCCGGCGTATGCCAGGGATCGCGCGCGGTTCATGCGTAACTGGCCTGAAGGCAGTGCCCTTTATCAGGTCATTGATCAGCGTCTTCCCAAAGATATCTCCAGCGCGGCCTGAATCCTTTTCGCGAGCAGGCTCGCTCCCACAGGGATTTCTGAACGACCGGAACCACTGTGGGAGCGAGCCTGCTCGCGAAGGGGCCGGAACTGCCAACCGAGAAAACAGGCAGGTTCTTGTGAACCGTCCTACGCGATCTTGGGAAGCCATGAACTGTGGCCGAAATCGCCCCGATGCTAGTTTGCCTGACGTTCTCGGAGGTCAGGCTGTGACGATCAAAATGGCAGTTTCATCGGGTGTTTTATCCGTGTCGCTAATGGGCTGCGGGACCGCCGCTACGGTCCTCCAGGATGAAGCCGAAGCAGCGCACGGGCTGCGCAGGCAAAAGACCTATTGCCAGTCCATTCCCCGGGTCTATAGCGGCCTCGCTTATGACTTCTGCGTACTGAACGCACCGCCCGATCCCACGGGTATCCTCGTCCCGCTCATTTTGCTCGACCTGGCCCTGTCCGGCGCACTGGACACCGCCGCCTTGCCCTACACGATTTACCGGCAAAGCGTGGACGGCAATATCGTCGTCTACTGGCGCCCTTCGCGCGGTTAAAAGTAATCGCAAGGTCACCACAGTGGTGGCTTGCCGCTTGTAGCTAGAGGCTTGCCGCCGCTTTTACGCTATAATCCCGCCCTTTAGCTGTCTCTCGCCCCCTTGCGAGGGCACATTAATTTTTGAGGCGCTTGCGCCTGCATGCAGACTAAAGAGGCTAGACCCCTGTGGCATTGACGATTCTTGGCCTGTCCGGCGCCCTTAGCCATGATCCTTCCGCAGCCCTGTACATCGACGGCAAGCTGGTCGCGGCGGCTGAAGAGGAGCGCTTCGTACGCGATAAACATGCAAAGAACCGCATGCCCTACGAATCGGCGAAATTCTGCCTGGAACAGGCTGGCATCAAGCCGTCCGACGTTGACGTGGTAGCGATCCCGTTCGCCCCGATCAGCCTGTTCGGCAAGGCCCGCTGGCAGTACGCCAAGCGTTACTGGTACGCCCCGGACCGTGCACTCGACGCGATCCTGATGGGCAACCGTCGCTACAAGCGCTATCGCAACAAGATCGTCTGGTGCCTGGAGCAACTGGGCTTTGATCCGAAGAAGATCAAGATCGAGCCGGTCGAACACCACCTGGCCCACGCTTCCAGCGCCTACCACTGCTCCGGCTTCAAGGAAAAAACCGCGATCCTGGGCATCGACGGCAAGGGCGAGTACGCCACGACCTTCTTCGGTTATGGCGTAAACGGCAAGATCCACAAGATCAAGGAATTCTTCGATCCGGACTCCCTCGGCGGCCTGTACGGCGCGATCACCGAGTTCCTCGGTTTCGACATGCTCGACGGTGAGTTCAAGGTCATGGGCATGGCGCCGTACGGCGACGCCAGCAAATACGATTTCTCGCGCCTGGCTTCGTTCGAAAACGGCGAACTGGTGATCAACACCGACTACGCCAACGTCATCGGTCTGCGTCGCTATAAAGAGAAGGGCAAGGGTTACTACTTCTCGCCGAAGCTGATCGAGTGGCTGGGTCCCAAGCGCGAAGGCGACATCGCCGACGAGCCTTACATCCACTACGCCGCCAGCATTCAAGCGTTGTTCGAAAAGATTGCGCTGCAGATGATCGACTACTACCTGGGCGACGTGCTCAAGGAAACCGGCAAGCTGGCCTATGCCGGTGGCTGTGCGTTGAACGTCAAGCTCAACCAGAAAATCATCGCCCGCGAGGACGTCAAGGAGCTGTTCGTACAGCCGGCGTCCGGTGATGCCGGCACCGCGGTCGGCGCCGCGGCTTATGTGTCTCACGCCCGTGGCGTACCGGTGGAGAAGATGGAACACGTCTACCTCGGCCCGTCGTACAGCAACGAAGACGTGATCGCCGCCTGCGCCCGTCACGAGAACAAGCCGACCTGGCGCAAGCTCGACAACATGCCGGAGCAGATCGCCAAGATCATGGTCGACGGCAACCCGGTGGCCTGGTTCCAGGGCCGCATGGAGTTCGGTCCGCGTGCACTGGGTGGTCGTTCGATCATCGGTTGCCCGAGCGTGCCGGGCGTGGCTGATCGCATCAACCACCAGATCAAGTTCCGCGAGCGCTGGAGGCCTTTCTGCCCGTCGATGCTCGACACCGTGGCGCCGCAGATGATCAAGATCGATCACCCGGCTCCGTTCATGACCTTCACCTTCGAAGTGGCGGAAGAATGGAAGACCCGCGTGCCGGAAGTCGTCCACGAAGACGGCACCTCCCGCGCCCAGGTGCTCAAGCGCGAATACAACCCGCGCTACTACGACATGATGAAAGCGCTGGAAGTGCTCACCGGCAACGGTGTGTCGCTCAACACCTCGCTCAACCGTCGCGGCGAACCGATGATCTGCTCGCCGACCGATGCGCTGAACATGTTCTTCGGTTCGGATCTACAGTATCTGATCATGGAAGACATCTTGGTGGTCAAAGAGGGCGCAAACGCCTATGACACGTTCGGCTGAACGTCATGTGCTGCAGTTCTGCCACGGCTATGACGGGCCGTTCCTGGATTGCGCACGGCAGTACGCCAGCCTGTTCGCGGGGACTGGCTATCGCGTGACCACGGTGTTTCTCACCGGGGTTGCCGATGCCGAAGTCGCCGCGGGCTGCGCCTCCGACGAGGTGCTGTTCATGGAGTACAGTTCCAAGGCCATTCGTGGCCTGAAACTGGGCGCCATCGGCGATCTGCGCAAGATCGCCGCGTCGCGCAACTTCAGTTTCTGCATCGCTCATCGCTTCAAGCCTATTTATATCGCCCTGCTCGGTACGTCGTTGCCGGTCATTGGCGTGCACCACGGGTTTGAAGACTACAAGCGCGGCAGCCGCAAACTGTTCGCCCATATATTCCGCAAGCGTTTGAGCCTGCTCGGTGTGTCCGACGCGGTGCGCGACGACATGCGCAGTTGCCTGTCGAAGTGGCCGGCTTCGCGAATTCAGACGTTGTACAACCGCATCGACGTCGATGCCTTGCAAGCCACGCAGGTGTCGGCTCGCGAGGCCCGGGAAACCCTCGGGCTGGCGGCGGATGCCTGGATTGTCGGCAACGTCGGACGCCTGCATCCGGACAAGGACCAGGCCACGCTGCTCGACGGTTTCGCCGAGGCATTGCCGCAGTTGCCGGCCAACAGCCAGTTGGTGATTCTCGGCAAGGGGCGCCTGGAGGAAGACCTCAAGGCTCGGGCCCGCGAGCTGGGTATCGGTGACCGGGTGCTGTTCCTCGGCCAGGTACCGGATGCGCGCAACTATTTCCGCGCCTTCGATGTGTTCGCCCTGAGTTCCGATCACGAACCGTTCGGCATGGTGCTGCTGGAGGCCATGGCCGCCGGCGTACCCTTGCTCGCCACGGCGTGCGGCGGAGCGAAAGAAGTGGTCGAGGGCGTGGGCATCCTGTTCCCGTTGGGCGATGCCGGACATCTGGCCCAAGGACTGCAACACCTGGCTGCCATGGATGATCAGCAACGCCGGCAGTGTGCCGAGATGATGCTCGAGCGCTTGCGCGAACGCTTTTCCGACCGCGCAGTGCGCGATGCTTTCTGGCACTTGCCGCACGTTACCGAACTGGCACAGAGGGGCTGATGCTCAACCGATTTCAAGGCTGGCGCGAGCGTGGCTGGGCGGTAGTCGACGCCTCGACTTACGCCGAAACCTGGCAGCGTTATGGCGGCAGCGTCGCGACTCATCCCATGGTGGTCGAGCGCCTGGCGCAACTGGCCGACATCCCGGTGCGTTACCTGGCCTGGATGCAGGGTGGCGAGGTCAAGGCGGCGATCCCGACCTGGGGTCGCGACCTGGCCTTGTCCAAGGACGTGCTCAAGCGTCGCGGCAAAAAAGGTCTGTTCGACCTGGGCAATGCTGAAATCATCCTGCCGGCCGCGGCCGATACCCAGGCGCCTTTGCGCCATCGCGGGCGCTATCTGTCGGCGTTGAACGAGGGGCGGTTCACCGGCATCCGCTTGCAGACCGAGCAACTGGCCATGGCTCGTACCCCCGAAGAGCTGTCGAAGAAATTTCGCTACAACCAGCGCCGTGAATTGCGTCTGCTGGAAGAGGCCGGGGGCGTGGTGCGGCCGGTGTCCGAATTCTCCAGCGCTGAGCTGGCGGCGATTTATTGCGACCTGTTCCAGCGCCGCTGGGGTTTCCCGGCGACGGGTGCCGAACGCATGGCCGAGGTCATCGAGTTGCTGCGCGAGTTGCTGATCGGTTCGGTGATTTTTCTCAACGATGCGCCGATTGCGATTCAATTGGTGTACCGCGTCGAAACCCCGCAGTGGATCAGCGTTGAGTACATCAACGGCGGGGTCGATCCCGAGACTCGCGAGTTCAGCCCCGGCAGCGTGCTGAGTTTTCTCAATACGCAAAGCGCTTGGGAGCATGCCCGGGCGCAGGACAAGCCGTTGCGTTTTTCTTTCGGTCGCGCCGACCGTGAATACAAGGATCGCTGGTGCAACCCTGTGCCGGTCTTCACCGTATGAGCCAAGCCATGAGCCGCAAACAGCAACTGCTCAAGCGCCATCGGCGCACTAAACGTATCGGCCTGTTGATTGCGCTGGTGCTGTTGATCGTCATCGGTGTGCTGGTGGCCTGGTGGTTGCCGCTGGTGCTGGCGGCTCTGGGCTGGATAGCCCATGAAGCCTGGTTTGCCGACCATCTGTTCTACTCGCCGAAAGACGATTATCAGTACAGCTTTCCCCCGTACACGCCACAGCCCAAGGTGCACCTGAGCGGTGAACATTTGCGGCTGGACGAGGGCGTGATGCTGGTCGACGACGCGACGCTGGTGCTGGCCCTGCGGGTAAAAAGCACCTGGTTGGGTCGTTTTTTCGATCCGGTGGTCGAGTTGGCGGGGGGCGAAAACCCTGACCGACAAACCTTCGAACGGGGCGTAAACGGCCTGCGTTACCTCAATCTCAGTGGTCAGGCTCAGGCGCTGTCCCGTGGTGACCTGCGCTTGCGCGGGCGTTTCTGTCGGGTGTTCGGTGAGCCGGTGCTGTGGGCGCTGGAACATCCGGATTACCGGCGTCAGCGGGTGATGGTCATCGCGCCCCACGCCGATGACGCCGAGCTGGCAGCCTACGGTTTGTACAGCCAGGCCGACGAAACCTGGATCGTCACGCTGACAGCCGGTGAAATCGAAGCCGAACACTACCGGCAGATGGGCCTGAACAAGGTCGATGCAGCCCGCTTGAAAGGCCGTCTGCGCACCTGGGACAGCATTGCCGTGCCGCGTTGGGCCGGTGTGCCCGAGGCCCGCTGCGTACAGCTGGGTTATTTCTGCCTGCAACTGGCGAGCATGCAGGCCGCGCCTGGTTTGCCGGCGGGATCGCGGGAAGCCGACCTGAGCGACACCCGACTATTTCGCCAGCTGAATCCGTTCACGCTGCCAGGCGATGCCGATGGCGCGCCGACCTGGAACAATCTGCTGGCCGATCTGCGCGAATTGCTGCTGCAGGCCCGGCCCGAGGTCATCGTGCTGCCGCATCCGACCCTGGATCCGCACCCCGATCATATCTGCGCCCAGGCGGCAGTCCTCGAGGCCTTGCAAGGCCTGGACTGGCAACCGACCACGCTGTTGGGCTACGCCAACCACTTGCACGACAACGACCGTTGGCCGATGGGCGATAGCGGTGACGGCATCGCCTTGCCGCCGGCCTTCGATTCCGTCCAGCCGATGCAGCCTTATTGCCTGCCGATGCCGCTGGAGCAACAGCGGGACAAGGCCATGGCGTTGGGCATGATGCACGACCTGCAGCCGCCGATGCCGTTCAAGCGCCGCCTGCGTCGCTTGATCCAGCGGTTGTTGGCCGGCCGGGTGCCGCCCACCTATGGCGAGAACGAGTTCTTTCGCAAGGCCGTCCGGCGCCACGAGCTTTTGTGGTCCATCAAGCACACACCAGGCAATGTTTTTCAGCGGGGAGAGTTATGAGTCAGCGGTCAAAGGTCCTGCAGCTGCAGCCTGACTACAACGTCAAAGCCCATGATTTCGCCGACCTCGCGGAGCAAATCGTCAAGGCCCTGCCCACCGATCGATATGAAGTGACCGCCGCGTTTCTGCGGGGCAAACCCGGGCCGGGCGAAGCGGTGAGCCGGGCCGACCGTTCGGTGTACTTCGAGTTTTCCGACAAGTCCCTCAAGGGCATGCGCCTGCGGGCGATGTGGCAGCTGTACAAGTTCTGCCGCCGGGAAAAATTCGATGTGGTGATCTGCAACCGCTTCAAGCCGGTGAACATGATGCTGGCGCTCAACCGCTGGTTGAAAGTGCCGTTGTGCATCGGCATTTCCCATGGCTTTGGCGAGTACGACCGTTTTTACCGGCGCCGCCAGACCCAGCGCCTGATCGATCGTCACTGGCGTTTCGTCGGCGTGTCGCCAGCGGTAAAGCAGTATCTGCTGGACTGTGACTGTGGCTTCACCGACCAGAATACCTATGCCATCACCAACGCCATCGACATCGAGCAGGCCGAGGCTTTGCAGCACAGCCGCGAGAAAGCCCGTGAAATGCTCGGCATCGATCCGTCGGTACGACTGATCGGTGCACTGGGGCGGCTGGTGCCGGTCAAGGGTCATATCTATTTGCTGCAGGCCTTTGCCGCACTCAAGGACAAATACCCGAATACCCAGCTGGCGATCATCGGTGCCGGTCGCGAAGAGTCGCGCCTGGCCGCGGAAATCGACCGCCTCGGCCTCGGCGGTCGCGCCCATTTGCTGGGGTTCAAGGAAATTGCCCTGCAGTACATTCGTGCGTTCGACATCTGGACCATGCCTTCCCTGGCCGAGGGCCTCGGGTTGGCGCTGCTTGAAGGCATGAGCGGGCATTTGCCGGTGATTGCCTCGAACGTGCCGGCCATGTTGCCGCTCATCGAGGGGGCCGGTGGCCTGGCGATTACGCCCAAGGATGTGCCGACGCTGCAGGCTGCGCTGGACACCTACCTCGGGCTGTCGGATGACGAGCTCAAGGCCAAGGGCGAGCAGGCTTTCCGTTATCTGCAACAACACCATGACATCGAGGAGTTCCGTCGCGAATACCTCAATCTGATCGACTCCGGCCTGGAACAGGCCCGCAAGGAACAGCCATGAACGACGCGCAACCCATCGTCACGGTCATTATCGCGTCGTACAACCACGGTCCCTACATCGAGCAGAGCATTCTCAGCGTCCTCAACCAGACCTATCGGAACATTGAGTTGCTGGTGGTCGACGATGGCTCGAAGGACGACAGCGTCGAGCGGATCAAGGCGTTGCAGGTCACCCACGGTTTCGACTTCCGGGTCCAGGAAAACCAGGGGCTGACCAACACCCTCAATGGTGCGATTGCCCGGGCAAAGGGCAGCCTGATCGTGCCGTTCGGTTCGGATGACATCATGTTGCCGGAGCGAATCGCCATCCAGGTCGCGCATATGGACGGCAAGCCCGAGGTCGGCATTTGCGCCGGCAACATCGAGCTGATCGATGCCGACGGCAATCTCTACCCGGAGAAGCGCCAGCGCCGGGATGTGCCGTTCCGTCGCCTGGACTTCGATGACATGTTCCTGGAGCGCAAGCCCTATCCTCCGGCACCCACCCTGATGATCCGACGCGAAGCGCTGGAGAAGGTGGGCGGTTTCGACCCGACCATTCGCCTGGAAGATTTGCTGATCGAGTTGAAGGTGACCCATGCCGGTTACTTCATCGATGGTCTGAACGTGTTGATGGCGCGCTATCGCAAGCACGCCACCAACTCCTACAAGAACCACCGCTTCATGATCGACAGCATCCTGCGCACCTACGCGCTCTTCAGCGATCACCCGCTGTATGACGAGGTGCGCTACAAGTTTCTCAATTCCATGTTCCTCAAGACCGCCAACCGTGATCGCAAGCTGGCGCGTGAGTTGCTGGCGCAGATTCCCTTCAAGGCCTGGAACAAGAAAACCTGGCGCGGGTTGGGCCGGATGTATTTCTCGCGGCTGGAGAAAGACTGAGCCAGGGGCTTGAGGCTTTGCCCGGCGCGGTCGCGATAGCCGGCCGGTAGGCCGTTATCGCGATCAGCGGGCTGGTTTACGTCATCAGTGAGCTTGGGCCGAAGGGCTCCCGGCCAGCACTTGCCTGTGCAAATTATCCACGTCGGCTTTCGAGGCCACCGCGGCGTATCCCTGCAGCAGCGCTTCGAAGTGGTCCTCGAACAGCCAGCGCCGATCTTCTGCGTAGCGCTGCATATGGCGCAGATTACGCCGGCGCAGGGAAGGGCTCAGTGATGATGGGTAGACTCGCAGGTCGGCCAGGTCGATCAGGCCGAACTCGCCGTCCTCCAGCACCAGCACATTGCCCAGGTGCAGGGAGCGGAAGTAGATCCCTTTGTGATGCAGTTGAGCCATGAACTTGCCGAAGCGCTCCACCAGTGCCTGGCGCACCGCCGGCGCGGTGATGCCTTGCAGGATCTGGCGCAGCGTGTTGCCCGGCAACGGTGAGTAGTGCACCCCGGTGCTGCCGTCTTCGAATCGGTAGAGATCGAGGATTTGCGGGGTCGGGATGCCTATGCCGCGCAGTTGCACACTGTTGACGGCAAAACGATCGGAATAGGGCGTGAAACTACCCGAGGTATACCAGCGGCGACGGCGGAACAGCTTGAGAAAGCTGCCGTCGGTCAGGCGCAGGACTTTGGGCCCCAAACCGTCTTCTTCGATGATCCGGGCATCGGCAATCAGCTGCTGCAGGGCGCTTGGCGTCGCGGCCTTGATCGGCGTGTCCAGAAGGCGTCTGGCCCGTTGATTGATGCTCAAGGCGGCAACCAGCGCCAGGGGGATCCACAGCAGGAACCAGTGCTCCTTGGGGCGCGAAATAATCCCGCCACCTTCAGTCAGGCCCGCGCCGATACCGAAGGCCAGCCAGGCCGAGGCAATGATGAACAGCGGTTGCACGCGATGGCGCTGGCTACTGATGAGGCCCCATGCGAGGAAGAACAGCCATGGCAGCAGGCCGATAATGCCGACGTAATAGAGCACGCCCAAGGCAAAGCTATGGGGTTCTTGCAGGGTGTAGCCGACGCCCGGGTCCAGGCTCAACTTGGCGTTGTAGCCATGTCCGATCCACGGATGGTCAGCGATCCTGCCCAGGGTCAATTGCCAGAGCTCGATGCGGAAGGAGCTGCCTCTTGCGATGATTTTGTCCGCAAATAGCGCGAAAGTCGCCGTTCCGGCGATGAACATGGAGGCAAGCAGGAGGACCGAGCGTCGATTCCAGCAGATGAAACACAGCCACAGCGCGGCGATCGTCAGCGCAACCAGTGGTGTCCTGGAACCGGTGGCCAGCACGGTGGCGAACATGATCGCCATCGCTGGCAAGCTCAACCAAAGTATCCGGGGGCGCTTGCAGGTCATGCTCAGGCTTAGCCAGTAGGTACAGAAAAAGCCGAAGACGTGGGAGCTGAGCAGTGGATTGTCGAACGCGCCGACACCGATCAGGCGCATTTCCGGCTGGTAGATCAGGCCGAACCTGTACAGGTTGTAAGCCGAGCTGATCAACGCCACCGTCGCGGCGCAGAACAGCAGGGGTTGAATGATTTCGCTGCGATAGCGCACCAGCAGGTAGCAGCCAACGAACAGCATCAGGGTATGCAGCGATGGTTTGATCTGACCGGCCGGGACGTCATTTTCCGGCCCCCAGTTCAGGCTGAGCAATGCCCACGCCACAAACAGCAGGACTGCAACGACGATCGGTTCGTTCAGCAGCTCCTTGGCGAGCCGCGGCCGCAGGCACAGTGCAATCAGTGCCGGAATGCTGAAAAGGCCATAGTAGAGTTTGTGATGCTCACTGCGCCCCGGCAGGAAAAACAGTGCGCAAAGCAGCAATAAATAACCGAGTGGAAGGATCCACAAACAAATGAAATCGAAGATTCTATTGGACGTGCTGTTCAAAGCGTTTAAATGCATGCTGAGTAACTTATTCCTGAAATGAGCGACCGTACCAAGGCAGGGACAGCGGGTGGCTATTTGACGCGCCACAATACACAGACTGTATGCGATTGCCAGAACCCTGGGGAAGCTGTGCTAAAGTCAGCGTCCTTTTCATCGACATTCGCGTGATATGACCGACTCCAGTCTCTCCGCAAGCCCATCGAGCTTGAAAATCTACTTCCGCCTGCTCGGCTATGTCCGGCCGTATATCAGCCTGTTCCTGATCAGCATCGTCGGCTTTCTGATTTTCGCTTCGACGCAGCCAATGCTGGGCTACATCCTCAAGTACTTCGTCGACGGTCTATCCAATCCTGAAGCGGCGCTGTTTCCAAGCGTGCCCTACCTGCGCGACCTGCAACTGCTGCAGGCGGTGCCGTTGCTGATCATCCTGATCGCTGCGTGGCAGGGGCTGGGGTCGTACCTGGGCAACTACTTCCTGGCCAAGGTTTCCCTGGGCCTGGTCCATGACTTGCGGGTCCAGCTGTTCAACAACCTGCTGGTGTTGCCGAACCGGTATTTCGACAAGCATAACTCGGGGCACCTGATTTCACGTATCACCTTCAACGTGACCATGGTCACGGGGGCGGCAACAGATGCGATCAAGGTCGTAATTCGTGAAGGCATGACGGTGGTCTTCCTGTTTGCCTCGCTGTTGTTCATGAACTGGCGCCTGACGCTGGTGATGGTCGCCATCCTGCCGCTGATTGCCATCATGGTGCGCACGGCCAGCAAGAAATTCCGCAAGCAAAGCAAGAAAATCCAGCTGGCCATGGGGGACGTGACGCACGTGGCGTCCGAAACGATCCAGGGCTATCGCGTGGTGCGCAGCTTCGGCGGTGAAAAGTACGAAGAGAAACGCTTCTTCGACGCCAGCCAGGGCAATACCGACAAGCAATTGCGCATGACCCGCACCGGCGCAATCTATACGCCGCTGCTGCAACTGGTGATCTACACCGCCATGGCCGTGCTGATGTTCCTGGTGCTGTTCCTGCGTGGCGATGCGTCCGCCGGCGACATGGTGGCCTACATCACCCTGGCCGGCCTGCTGCCCAAGCCGATTCGCCAGCTGTCCGAAGTCAGCTCGACCATCCAGAAAGGTGTGGCCGGTGCTGAAAGTATCTTCGAGCAACTGGATGTCGAGCCTGAAGTCGATACCGGTACCGTCGAGCGTGATGTCGTCAGCGGCCGCCTGGACGTGCGCAACCTCAGCTTCACCTACCCTGACACCGAGCGCCAGGTGCTCAATGACATCAGTTTCTCGGTCGAGCCCGGGCAAATGGTGGCGCTGGTGGGGCGTTCGGGCAGCGGCAAGTCGACCCTGGCCAACCTGATTCCGCGTTTCTATCACCACGACAAGGGCGAAATCCTCATCGATGGCGTCGAAGTGGAGCAGTACAAGCTGTTGAACCTGCGGCGGCATATCGCCCAGGTGACTCAGCACGTGACCCTGTTCAGCGACACGGTGGCCAACAACATCGCCTATGGCGACCTGGCCGGCGCACCCCGTGAGGACATCGAAAAAGCGGCGAAAGATGCCTACGCGATGGACTTCATTGCTCAATTGCCCGAGGGCCTGGACACCCAGGTCGGGGAAAACGGCGTGTTGCTCTCCGGTGGCCAGCGTCAGCGCCTGGCGATTGCCCGGGCGCTGTTGAAGAATGCCCCGCTGCTGATTCTCGACGAGGCGACTTCGGCACTCGATACCGAGTCCGAGCGGCATATCCAGGCCGCCCTGGATCAGGTCATGAAGGGGCGCACCACGCTGGTGATCGCTCACCGCTTGTCGACCATCGAGAAGGCCGACCTGATCCTGGTCATGGATCAGGGGAAAATCGTCGAGCGCGGCACCCACGAGCAACTGCTGGCGCAAAACGGCTACTACTCACGCCTCAACGCGATGGGCCTCGACGCCCCGGCCGAAGACATCGCCTGACCCCGAAGGGGCGAGCCTGGCTCGCCCTTTCGTGCCGGTGCCGTCGCCTGGCGGTTCTTTTGCTCAAAAAATGAGCAAAAACACCCGGCAAATCATCCCGTTGCAGCCACCGCACAAGCCGATGCCAACCCTGTGTTAATATCGCGCCCCTGTTCATTCTGTATGTGGGTTGCACCATGAAGTTGTCCATGCCGCGATTCGATCAAGCCCCTGTCTTGGTGGTCGGCGATGTCATGCTCGACCGTTACTGGCATGGTGGTACCTCACGGATTTCCCCTGAGGCGCCGGTGCCGGTGGTCAAGGTCGATCACATCGAGGACCGTCCGGGTGGCGCTGCCAACGTTGCCTTGAACATTGCCGCCCTGGGGGCTCCGGCCTCGCTGGTCGGTGTAACCGGCGACGATGAAGCCGCCAATAGCCTGGTCAACAGCCTCAAGGGTGCTGGCGTGCGCGCCATCTTCCAGCGCATTGCGCACCAGCCGACCATCGTCAAGCTGCGGGTCATGAGTCGTCACCAGCAACTGCTGCGTATCGATTTCGAAGAACCCTTCGCCACCGACGCGCTGGCATTGGCCGCGCAGGTCGACGAGCTGCTCGAAGGCATCAAGGTGCTGGTGTTGTCCGACTACGGCAAAGGCGCACTGAAAAATCATCAGGCGCTGATCCAGGCCGCCCGGGCCCGCGGTATTCCGGTGCTGGCCGATCCAAAGGGCAAGGATTTTTCGATCTACCGTGGCGCAAGCCTGATCACGCCGAACCTCAACGAATTCGAAACCATCGTCGGTGGTTGCGCCGATGAACACGATCTGGTCAACAAGGGCGCGCAACTGATGCACGACCTGGACCTCGGTGCCTTGCTGGTGACCCGTGGCGAGCACGGCATGACCTTGCTGCGTCCGGATCATCCGGCGCTGCACTTGCCGGCCCGTGCCCGCGAAGTGTTCGACGTGACCGGTGCCGGCGATACAGTGATTTCCACCCTGGCAGCAGCAATTGCCGCTGGCGAAGAACTGCCTCACGCAGTGGCCCTGGCCAACCTGGCGGCCGGTATCGTGGTCGGCAAGCTCGGTACGGCGGCCATCAGTGCACCGGAACTGCGTCGTGCAATCCAGCGCGCAGAGGGTTCCGAGCGCGGTGTGTTGGGTCTTGAGCAGCTGTTGCTGGCGGTCGATGATGCCCGCGCGCATAACGAGCGGATCGTGTTCACCAACGGTTGCTTCGACATCCTGCATGCCGGCCACGTGACCTATCTGGAACAGGCGCGGGCCCAGGGCGATCGCCTGATCGTCGCGATCAACGACGATGCATCGGTCAGCCGCCTGAAAGGGCCGGGCCGTCCGATCAACAGTGTCGACCGGCGCATGGCGGTGCTGGCCGGGTTGGGCGCGGTGGACTGGGTCATCAGTTTCCCGGAAGGCACCCCGGAAAACCTGCTGAGCGCGATCAAGCCGGACGTGCTGGTCAAGGGTGGCGACTACGGGATCGACCAGGTGGTCGGCGCGGACATCGTGACGGCCTACGGCGGTACCGTGAAAGTGCTGGGGCTGGTGGAAAACAGCTCGACCACGGCGATTGTGGAGAAGATCCGCAAGTCCGAATGAAGCCGTAAAAGATCGCAGCCTCTGTAGGAGCGAGCTTGCTCGCGATGGACGTGAACGATACCGCGTATTGACTGATTGAATGCGGTGCCGCTGAGTTCATCGCGAGCAAGCTCGCTCCTACAGGGGCTGCGATCTTTTGCTTTTAAGAGCTGACCTTTTTGCGCGGCACGATTTTCTTCAGCAGCAGCTTGGCCTTCCCGCGCAACCGCGCCAAACCCGAATCCTTCCCCGGCGGGGTCAACCCCTGCTGCCTCACCCAGTCCTTCCAGCGGATTCGTTCATCGCGCACCAGCCAGCCTTCCTGTCGGGCAAAGCTTTCGGCCAGGTACAGGCCGCGGGTGCTGGCCGGGTGCAGTTGATCCTTTTTCAGGGTGTAGAGCTCAGCCATCGGGTGGCCGTCCTGCAAGGGCATCAAGTACAGATCGGGGCGCTTGCGGTCGAGACGGGCGACGAGTTGATCGCCTTCGAGCCTTTCATCGACATGGAACAGGCTCAGGGACTTGGCTTCCTTGGGAACGTCCAGGCGCAGGTCGTAAATCAGTTGCAGCGACGCCGTCGGCAAATGCACGTAAGCCCGCGGACGCTCCATCAACGTCAGGTTGGCGCAACGCACCGGCCGCGCCGAGCCGGACAGTGGCGACAAGCGAAACGGCAGGGCTTCGCGGTAATGCAGGGCGGCCGAGTAGGGGGCCGGCAGCCAGGTGTCATTGAACCGGCCACCGAGCCAGCCCTCCGGGGTTTCCAGCAGGCATTCTTCGGCAATCTCCTGGATCGCCGTGTGCAGGGGGAGGTTCAGTTCGTGGGCCGGCACATAACCGGAGATCAGCTTGAGCACCACGTCGCCACGGTCCTGCCGACGCTGACGCACCAGCACCCAGTAGTCGCGATTCTGCCAATGCAGGGTCAGGCGCACCGAGACCCCGAGATTGGCCAGTTCCAGGGCAAAGCGTTCGCTGTCGCCGACCGTGACCGGCCGACGACGTTGCAGGGTCTGGGAGAAATTCAGCGGCCTGCCGACGCTCTGGTAACTCAGGCCTTCAGGAGTCGCTTCGACGAATAACGGCAGGGTCTTGAAGTTGCTCGGGTTCTTTCTGATGAGCGTGCGCGACATGTCGGCTCCTGCTTAAGGCCGCGTGAGCGGCGTCAGTGGCTACGTAGGACCTGGGCAACGGTCGCGACATTGTGGGCGAGGTGCAGCGGATTGATGGTCCCGACAATAGCACTGGCAACACCCGGATGTTCAAACAGCAACTCGAAACTGGCGCGCACCGGGTCCACGCCCGGACTCAGGCATACGTGACCGCTGGCGAGGGCTTTCTTGACCAGAATGGCTTTGCCGTGTGCAGCAGCATAGTCAATGACGGCCTTCTCGTTTTGTTCGTTCAGATTGTAGGTGACCATCGCGCAGTCGCCTTGCTCCAGCGCCTTCAAACCGCCTTCGACGGTCTTGCCGGAAAACCCGAAGCCGCCAATCTTGCCTTCGGCCTTGAGTTCGGCGAGGGTTTCGTAGACTTCGCAGTCATTGAGGATCGCCAGGTCGTTGCCATCGGAGTGCACCAGCACCAGGTCGATGAAGTCCGTTTCCAGACGTTGCAGGCTGCGCTCTACCGACATGCGCGTGTGTGCCGCGCTGAAATCATGACGGGACTGGCCGTCGGCAAATTCTTCACCCACCTTGCTGACAATCACCCAATCCTGACGCTGACCGCGCAGCAGCGGGCCGAGGCGTTCTTCGCTGCGGCCATAGGCCGGGGCCGTGTCGATCAGGTTGATGCCCAGGTCGCGGGCGAGCTTGAGCAGCATGCGCGCTTCATCGTCATCGGGAATCCGGAAGCCGCTGGGGTATTTCACGCCCTGGTCGCGGCCCAGTTTCACCGTGCCCAGGCCCAGGGGTGAAACCAGCAGGCCGCTGCTGCCCAGGGGGCGATGCAAGTCATGCAGGGTCGGTTGGCTCATGGCAACAGTTGCTCCCAGGCCGGTACGCCCATCGGTGGCTTCGGCAGTTCAGGCAGCGCTGCCGGGTGGCCTGGCTGGATACCGTCGCGGGTCAGGCTGGCGATCACGCGGTCAGCGAAGTCCGGCGCCAGGGCGAGTTTGGTTGGCCAGCCCACCAGCAGCCGGCCTTCTTCTGCGAGAAACGCATTGTCGGGGCGGGTCAGGCCCGATTGCAGGGGTTCGGCGCGATCCACGCGCAGGGTGGCCCACTGCACCGTGCTCAAGTCGATCCACGGCAGCAACTGGCCGAGTTCTTTCTGGGCGGTGGCGATTTGCTCCGCAGGCTCACGGAGTACGCCTTCGCTTTCGGCGATGTCGCCCCCCATATACCAAACCCATTGACCGTCGGCGGCCGGGTGGGTGGTGACGGTAATTCGCGGTTTGGTGCCGCCGCCCAGGCAATGGGCGTACAGCGGTTTGAGGCTCGGCCCCTTGGCGATGATCATGTGCAGCGGTCGACGCTGCATCGCCGGCTCGCTGAGGCCCAATGCTTCGAGCAGTTGCGCCGTGCCTGCACCGGCGCTCAAGACGATGCGCTGGGCGCGGATCTCGCGCTCATCGACGATCAGGCCGACCAGCTTGCCACCCTCCAGCAGCGGTTCGATCTTCTGCCCGGCGAGCAAGCCGTCACCGGCGAGGTCGGCCAGGCGCTGGATCAGGCTCGGCACATCGATCACCAGTTCCGCCAGGCGATAGACCTTGCCCTTGAAGCGCTTGTCCTGCAGCGCGGGCGGCAACTGGTCGCCCTTGACCTGATCGACGCGACCGCGCACGGCCTTGCTGGCGAAGAAACTGGTCAGGTTGCCGGCGAGGGTGCCAGGGGACCACAGGTAATGGGCTTCGGAGAGCAGGCGCACACCAGACAGGTCCAGCTCGCCGTCACCGGCCAGGGCTTCACGCCAGCGGCGCGGCATATCGGCGATGGCTTCCGAAGCGCCGGTCAGGGCACCGTGCAATGCGTACTTGGCACCACCGTGGATAATGCCCTGGGACTTCACGGTCTGCCCGCCGCCGAGGCTGGCGCTTTCCACCAGCACGGTCGAAAAACCCTGGCGGCGCAGGCGCGCGTTCAGCCAGAGGCCGGCGACACCAGCGCCGACAATCAGAACGTCGGTGGAAATAACGGATGGCATGCAGCGACCTCTGTGTTCAAGACGAGGGCGCAGTATACAGACTCGAAGATTGGAGGGGCTGACGCCAGTACTCTCGAGCCAACGAGTAACCCTGTGGGAGCGTTTCGAGTTCTAATGCCCAGCAGTCTTGGAGAAGAGCTGGATGACCACAACCCCCAGCACAATCAACGCCATCCCCAGCATCGCCGGCACATCCAGCTTCTGCCCGTAGATAAACAGCGCCGCGACGCTGACCATCACGATCCCCATGCCGGCCCAAACGGCATACGCCACACCCACGGGAACGCTGCGCACCACCAGGGTCAGCATCCAGAAGGCAATGCCGTAGCCGAGGATGACCAGCACCAGTGGCAGCGGGGTGCTGAGACCTTTGACGGCTTTCATCGAAACAGTGGCAATCACTTCGGCGCAGATGGCAATGGCCAGGTAGTAGTAAGCGGTCATGGGTCAATCCTCGTGTGAAGTGTTGCTCTCTGAGGTCGGCATTCTAGTGATTTGCCAGATGCGGTAAAGTCATTACCTATCTGTTCAAGAGATGGGTTGAGCCATGAGCATGCAGTGGAATCTGGAGCAACTGCGGTTGTTTGTCAGCGTAGCGGAGCAGCGTTCGTTTTCTGCCGTGGCGCGGGATCAGCGCAAGGCGCAGTCGGCGGTCAGCAGTGCGATAGCGTTGCTGGAGGATGACCTGGGCATCAGCCTGTTCGACCGCAGCAGCGGCCGTCAGCCGAAGCTCACTGAAGCCGGTACCGCTTTGCTGGACGAAGCACGGGAAGTGTTGCGTCAGTGTGAACGACTCAATGGCCGGGCATTGGCGATGATGCGCGGCCAGGAGGCACGACTGCGCGTGGCGCAGGATGAGGCGATGCCTTATCAGCCGATCATCGAAAGCTTCGAGGCCCTGGCGGAAAAATTCCCCAGCCTTGAAGTGCAACTGACCAGTGCCGCCCAGGGCGATGTCGCGCGCAAGCTGGTGGAGCGGCGCGCAGACCTGGGGTTGCTGTTCTTTCACGATCAGATTCCCGAGGCGCTTGAGCGTCGTGTGCTGGGCAGCGTGGAAATGGTCACGGTGTGCGGCAAGGATCATCCGTTGGCCGGCAAAGGCACGGTGGACGGCCAGCAGTTGGCGCAGCATCGGCAGTTGCTGATGTCCACGGAGTCGAGCATTTATCCCGGCAGTGATCCCGCCAGCCCGCAAGTCTGGCGCGCCGACAGTTTCTATGTAATGGCCGAATGGCTGGTGCGCGGCCTTGGCTGGGCGTGGCTGCCGCGCCACGTGGTGCAATACCCGACGTATCAGAACCAGATGGTCGAACTGGTCAGCGAATGGACCCCGCCAGCCCTGGTGGTGGAATTGGTATGGCGCCGGGACGAGCCGCTTGGTCCGGCCGCGCGCTGGCTCGCCGAACGTTTTGCCGTGCACTTGCAGACGATTGGCGAAAAAAGCCGATAAACTCCGCCGCCATGAATAGAACTCTCTACACCGCGCTGTTTTATCTGGGGCTGCCATTGGTAGCGATTCGGCTTTGGCTGCGCGCGCGCAAGGCGCCGGCGTATGCCAGGCGCATCGGCGAGCGCTTCTCCTACGGGATGCCGGCGATGAAACCGGGCGGCATCTGGGTGCATGCCGTGTCGGTGGGCGAAAGCATTGCTGCTGCGCCGATGATCCGCGCCTTGCTGGCGCGTTACCCGAATCTGCCGATCACCGTGACCTGCATGACGCCGACCGGTTCGGAACGCATCCTGGCCCTGTTTGCCAATGAGCCGCGCATCCAGCACTGCTATCTGCCTTACGATTTGCCGTGCGCCGCCCGGCGCTTCCTCGATCGGGTCCGGCCGAAACTGGCGGTGATCATGGAAACCGAGCTGTGGCCCAACCATATCCATCAATGTGCCAAACGCGGGATTCCCGTAGCGCTGGCCAATGCGCGACTGTCCGAGCGTTCGGCCAAGGGCTACGGCCGGTTCCGCAAGCTGACCCAGCCGATGCTGGCCGAGATGAGCCTGTTCGCGGTGCAGACCGAGGCCGAAGCCCAGCGCTTCCGTGATCTGGGCGCGCGGACGGAAACCGTCGAGGTCACCGGTTCGATCAAGTTCGACCTGACCATCGACCCGCAACTGCTCGAGCGCGCCAGCCAGTTGCGCGGGCAATGGCAGGCGCTGGAGCGACCGGTGTGGATCGCGGCCAGTACCCATGACGGCGAAGACGAGGTCGTGCTGGCAGCTCATCGTCAGTTGCTGGCCAGTCACCCCGATGCGTTGCTGATTCTGGTGCCGCGTCATCCGGAACGCTTCAATTCGGTGTACGGGCTGTGCCAGCAACAAGGGTTTGCCACAGTCCGGCGCTCCAGTGGCGACGCGGTCGGTGCCGATACTTCAGTGTTGCTGGGCGACACAATGGGTGAGTTGCTGTTTCTCTACGCTTTGGCTGACAGTGCTTTCGTCGGCGGCAGCCTGGTGCCGAACGGCGGGCATAACCTGCTGGAGCCGGCGGCCCTGGCCAAACCGGTGCTGAGCGGGCCGCATCTTTTCAACTTCCTCGAAATCGCTGCGCAATTGCGCAGTGCCGGGGCGTTGCAGGAAGTGGAGGATGCCGAAGGGTTGGCGGTGGCGGTGCAGCGGCTGTTCGAACTGCCCCGTGATGCACAGCGCATGGCAGAGGCCGGGTTGAAGGTGATGCGCGCCAACCAGGGGGCGTTGCAGCGCTTGCTGGACGGGTTGGGGCGGTTGATCGAGCGGTAGACCGAGTCGTCGGACAGAAAAAGATCGCAGCCTGCGGCAGCTCCTACAGCAGGCTGCGATCTTTTGCTTTATTGCTCCGGTCGCGCCTTCAACTGCTCCTCTGCCGCCTTGGCCAGATCCGGTGGCAGGAAATCCTTGTCCGGGTTGTAGTTGGGATTGAGCCAGCGTGCGAGGTTTTGCAGGTCTCCAGGATTCAACGTGCCGGCCTGTTGCTTCAGGCGCAGGTTGTCGAGGATGTAGTCGTAGCGGGTGTTGTTGTAGTCGCGCACCGAGTTGTAGAGCGAGCGCTGCGCATCCAGCACGTCGACGATGTTTCGCGTCCCCACCTGATAGCCGATTTCAGTCGCTTCCACCGCGCTCTGGTTGGAGATGATCGATTGCTTGCGCGCCTGTACCTGCTCGACATCGGTGTTCACCGCGCGGTGCAGGTCGCGGGTGTTTTCCACGATGCTGCGGCGCAGGGCTTCGCGTTGCTGCTCGGTCTGGTCCAGTTGTGCATACGACTGGCGCACCTGGGAGTTGATCAGGCCACCACTGTAGATCGGGATGTTCAGTTGCAGGCCGACGGTGGTTTGATCGACGTCGCCACCGTACGCCTGGGGCAGGTTGTTCGGGTTGCTGAAGCCCAGTGCATCGTTGTCGCCTTTCTCGTACTTGGCGATCGCGTCAACCGTTGGCAAGTGCCCGGACTTGCGTTGCTTGAGGGTTTGCTCGGCGGCGCTGACGGCATAGTTGCTGGCCAACAGATTGAGGTTCTGCCTGCCCGCGGTTTCGACCCAGGCCTTGGCGTCGTTCGGTACTGGCGGCAGGATCGGCAGGTTATGGCTGATGCCCCAGATCGAGTTGTACTGACGGTTGGTCAGGGTGATCAATGCTTCAAAGGCGTCGTCCACCTGGCGCTGCGCAACGATGCGGTTGGCGCGTGCGGTGTCGTAGCTGGCCTGTGAGTTCAATACGTCGGTCTTGTCCGAGAGGCCGACATCGAAACGCTCGTTGGATTGATCGAGCTGGCGTTTGAACGCCGCTTCTTCGGCCTTGGTCGAGGCCAGGTTGTCCTGGGTGCGCAGCACGTTGAAATAGCTGTCGGCGGTTTGCAGGATCAGGTTCTGCTCGGTCGCCGAGAGTTGCAGGGCGGCCTGTTCGTTGACTTCCTTGGCGGCCTGGAACTGGAACCAGCGGTCGGCCCGGAACAGCGGCTGCGCCAAAGTGGCCTGGTAGGAATGAGCATCGCGGTTGGACGTGCCCGAGGGTTGATCGAGCGAGGTCCGCACCTCGGAAACATTCGCGCCACCGGAGAGGTTCGGCAGCAGTCCGGCGCGGGCCTGGGGGACGACTTCCTTCTGCGCGCCGTATTGGGCGATGGCAGCCGCCAGATCGGCGTTGTTGTTGACGGCTTCCTGATAAACGCTGACAAGGTCCGTCTTGTTCGATAAGGGCGCATCTGCTGCCCAGGCCAATCCGTTGGACGCACAAGACACGGCAAGGGCCAGTGAGAGTTTGCGCAGCATAGACGATCCCTAGAATTGATATTACAGAGGTAATTTGAGCGCCAAGGCTAAGGCTCTGCTTCGACAGCGTCAATGCGCGGCTCAGCGTAGCGAGTGTAGTTGCGCATCGGGGTGGCAACAATCCTGATACTGCGTGTTATTACGCCATTCATCATGGTATTTGCCGGGGGGTTGGCGTTCTCTGCCAGTTGTGTCTAGACTGGCCGGGTTCTTGTCGGGGTGCCTTGCTATGAGGCTGAGATCGAATAATTTCGGATCCCGTTGAACCTGATCAGGTTAGCGCCTGCGTAGGGAACAAGATTTCTCGTCACCCGGCGAGTCCTCTTGTGCTTCGTCCGGGAAATTGTTCGACAATCGAGCGCTCCCCGTGTGACGACGCACAGCACCAGTCCTGGTGCGTCCGTGCCTTTCAGGTTCTGCTCCGACAATCCACTGCCTGGATGCTGTCTGGAGAGCCCGTGATGACCATAAAAGCAAAAAACGCGATCAACCTCAGTGAGTCGGCCAAGGTCGATGAGCAGTCGGTTCAACCCTTTACCCGTTCGCAAAAAGTCTACGTCCAGGGCTCTCGCCCGGACATCCGCGTGCCGATGCGCGAAATCACCCTGGACGTGACGCCGACTGACTTCGGCGGCGAAATCAACGCCCCGGTGACTGTCTACGATACCTCGGGCCCTTACACCGATCCCAACGTGGTGATTGACGTGCGTAAAGGCCTGGGTGACGTGCGTTCGGCGTGGATCGACGACCGTGGTGACACCGAACGCCTGAGTGGCCTGAGCTCGAACTTCGGGCAGGAGCGCCTTGCCGATCCAGAGCTGACCAAACTGCGCTTTGCCCACGTGAACAACCCGCGTCGCGCCAAGGCCGGGGCCAACGTCAGCCAGATGCACTACGCGCGCAAAGGCATCATCACCGCCGAGATGGAATACGTCGCCATCCGCGAAAACATGAAGCTGCAAGAGGCCCGCGCCGCCGGCCTGTTGAAGCAACAGCACGCCGGCCACAGTTTCGGCGCGAGCATCCCGAAAGAAATCACCCCTGAATTCGTCCGTGAAGAAATCGCCCGCGGCCGCGCGATCATCCCGGCCAACATCAACCACACCGAACTGGAGCCGATGATCATCGGCCGTAACTTCCTGGTGAAGATCAACGGCAACATCGGCAACAGCGCCCTGGGTTCGTCCATCGAAGAAGAAGTGGCGAAACTGACCTGGGGCATTCGCTGGGGTTCGGACACGGTCATGGACCTGTCCACCGGCAAGCACATCCACGAAACCCGTGAGTGGATCATCCGCAACTCGCCGGTGCCGATCGGTACGGTGCCGATCTACCAGGCGCTGGAGAAGGTCAACGGTGTGGCCGAAGACCTGACCTGGGAGCTGTTCCGCGACACGCTGATCGAACAGGCCGAGCAGGGCGTCGACTACTTCACCATCCACGCCGGCGTGTTGCTGCGCTACGTACCGATGACCGCCAAGCGCGTGACCGGCATCGTGTCCCGTGGCGGCTCGATCATGGCCAAGTGGTGCCTGGCGCACCACAAAGAGAACTTCCTCTACACCCATTTCGACGAAATCTGCGAAATCATGAAGGCCTACGACGTCAGCTTCTCGCTGGGCGACGGCCTGCGTCCGGGCTCGATTGCCGACGCCAACGACGAGGCGCAGTTCGGTGAACTGGAAACCCTCGGCGAGCTGACCAAGATCGCCTGGAAACACGACGTGCAGTGCATGATCGAAGGCCCGGGCCACGTGCCGATGCAGTTGATCAAGGAGAACATGGACAAGCAGCTGGAGTGCTGCGACGAGGCGCCGTTCTACACCCTCGGCCCGCTGACCACCGACATCGCGCCGGGCTACGACCACATCACCTCGGGCATCGGTGCGGCAATGATCGGCTGGTTCGGTTGCGCCATGCTCTGCTACGTCACGCCGAAAGAACATTTGGGCCTGCCGAACAAGGATGACGTGAAGACCGGCATCATCACCTACAAGATCGCCGCGCACGCCGCCGATCTGGCGAAGGGGCACCCAGGCGCACAGATCCGCGACAATGCCTTGAGCAAGGCGCGTTTCGAGTTCCGCTGGGAAGACCAGTTCAACCTGGGCCTCGATCCGGACACCGCGCGTTCGTATCACGATGAAACCCTGCCGAAGGATTCGGCCAAGGTCGCGCACTTCTGCTCGATGTGCGGGCCGAAGTTCTGTTCGATGAAAATCACCCAGGAAGTCCGCGAGTATGCGGCCAACCAACGGATCGAAGCGGTCGACGTGGACGTCGCCCAAGGCATGGCCGAACAGGCCGAGCGCTTCAAGAAGGAAGGCAGCCAGTTATACAAGAAGGTTTGATCTGACCTGGGATTGACGGTGCCTTTGGTGCCGTCTTCGCGAGCAAGCCCGCTCCCACATTTGACCTGTGTACGCAGGACCAATGTGGGAGCGGGCTTGCTCGCGAAAGCGCCAGTTCAGACACCGAAACTCCCAAAAACAAAATGTGTCCCTCTGAGATAACACCCTTGAGCATTCAACCCAGCACTTACTCCCCCGACATCGCGGTGCCGATCGACAAGCGTGTGTTCGGCGGTCGCGATCTGTTTTCCCTGTGGTTCTCCCTCGGCATCGGCCTGATGGTGTTGCAGACCGGTGCATTGCTCGCGCCGGGCCTGGGCCTGTCCGGTTCGTTGCTGGCGATTTTCCTCGGCACCCTGGTCGGCGTTCTGCTGCTGGCGGCGGTCGGGGTGATTGGCAGTGACACCGGCCTGTCGTCGATGGCCGCCCTCAAACTCAGCCTCGGTGCCAAGGGCGCGAGCCTGCCGGCGGTGCTGAACCTGCTGCAGCTGATCGGCTGGGGCTCGTTCGAAATCATTGTCATGCGCGATGCCGCCAGTCTGTTGGGCGCGAAGGCCTTCAGCGAAGGCAGCCTGCTGTCGAATCCGCTGCTCTGGACCCTGTTCTTCGGCGCCCTGGCGACTCTGTTGGCGGTCAGTGGCCCGCTGACGTTCGTCCGGCAGATCCTGCGCAAGTGGGGTATCTGGCTGCTGCTGGCCGCGTGCATCTGGCTGACCTGGAACCTGTTCGCCAAGGCTGACCTGGCCGCGTTGTGGGCCCAGGCCGGTGATGGTTCGATGCCGTTTGCCGTGGGTTTCGACATCGCCATTGCCATGCCGCTCTCCTGGCTGCCGCTGATCGCCGACTACTCGCGGTTCGGCAAACGGGCGAAAAACGTCTTCGGTGGCACCGCCATCGGATTCTTCATCGGTAACTTCTGGCTGATGAGCCTGGGCGTGGCCTACACCCTGGCGTTCGCGCCGAGCGGTGAAGTCAATGCCTTGCTGCTGGCGCTGGCCGGGGCCGGCCTGGGGATTCCGCTGCTGCTGATTCTTCTGGATGAATCGGAAAACGCCTTTGCCGATATTCACTCGGCGGCGGTGTCCAGCGGGATTCTGTTGCGTGCCAAAGTCGAGCATCTGGCCCTGGCCATTGGCGTCATCTGTACGCTGATTGCCCTGCTGGCGCCATTGGCCCAGTACCAGAACTTCCTGCTGCTGATCGGTTCGGTGTTTGCGCCGTTGTTCGGCGTGGTGCTGGTGGACCACTTCATCCTGCGCAAGCGCAGCGGCCAGGTGGCTTCAGCCGCTTTGCGCTGGCCGGCGCTGCTGGCCTGGCTGGGTGGGATCAGCACTTACCATCTGCTCGCCAACCTGTATCCGGACGTGGGGGCAACCCTGCCGGCGCTGGTCCTGGCAGGGTTGCTGCAGCTGGTGCTGGGCCGGGCCTTCAGTTACGGCCGGGAAACAGCTCGGGCTTGATGATGCCGTTCAGGCGAGGGTAGGGGATCTTCAGTTCGACATGGCCCAGCGCGTAAGGCGCAATGGTGCTGGTTTCGTACTTGAGGATCACCCCGCCGTAGGTCAGCGCCACGTTCTGGGTTTTCTGGAACGGCCAGCTCTTCACGAACTCCGGTTCCTGATCGAGCTTGGTGCTGATCAGCCAGCTGTTGTGCGCCACTTGCGCGGCTTTCCAGAACGCGTCTTCCTGCCCCGGCACCAACATGTCGGACAACGTCAGCACTTTATGCTGCTGGCGCGAGTAGTTGATGAAACCCCGCCCCGGCGTGCCATGGGCGCCGCCGGTGTCCAGGTAGCTGGACAATTCGATGATCACCAAGCCGTCATGCTGCTCACGTACCTTCGCCTGCAGATAGCTGCTGTTGCGCGGGCCGGCGGTGCGCAGGAATTCTTCGCGATAGGCCGCCAGGGTCGGTGCCACCGGCGCGTCGGGCGAGGTGCGGGTCATCTGCAGCAGGCGTTTTTCGATGATGCCGTCCAGTGCAGGCTCGTCCGGAAAGTGCAGGGTGTCGATGTTGACCAGCGGGCAATCCGGGTTGCTGCAACCGGGCTTGAGTTGCTCGGAGGCATCGCGGGTGGTTTCCAGCGGCGTCCGGTAGTTGGGCTGGAACAGGCTCGCGCAAGCGCCCAGGGTCAAGGCGATGGCGGCCACGGAGGCGATTTTGAAAAGCGACATGGGCGTCCTTTCTGAAACAGGGGAAGGCAAAAAGTTACCGGCTTCGACTCTCAACAAAGCAATCAGTTCGCCACTAAGCTAATTAGAGAGGGTTTCGCCTTCACCGTCCATCCCGCTGACGGGAAAGGGGCTGCATCAAACATCACGGGCGCGTTAGGATGGCGCGAAGTCGAGGCCCAGGAAGAAAGGAGCCTCGTTCAGGATTCGCAGTAACGAGGATTGTCATGACGGATTTTGCCAACGCCATTCCGACCGCCGTTGATATCGTGCGGCGCGAAAAATGCTACGAGGGTTTCTACAAACTCGAACGCGTGCACTTGCGCCACGAATTGTTCGCCGGGGGCATGAGCCGTGAGATCAATCGTGAAGTGTTCGTTCGCCATGACGCGGTCTGCATGCTGCCTTACGATCCGCAGCGCGATGAAGTGGTGCTGATCGAGCAGTTTCGCGTCGGCGCCATGGGCAAGACCGACAACCCGTGGCTGATCGAACTGGTCGCTGGTCTGATCGACAAGGATGAAGTGCCGGAAGCAGTTGCTCACCGCGAAGCGCAGGAGGAAGCTGGGCTGGAAATCGGGGCGCTCTGGCCGATGCTCAAATATTTTCCATCGCCGGGCGGCAGTAACGAATTCGTGCATTTGTACCTGGGGCGTTGTGACACTACCGGGGTTGGCGGCCTGCATGGGCTGGAGGAAGAGGCAGAAGACATCCGCGTCACGGTCTGGGCTTTCGAAGATGCCCTGCAAGCCGTGCGCGACGGGCGTATTGCCAACGCGGCGAGCATCATTGCCTTGCAATGGCTGGCTTTGAACCGCGTTGAAGTGAGGGGGTTATGGTCGTAAACAAGCTGCGCGATCGCTATCGGGTAGATCTGGTGGGGCTGCAAGCGTCCTGCGAGGCGAACTACGCGCGCCTGATGCGACTGCTGCCGGACATGCGCAGCGAGCCTGCCGCGCGGCGCATCGCCGTGACCCATGGCGACCAGATGCTCGGCGTGCTGGCCCTGGAGGTATTGCTGACCTGTCCTTACACCACGACCCTGCAAGTGCGGCAGGAACACAGCCTGCCGTGGCTGCCGGTGCCGCAACTGGAAGTGCAGGTCTATCACGATGCACGCATGGCCGAAGTGGTCAGCGCCGAACATGCACGACGCTTTCGCGGCATCTATCCTTACCCGAACGCCTCGATGCACCAGCCGGACGAAAAGGCCCAGCTGAACATGTTTCTGGGCGAATGGCTGAGCCATTGCCTGGCGCTGGGGCATGAGTACGAAGTCGTACGTTAACGGCGAAGCGCAGTTGTGAACTGTGTCAGGTTCACGGATTTCCCCTTTCGATCGTCCCCCAGCATAATTGCGGCACTTACCCATCCCCGTGATCACGCCCTGGGAGAACGCCTTGCCGAGCGTATCCACATTGACCACCGCCGATCCGGCGTTGCTGGTGCAACTCTCCGACAGTCATCTGTTTGCCGAAGCGGACGCTGCGTTGCTGGGCATGAACACTCGCGACAGCCTGCAAAAGGTCATCGAGCTGGTGCGCGCGCAGCAGCCGCAGATCGATTTGATCCTGGCCACGGGTGATCTGTCCCAGGACGGGACGCTTGCGTCCTACCGGCAATTTCGCGAGATGACGCGCCAACTCGGTGCGCCGGCGCGCTGGATTCCCGGCAATCACGATGAGCCGCAGATCATGGCCGAGGCGGCGGTGCAGAGCGCTTTGCTCGAACCTGTGGTGGATATCGGCAACTGGCGGGTCACGATGCTCGATTCGGCGGTGCCGGGCTCGGTGCCGGGATATTTGCAGGATGAACAGTTGCAGTTGCTCGCCCGCTCGCTGAGCGAAGCGCCGGAACGCCATCATCTGGTGTGCTTCCACCATCACCCGGTGTCCATCGGTTGTGCCTGGATGGAACCGATTGGCTTGCGCAATCCCGAGGCGCTGTTCGCCGTGCTGGATCGTTTCGAACAGGTGCGCGCGGTGTTGTGGGGGCATGTGCATCAGGAAATCGATCAGAGGCGCAATGGTGTGCGATTGATCGCCTCGCCCTCGACCTGCATCCAGTTCGAGCCGGGCAGCGAGGATTTCAAGGTCGGGGAACAGGCACCGGGTTATCGCTGGTTGCGACTGCTGCCCGACGGGCGGCTGGAAACCGGGGTAGAGCGGGTTACCGGGTTCGATTTCACTGTGGATTACGGTTCCAACGGCTACTGATTTTTCATTTTTCTGGAAAACCGGGGCGCGGCCTTCGCGAGCAAGCCCGCTCCCACATTGGATCTGCGTCATTCACAAATCCCCTGTGGGAGCGAGCTTGCTCGCGATGACGTCTTCAAAGACACCTCGAATTTCGCGGATATCCCCGATTCCCCAGAGTCCCTGTAAACTCCGCCTCTTTAGCCGACGCACAGGGAACTCAAATGTCCGGTTCGATCCTTTATATCCACGGCTTCAACAGCTCGCCGTTGTCGAAGAAGGCCTGCCAGTTGGTCGAGGTGATGGAACGTCTGGGCCTGAGCGAACAGTTGCGCGTTCCGGCATTGCACCACCACCCGCGCCAGGCTATCGAGCAGCTGGAGCAGGCGATTGCCGAACTGGGGCGGCCACTGCTGGTCGGCAGCTCCCTCGGCGGCTACTATGCGACTCACCTGGCCGAGCGCCATGGCTTGAAAGCCCTGTTGATCAACCCTGCCGTCAGCCCGCACCGGATGTTCGACGGCTATCTGGGGACGCAGAAAAACCTGTATACCGAAGAGGCCTGGGAATTGACCCACGACCACGTGACGGCCTTGGCCGAGCTGGAAGTGCCGGCACCCCGGGATCCGCAGCGTTATCAGGTATGGTTGCAGACAGCTGACGAAACGTTGGACTATCGTCTCGCCCAGCAGTATTACCGGGCATGCGCCTTGCGTATCCAGGCCGGCGGCGACCACAGTTTCCAGGGTTTTGCCACGCGATTGCCGGCCATGTTGAGTTTTGCCGGCATCGGCGCCGATTTGTATCAGGCAATCGATTTCAGCGCATTGTGAGCGATAGCCCCTTGAATTCTTTTTTCACCGAACACTGACGACGAGACCCTATGGCCACTCCCAGCGCTAGCTCTTATAACGCCGACGCCATCGAAGTCCTCTCGGGCCTCGACCCGGTGCGCAAACGCCCCGGCATGTACACCGACACCAGTCGGCCGAACCACCTTGCCCAGGAAGTCATCGACAACAGTGTCGACGAAGCCCTGGCCGGGCATGCCTCATCGGTACAGGTGATCCTGCATGCCGACCATTCCCTGGAAGTCAGCGATGACGGCCGTGGCATGCCGGTGGACATTCACCCCGAGGAAGGTGTTTCGGGCGTCGAGTTGATCCTCACCAAGCTTCATGCCGGGGGCAAGTTTTCCAACAAGAACTACCAGTTCTCCGGCGGTTTGCACGGGGTGGGTATTTCCGTGGTCAACGCCTTGTCCACCGAAGTGCGGGTGCGGGTCAAGCGTGACGGCAACGAGTACCAGATGACCTTCAAGGATGGCTACAAGGCCACCGAGCTGGAGATCGTCGGCACTGTCGGCAAACGCAACACCGGCACCAGTGTGTTCTTCGCACCGGATCCGAAATACTTCGACTCTCCCAAGTTTTCCATCAGCCGCCTCAAGCACGTGCTCAAGGCCAAGGCCGTGTTGTGCCCGGGGCTGCTGGTCAGTTTTGAAGACAAAGCCACCGGCGAAAAAGTCGAATGGCATTACGAAGACGGCCTGCGTTCCTACCTGGTGGACGCGGTCAGCGAATTCGAGCGCCTGCCGGACGAGCCGTTCTGCGGCAGCCTGGCCGGTAATAAGGAAGCGGTGGATTGGGCGCTGCTGTGGCTGCCCGAAGGTGGCGACGCGGTACAGGAAAGCTACGTCAACCTGATCCCGACCGCCCAGGGTGGTACCCACGTCAACGGCTTGCGCCAAGGCCTGCTCGACGCCATGCGCGAGTTCTGCGAATTCCGCAGCCTGTTGCCGCGCGGCGTGAAGCTGGCGCCGGAAGACGTCTGGGAACGTATCGCCTTCGTACTGTCGATGAAGATGCAGGAGCCGCAATTCTCCGGCCAGACCAAGGAGCGCCTGTCGTCCCGTGAAGCGGCGGCGTTTGTTTCCGGTGTGGTCAAGGATGCGTTCAGCCTGTGGCTCAACGCCCACCCGGAAACCGGCATGCTGCTGGCGGAACTGGCGATCAACAACGCCGGCCGTCGCCTCAAGGCCAGCAAGAAGGTCGAGCGCAAACGCATTACCCAGGGCCCGGCGCTGCCGGGCAAGCTGGCCGACTGTGCCGGGCAGGACCCGATGCGTTCCGAGCTGTTCCTGGTGGAAGGTGATTCCGCCGGCGGCTCGGCCAAGCAGGCGCGGGACAAAGAGTTCCAGGCGATCCTGCCGTTGCGCGGCAAGATCCTCAACACCTGGGAAGTCGACGGCAGCGAAGTGCTGGCCAGCCAGGAAGTGCACAACATCGCCGTGGCGATCGGTGTCGATCCGGGCGCTGCCGACATGAGCCAGCTGCGCTACGGCAAGATCTGCATCCTCGCCGACGCCGACTCCGACGGCCTGCACATCGCGACCTTGCTGTGTGCCTTGTTCGTCCAGCACTTCCGCCCGCTGGTGGATGCCGGTCACGTCTACGTGGCCATGCCGCCGCTGTACCGCATCGACCTGGGCAAGGAAATCTACTACGCCCTGGATGAAGCCGAACGCGACGGCATCCTCGATCGTCTGGTTGCCGAGAAGAAACGCGGCAAACCACAGGTCACCCGATTCAAGGGGCTGGGTGAAATGAACCCGCCGCAGCTACGTGAAACCACCATGGACCCGAACACTCGGCGTCTGGTGCAGTTGACCCTGGAAGATTTCGAGGCGACCTCGGAAATGATGGACATGCTGCTGGCGAAGAAACGCGCCGGTGACCGCAAGACCTGGCTGGAGTCCAAGGGCAACCTGGCCGAGGTGCTGGGCTGATGCGTCTGGGCTTTGCCCTGGCCTGTGCGTTGCTGCTGACGTCGATTACGGTATCTGCCGAGCCGGCGCCACAACTGCGCGTGTTGTCCGGGCATGTCGTCGACGGCATGCGCGGTGGCAACCTGTCCGGGCTGGCGCAGTGCGGCAATGACCTGTGGGCAGTTTCCGACCGCGACGATGATCAGATCTACCGCCTCGATACCCGCGAATCCGTGTGGCAGGCACAAACGGTGCACATTGATGTACCGCCGGTGCCTGACAGCGGTTTGCCCTGGGGGCTGAAGTCTCGCGTCTGGGGGGCTTCGTTCGTGCGTGGTGGCGATCTGGACTTCGAAGGCATTAGCTGCGACAGCGCCGGCAATCGCTACATCGTCAGCGAAGGCCATGCCGCTGTCTTGCAAGTGCCGCCAACGGGGCCTGCTACCTGGCTGAAAATTTCGCCGATGATGGTTCGCGAGGCGCGGGCCAGAGGTTTGCTGTTGCAATTCAATGCACTGTTCGAAGGGCTGGCGGTCAATCCGGCGGGCGATCAGATGTGGCTCGCCGCCGAGCGTAAAGGCCGCGGGTTGCTGATGATCAAACGCAAGCAGACGATGTGGGATTGCGACGGTGGCTGCGTGCTGCTGAGCGAGGCGGGCATGGAAATGCAACCCGAGCAGTTTCCCCACGCCAGAGCTGTCTCGCGGGATTTCTCTGACCTGTCGCTGTTCAACGGCAAGCTGTTCACCCTTGAACGCAACGCCTATCAGATTTGTCGCCGGGATCCGCAGACGGCCAGGGTCGAGCGCTGCTGGTCGTACGCCGCCGAGTTGTTGCAGGAAAACCGTCGTTATCCACAGGACTACGGGTTGGAAGAAGCGTTGATCGTGGACGCCGAGGGTGCCTGGATCGGTGTCGACAACAACTTCGGTGCGCGCGCCGATGGTGAAGTGCGTCCGGTGGTCTGGCGTTTCGCGGCGCCGGACGGTGGCTGGAGTGCCAGCCTGTGAAGCAGCAAACGCCGGGGCAGCGCATCGGCCGGGTGTTCATGGTGCTGGCCTGGTGCGCAGCGCTGTTTCTGGCCACGCGGTTTTTCGGCCAGTGGGAAGCGCGGCAGCAAAATCCGAACGTGGTGGTCAGCTCGGAGCAGGGCGAAGGTTTCATCGAGGTGAAACTGGTCAGCAATGCGCAGGGGCATTTTGTTGCCAGCGGCCAGATCAACGGCCAGCCGGTGGACTTCATGCTCGACACCGGGGCGACCGATGTGTCGATTCCGGCGGACCTGGCCAAGCGTTTGAAGCTCGAAGAAGGATTCGGCGTGACCCTGAGCACGGCCAATGGCCTGAGCCAGGGCTATCGCACCCGTATTGAACGGCTGCAACTGGGCGACATCGTGCTGCGGGATGTACGCGCACTGGTGGCTCCGGGGCTGCATGGCGATCAGGTGTTGCTCGGCATGAGCGCACTGAACAAACTTGAATTTACCCAGCGCGGTGGCACCATGCTGCTGCGCCAGACAACGAACCGATGAGGCCCGCATGAGCGACTCCCTTGATCTCAGCCTGGACGGTGTAGAACGCCGGTCACTGGCTGACTTCACCGAAAATGCCTACCTCAACTACTCCATGTACGTGATCATGGACCGTGCCTTGCCGCATATCGGCGACGGTCTGAAACCGGTACAGCGGCGTATCGTCTACGCCATGAGCGAGCTGGGGCTGGACGCCGATTCCAAGCACAAGAAGTCGGCGCGTACCGTCGGTGACGTGCTCGGTAAGTTTCACCCCCACGGGGACTCGGCCTGCTACGAAGCCATGGTCCTGATGGCCCAGCCGTTCAGCTATCGCTACACGCTGGTCGACGGCCAGGGCAACTGGGGTGCGCCGGATGATCCCAAGTCCTTCGCCGCCATGCGTTACACCGAAGCGCGGCTGTCGCGTTATTCCGAAGTGCTGCTCAGCGAGTTGGGCCAGGGTACGGCGGACTGGGGGCCGAACTTCGACGGCACGCTGGACGAGCCGCTGGTCCTGCCGGCCCGCTTGCCGAACATCCTGCTCAACGGTACCACCGGCATCGCCGTGGGCATGGCCACCGACGTGCCGCCGCACAACCTGCGCGAAGTCGCCACGGCGTGCGTGCGTTTGCTCGATGAGCCCAAGGCCACGGTCGAACAGCTCTGTGAGCACATCCAGGGCCCGGACTACCCGACCGAAGCGGAAATCATCACCCCGCGCGCCGACCTGCTGAAAATCTACGAAACCGGTCGCGGTTCGGTGCGCATGCGTGCCGTGTATCACATCGAAGACGGCGACATCATCGTCACCGCGTTGCCACATCAGGTCTCGGGCGCCAAGGTGCTGGAACAGATCGCCGCGATGATGCAGGCCAAGCCGTCCAAGGCCCCGCAAATCGCCGACCTGCGCGACGAATCCGACCATGAAAACCCGTGCCGGATCGTGATCATTCCGGGGGCGCGCAAGAACTTCGACCACGATGCGCTGATGCAGCACCTGTTCGCCAGCACCGAGCTGGAGTCGAGCTACCGGGTCAACATCAACATCATCGGCCTGGACGGCAAGCCGCAGCTGAAAAACCTGCGCGCGTTGCTGGTCGAATGGCTGGAGTTCCGGGTGCAGACCGTGCGTCGTCGCCTGCAATTCCGCCTCGACAAGGTCGAGCGTCGCCTGCACCTGTTGGACGGTTTGCTGATTGCCTACCTCAATCTGGATGAAGTGATCCACATCATCCGTACCGAGGAGCATCCACGGGCCAAACTGATCGAACGCTTCGCCCTGAGCGAGATCCAGGCCGACTACATCCTCGATACCCGTTTGCGTCAGTTGGCGCGACTGGAAGAAATGAAACTGCGTGCCGAGCAGGATGAACTGCTCAAGGAACAAGCCAAGCTGCAAGCCCTGCTGAGCAGCGAAGCCAAGTTGAAGAAACTGGTACGCACCGAGCTGATCAAGGACGCCGAAACCTACGGCGACGACCGTCGTTCGCCGATTGTCGAGCGCGCCGAGGCCAAGGCCCTGACCGAGCACGATCTGCTGCCGAACGAGAAAGTGACGGTCGTACTGTCGGAAAAAGGCTGGATTCGTTCCGCCAAAGGCCACGAGATCGATGCCACCGGGCTTTCCTACAAGGCCGGGGACGGTTTCAAGGCGTTGGCCGCCGGGCGCTCCAACCAGTTTGCCGTGTTTATCGACTCCACCGGCCGCAGTTACTCGGTGGCCGCCCACACCTTGCCGTCGGCCCGTGGCCAGGGCGAACCGCTGACCGGTCGCCTGACACCGCCACCGGGAGCGAGTTTCGAATGCGTGCTCATGCCCGAAGACGATGCGTTGTACGTGATCGCCTCCGACGCCGGCTACGGTTTCGTGGTCAAGGGCGAGGACCTGCAAGCCAAGAACAAGGCGGGCAAGGCCCTGTTGAGCCTGCCGAACAACGCCAAGGTCATGCTGCCGCGTCCTGTGGCCGATCGTGAGCAGAACTGGCTGGCATCGGTGACGACCGAAGGTCGCCTGTTGATCTTCAAGATCAGCGACCTGCCACAATTAGGTAAAGGCAAAGGCAACAAGATCATCGGGATTCCCGGTGAGCGAGTGGCCAGTCGCGAAGAGTATGTGACGGACATCGCCGTATTGCCGGACGGTGCAACCTTGGTGTTGCAGGCCGGGAAACGTACCTTGTCACTGAAAGCGGACGACCTCGAACACTACAAAGGTGAACGTGGCCGTCGTGGCAACAAGTTGCCGCGTGGCTTCCAGCGGGTAGATGCGCTGCTCGTCGAAAACCTCAATTAGGCGACATAGAAGCGCCGAACTACGAATTAACCCGTAGTTCGGCGCTTTGCGCTGGAGTCGGAACGCATATTCACGGATGATATGGCCTTTCAAGCGCCGGCACTGCCGCGCGTTATTCATATTTATTGAGTATTTTCACTGTGATCAGCCTTTTATTGATCACCTGGATGGGACGATGACTGCTCTGCGCCTTCCTTTTATTCTTATGCTCGCCGGCATTCTTGGCCTGGCGGGTTGCAGCGTTCACCAACCGGTGTCGCTGTATCAGCTGGACGCTGGAAACCCGGTTCAGCCTGCACAGAACGCGGGCATGGCGGTATTGTTGGGCCCGGTCACCGTGGCCGACTACCTGCAGCGCGAAACCCTGTTGCAGCGTCAGCCGGATGGCAGCTTGCAAGCATCGACCGACGGTCGTTGGGCCGGCAGCCTTTCGTCGGATATCGATCAGTTGCTACTGCGTCAGGTCGCAGGTCACCTGGACAGCCAGCGCGTAGTGCTGGCCCCGGCAACATTGGGGTTCACCCCGGACGTTCAGGTGCTGCTGACCATCACGCGCCTGGATTCGGGTGAAAAACAACCCGCGATCCTCGATGCGCAATGGCGCCTGATCGACCGTCGCGGGCAGGTCCGTGATAATCGCATCATCCATTTGCAGGAACAGCATGCCGGTAGTACGGCGGCTCAGGTCCAGGCACAGGGCGTGTTGTTGCAACGCCTGGCCTCGGAATTGTCGGTGGCGCTCAAGCCACTGGCCAATCAGCCACCGATCGCCGAAGTCCCGCGTAAAGCGCCAGCCAAGGCGCCTGCACCTGCGGTAGAACAGGAAAAGCAGCCGAAGATCCCGATGGCCGCGCCTATTCGTACGGATATGGAAGTGTTCCGCTTCTAAGCCTGGATGGATTTGAAACAAAGCCCGCATTGATGCGGGCTTTGTTGTTTCTGCAGGTTGGAAATATCTGGCGTCAGTTCCGGCCTCTTCGCTGGCAAGCCAGCTCCCACAGTGTCCGCGTCGTACACAAATTATGTGAACACCCCTGAACCTGTGGGAGCGGGCTTGCCCGCGAAGGCGTCAGCACAGACAACAAAAAAGCCCGCAGACGATCACTCATCTGCGGGCTTCATTGTGGCCGGGCCTAAGGTTTAAGCCCGGCGTTCGTGCATCCGCGCCAGTTGCCGTTCAAGCATCGATGGATACGGCTCCATCAACCGCTCTACGCAGCATGCACCTTCAGGGCTGGCAATCGGGCGGATCCGTGCGCGCTGGCGGATCAACGCGTCGTCACTGATCTTGCGCTCCACCAGCAGCAGGTTGCGGCTGTGCTGCGACAGGGCCAGGGCGTCCTGGGCGGAGTCGGTCAGCAGCAGGTCGATCTGGCTCAGGCCGAACAGTTCGTCGCCGAGGGTCAGGCCCAGCTGCAATTGCAGGGTGATGCCGCTGTCCGCGACTTCGATCTGCAGCTGGTGGCCCAAGGCCCGTAGCAACTCGCCACAGCAAATGGCATTGGTCAGGTAGTCGTCGCCGCTGTCTTCGGTGTGGAACAGCATCAGCGTGCTGCCATCGTTCAAGGTCTCCACTTCGCCTTGATACAGCGATGCGGCCTGGTCGAGGCAATCGCGATAGCGCTCCAGCAGTTCTTCAAGGCGTGCCCGCGGCAGGCGTCGCAGTTGCTCCTGGGAACCCAGTTGCACCGCCAGTACCGCGCTGTGTTGCGGCACGCTCGGCGTGGCCTTGCGAATCACCGGTTGCGGGGGGCTGTCCAGCGACTCGTCGCGCAGGTCAGCGAACGGGTCTTCGTCATCGTCGTCTTCGACGGTGCTGACGATCTGCCGTGGCGCTGGCTTGAGCGCCGCTACCGGGCGGCTCTCGTCGAAACTCGGATCGCGCAGGTTGCGGACTTCGAAGGCCGGGTCGGCCTCGTCATCGACGTCGTCGAATTCCGGTTCCGGCACAGGGGCAGGCTCCGGGGCGAAGTTGGCGTGCAGCTGACGCGCCAGGTCGCCGATTTCGTCCTGGCGGTCGGTGGCCGGGGTGTATTCATCGATATTGCGCAGCCACACCCGCAATTGCAGCAGGGGCGTCGAGAGATAACGCCCCATGCGCAGGCTCAGGGCCAAAGACAGGGCCAGCAGGATGGCGCTGAGGATGCCCATGCTTTGCAGGCTGATTGTCATCGGCTGCTGGAACTGGTCCATGTCCAGGCTGATACGCAATTGCCCGGCGGTCACGTCCTGGAAGGTGATCTTGCTCTGGTACATGCCTTCGGCCTCGCCCAGCAGGCCATGCTTGGGACGCTGGCCGGATTCGGCAAGGATGCGGTTGTCCGGACTGTAGATGGCGGCGTGGGCCACCAGCTTGTTCTTGGTCAGGTTATTGAGCAGCACATTGAGGCTGAGGATGTCGTTGGACACCAACAGCTCCGTGGCCGAAGTGGCCGTCTGCGTCGTCAGGCTTTCGCCCAGCGCATCCGCCTGCTCGTGCATGGCCTGCTTGAACTGCAGGCCCATCACACCGGCATAGATGACCAGGGCCAGGGCGACCAGGATCACGTTATGGCTGGCGATGCGCAATGCAATCGGTACACGGCGGTGGCGCAGTGCCCGGAAGATCAGCAGGAAGAAGTTATCGGTTTTTACTGGCGTGGGCCGGTTCACTTGAGCTCGGCTCTTTTGTCCGTGAAGTTGACGCGCAGTATAGCGACAGGCCCTAGACCGTCAAAGCGCTCACGGTGCCCGATGGTCACCGAAAGTGGGTAGAATGCGGTTTTTTTCCACCTGCGGGGGTGCGCCTTGCGCGAAATCGTCCTGATAAACATCACGGGAGTCGACCGTCCGGGTCTGACTGCGGCCATTACCGGCGTTCTGGCCCAGGGTGGTGTGAACATTCTCGACATCGGTCAGGCGGTGATTCACGACACCTTGTCGTTCGGCATCCTGGTTGAAATTCCCGACACCGAGCAAGGCAAGTCCGTGCTCAAGGACATCCTGTTCAAGGGCTACGAGCTCGATCAACAGGTGCGTTTCACACCGGTGTCCGAACAGGATTACCAGCAGTGGGTCGGCAACCAGGGCAAAAAGCGCCACATCGTGACCCTGTTGACCCGCAAGGTGACAGCCGGGCAGTTGCAGGCCGTGAGTTCGATCACCGCCAAATATGGTCTGAACATTGACCACATCGATCGTCTGTCCGGGCGCATGCCACTGGACACGCCGGCCGACAAGGGCAAGGGTTGCATCGAGTTTTCCGTGCGTGGCGAGGCGGCTGATCCGCAGGCGCTGCGGGCCGAATTCCTCAGCGTCGCCCAGGAACTGAACGTCGACATCGCCTTCCAGGAAGATTCGCTGTTCCGTCGCAACCGTCGCCTGGCGGTGTTCGACATGGACTCGACCCTGATCGAAGCCGAAGTGATCGACGAACTGGCCAAGGCGGCTGGCGTGGGTGACAAGGTTTCGGAAATCACTGAGCGGGCGATGGCCGGTGAGCTGGATTTTCGCGCCAGCTTCAAGGAGCGCCTGGCCTTGCTCAAAGGTCTGGACGTTGGCGTGCTGGACTCCATCGGTGCCTCGTTGCGCCTGACCGAAGGGGCCGAAACCCTGTTCGCCGAACTCAAGCGCCTGGGCTACAAGACCGCGATCCTGTCGGGCGGCTTCACCTACTTCGCCAAGCAATTGCAGGCCAAGCTGGGTATCGACTATGTGTTTGCCAACGAACTGGAAGTGGTCGACGGCAAAGTCACTGGCGTGGCGGTCGAGCCGATTGTCGATGCGCAGCGCAAGGCGGATTTGCTGAAGGAGTTGGCACACAAGGAAGGCTTGCGCCTGGAGCAGACCATTGCGGTCGGCGACGGTGCCAACGATCTGCCGATGCTGGCGATTGCCGGGTTGGGCGTGGCGTTCCGCGCCAAGCCGCTGGTCAAGCAGTCGGCCAAGCAGGCCATTTCGACGCTGGGCCTGGATGGCGTGCTGTACCTGCTGGGCTTCCGCGATCGCGACGGCCAGCTCTGATATACCCGATACAAATGTGGGAGCGGGCTTGCTCGCGAAGGCGTCATCATATTCAACATCTATGTTGACTGTAAGTCCGCTTTCGCGAGCAAGCCCGCTCCCACAGGGGTACAGTTTGGTCCTTAGGCCTTTGGCGAACCCATGCCCTGACCCATCTGCACCGCTGTACCGGCAGTCATTTCCTCAGCCCACTTCACCTGATCCGGCCCGAACAGCACGACGGCGGTCGAACCCAGCTTGAAGCGACCCAGTTCCGCACCTTTTTCCAGATGAATCGGCGCGCGTGCGGCTTCGTCGTAGCGGAAGGTTTTCAGCTCGCGCTTCGGCGGCGTGACCAGGCCGGCCCAGACGGTTTCAATCGAAGCCACGATCATTGCACCCACCAGCACCACGGCCATCGGCCCGCGCTCGGTGTCGAAAATGCACGCCACGCGCTCGTTGCGGGCGAACAGTTCCGGAACGTTTTCAGCGGTGGTCTGGTTGACCGAGAACAGGCGACCCGGGATGTAGACCATCTCGCGCAGGGTGCCGGCCAGCGGCATGTGCACGCGGTGGTAGTCCTTCGGCGACAGGTAGATGGTCGCGAAGTCACCGCCCATGAACGGCGCAGCGTTCGCCGCATCGCCACCCAACAGTTCCAGCACGCTGAAGCTGTGGCCCTTGGCCTGGAATACACGACCGTGCTCGATCGGGCCGAGCTGGCTGATCGCGCCGTCGGCCGGGCTGAGGATCGCGCCCGGTGTTTCGTCCAGCGGACGGGCACCGTCTTTCAGTGCGCGGGTGAAGAACGCGTTGAAGTGCTCGTAGGCAGTCAGGTCTTCGACCAGCGCTTGGGACATGTCGACCTGATAGCGCTTGGCGAACCAGGCGGTAAAGGCATTCTTGAACCAGCGCACGCGGCATTCGGCGATGCAGCCGGCCAGTCGCGAGAGCAAGTTGTGGGGCAGCAGGTACTGGCCGAGGAGAAACAGACGCTTGTTCATTAACAGTCCTTAAAAATCTTAAATTTCTACCGGGGTATCGGGATGGTTGCCCCATTCGCCCCAGGAGCCGGCGTAGCCCTTGACCCGCGGATAACCGAGAGCCTTGGCCACCAGATAGGTGAAGCCAGAACGGTGGTGGGTCTGGCAGTGGGTAATCACTTCTTTGTCTTTGCTGATCCCGAGTTGTTCGAGGATCTGCGGCATGTCGGTGCGGATGCGCAACTGGCGTGCCCGATCCATGCCGGCGGTCCATTCGAAATTGACCGCGCCGGGAATGTGCCCGCCCTTGGCCGCCAGGACCTTCTCGCCGGAATACTCCAGCGGCCCGCGTGCGTCCCAGATGGCCAGGTCGGCGGCGCCGAGGCGGCTTTGCAGGTATTCACGGGTGGCGGTGGGTTCATCGTGCAGGGTCAGAGAAACCGGGCCGCCCACGGCTGGCGGGATCTGGATCGACATGGGCAAGCCTTCTGCCAGCCAGGCCGTCAGGCCGCCGTCGACATAGTGGTACTGGCTGTGGCCGATGACATCCAGCAGCCAGATAAAGCGTCCGGCCCAACCGCCGCCTTCGTCGTCATACACCACGTAGACCGCATCGGGATTGTGTCCCAGCTCGCCAAACAGCGTTTCGAGTGCTGCCTGCGGGGGCATCAGTCCCGGGGCGGGTGCCTGCCCCAGCTGCGTGCGTTTCGGATCGACAAAACGCGCGCCGGGAATGTGTCCCTCGGCGTAGCGGGCGGGACTGGTCAAGTCCACCAGAATCAGTTCGCGGGCGTCGAGGCGAGGGAGCAAGTCGCTCGGCTCGATCACCAGCGGCAAGCCAGAGAAGTCAGACATGTGAGGTCTCCAGAGCACAAAAGGGAGGATTGTAGCGCAGCCTTATTGGCCACGGTGGCTAAAGCTGTGCAGGGCTTTCTCGATGCACTGCGCGGTTTTGCCGAAGGCCTGTACGGAAACTTCCGAAAACGGCCCGCCGCCCTGATCCGCCACGACGATCATGATCACCCGGCCATTGTTGACCAGCGAGCGCAGCAGCAGGTGTTCGCCGCTGAACTGTGAGCGCAGGCTGTTGGGCAGCAGGGCCGAGAATTGCGCGTTGTTGGCCGGCGTCAGGCGGACCTGGGCCTGTTGCGCGAGCAGGCGTTGCAATACGTTGCTCTGGCTGACCACGAAGTTCAGCCCGGCCGTTTCCTTCGGCAGGCCGGCCGTCTGGTGCACGCGCAGGTTGGCATGGGTACGGTCGGCCATCAGGATCATCACCCGACGCATGCCGCAGGCTGCAAGGGCGTCCCGGGCGGCGATGGTCAGGTGCATGGCGTTGGTGAAACGACTCGGCTCGGCCAGCAATTCGGCGCATTGCTTGCGCCATTTCGCCAGATCTTCGGCAGTGGGGGCCGCGGCCGGTAGCAAGCCTGAGTGGACACGGTTCATGCCCCACGGCCAGATCAGCGATTCGGCGGGGTGCCAGAGGTCGGGCATGGCGTGATGGCGCGCGCTGTTGGCGGCTTGCTGGTGCAGTTGTTGTTGCACCTCATCCATCGGCATTTGCAGGTAAAGGCTGGTCAGGTACTGCCAGCGTTCACTGTGCGGGCTGTCCCAGGCGTGTTGTGCCGACAGCGCCAGCCCGTTGGCCAGCAGCACCGTATTGGCCGGTTGATTGAGCCAGCGGCGCAGGGTCGGATCGTCATCGAGGCGGTTCTGCTGGCGCAACGGGTGCTCGCTGTCACGGGCGATGCGCAGGACTTTCACCAGCTCCCGCTGCTCGGTGAGCAACAGGCGATAGCCCTGTTGCACCCAGATCGGCAAGCGCCAGACCTCCACCAGCGCCTGGCCGATGTCCAGCAGGCGTACGCCAAACAATTGCTTTTCGACTTTACGTGCCGACTCACCTTTATGGATGACCCGCAGTTCCCAGTCTTCGAGCAGTTTTGGATGGGTCAGCGCCAAAGGCCACAGGGGCGAAAGAAACAGCAGGCTGCCCCAGTGGATGTCCTGCCACAGGCGCGCCAGGCGACTGGCAAAAAAACCATTGGCCTGTTGCGTGGCGTGCTGGCTGATCATCTGCAGCTGACGCAAGGCTTTGGGGATTTCGGACTGGGGTTCAGCGGGCAGCCGCGCGAGCAATTCTTCGGTGCGTTTCAGGCCGAGGCGATTGATCGCGATCTCGAGGTTTTCCGCCGGCTCGGTCATGCCACCATGAGTGTGTCGGTTGGCTTCGCGAATCACGCTCAAGGCCAGGGCGGGGCTGCCTTGCATGAGGTCGGCGATATCGCGCAGCGAGCTGCGATTGTCGCGGATGGCCTTGCAGACCCGGTCGTGGCTGGCTTGCGGAACCGGCAGGCGCACGCCATCGAGCAGCTTGACCCAGCCTTCGAGCGTCGTTGGTTTTGGTGTTGGAACGTTCGTTTCGTTAACCATGGTGGGAGGCGATCATCGTCAACAATACCTGTGCCCGGAAGGGGTCAAATTAGCTTTTCGCCTGAACTGGCTATAGTCTGGCGCAGTTTTGCCGATAAGTAGAAGAAGAGATTTTTTAACTTCCGAATATGACCTTGAACCCGACTCAGTAAGTGCTCTCCTAACCTATGGCTAAAATTATCGGCATCATCGTCGTATTCGCGAGCGTGCTCGGCGGATACGTGCTTTCCCACGGCAAGATTGCCGCCCTGATCCAGCCTTTCGAGGTCATGATTATTGGCGGTGCAGCCCTCGGCGCATTCTTGCAGGCCAACCCCGGCTACATGACGATGCACGTGCTCAAGAAGTCCCTGGGCATGTTCAGCTCGCGTTTCAACCACGCCTTTTACCTTGAAGTGCTGGGCCTGATCTACGAGATCCTCAACAAGAGCCGCCGCGAAGGCATGATGGCCATCGAAGGCGACATCGAAGATGCCGCCGCGAGCCCGATCTTCGCCAAGTACCCGACGGTCCTCAAGGACGAGCGCATGACCGCGTTCATCTGTGATTACCTGCGCATCATGTCCTCCGGCAACATGGCCCCGCACGAGCTGGAAGGCTTGTTCGACATGGAACTGTTCAGCCTCAAGGAAGACCTGGAGCACCCATCTCACGCGGTCAACGGCATCGCCGACGCCATGCCCGGTTTCGGTATCGTCGCGGCGGTACTGGGTATCGTGGTGACCATGGCTTCGCTGGGTGAGGGCGACCAGAAGTCCATCGGCCTGCACGTCGGTGCGGCACTGGTCGGTACCTTCTTCGGTATTCTCGCCGCCTATGGCTTCTTCGGCCCGCTGGCCCATTCCCTGGCCCACGATGCCAAGGAAGAGCTGAACGTCTACGAAGCCATCAAGGCTTCGCTGGTGGCTTCGGCTTCCGGCATGCCGCCATCGCTGGCCGTTGAGTTCGGGCGCAAGGTTCTGTACCCGGCGCACCGTCCAAGCTTCGCCGAGCTGGAACAAGCGGTTCGTGGTCGTTAAGAAATGGAAAATAACCAGCCGATAATCATCAAGCGCGTCAAGCGCTACGCCGGCGGGCATCACGGGGGCGCCTGGAAAATCGCCTTCGCCGACTTCGCCACGGCGATGATGGCGTTCTTCCTGGTGTTGTGGCTGCTCTCCACCGCCACGCCGGAACAGAAGATCGCCATCGCCGGTTACTTCAAGGACCCGATCGGCTTTTCCGAAAGCGGCACGCCTTACATCATCGATCTGGGCGGCACGCCGACCCTGGCGCCGGAAAACACCCTCAACCCTGAGGTGAAGTCCCAGCCGCAGCCGGACAAGGTCACCATCGATACCGACCAGGTCGAAGGCATGGCCGAGCAGGTCGAAAAGGAACGTCTCGAACTGTTGCTGCAAGAACTGCAGAACAAAGTTGATGAGAATCCGCAGTTGCAGAAGTTCAAGGACCAGATCCTGTTCGAAATTACCCCGGACGGCCTGCGTATCCAGATCATGGACGCGGAAAACCGCCCGATGTTCGACTCGGGCTCAGCTCGCTTGAAGCCGTATTTCGAAGACATCCTGCTGGCCATGGCCGACACCATCAAGGCGGTGCCGAACAAGATCAGCATCAGCGGTCACACCGATGCCAAGCCGTACACCGGCACCGGTGATTTCGGTAACTGGGAACTCTCGGCCAACCGTGCCAACGCCGCACGGCGTGCGCTGGTGGCGGGCAGCTATCCGGATGCACAGGTGGCGCGCGTGGTCGGTTATGCCTCGTCGGCGTTGTTTGATCGCGAGCATCCGTTCAACCCGGTGAACCGCCGTATCGACATCGTGGTCCTGACCAAGAAAGCCCAGCGTGCCATCGAAGGTTCGCAAGGCGCGGAGCCAGCTCCCGATGCACCGCAAGGTTCGACTGCTCCGGACGGCGCGCCGGCCACACCGGTCGATCCAAATGCGTTGCCGGCGGACAAGGAGCCGCTGCCGGCTCACGAACTGCGCGAACGGTTGAACCTGTTCGATGATCCAGCGCCGAAGCCGGGTGAGTCTGGCGCCCGGCCGTGACGCCCTGATTTCCCTGTCATGGATCTCGCGTAACGACAAAATGCCCGTATCTAGCGATACGGGCATTTTTACAGCTGAGAGCGATGCCTGGGTGAGTGCGGACGCTATAAAATATTCAGGCTATTTATCGGCTGAATTGAAGTTGATCCTGAATTTTCCTTCTGTTAATGCGGGCCTCTCCTTAGTGGTGTCGGAACTTTCATAACAAACAAACGTGCCTTGAAAGTTGTTATCGGTACTGTCTGTAATCGATATTTTCCCCCGCTGGGCATACCACAATCTTTCGGGTGGGATTTCCTTGCCTGGCTCAAATTTAATAACCTCTGAGTGAGGTTCTAAAACATGGCTGCCTTTGCCCCAGCTAATCGGGATAAAAAATAAAATTAAATATCCATCCGTGGATGTAGCATTAATGTAGCGGAGCTCGGAGCTGAGGCTGCCATACAAAGAATGAAAGTCGAATGGCTTTTCTAAATTCTCCAATTTCATTGACGCACGGACCGCTCCGTCCATTTTTTTCGCATTGTACTTCTTATCGAAATCTTTAACGTTCATATGGGTTTCTCGTGTTGAGATTGTCAGGCAGGCTGCCTCCACTCAAGCAGCCAAGCTGGTAGCCAACGAAGAAACAACGCGATGAATAGCCGGGTTAATTCATTCACCCAGGCTTCTCAAGTTCTCAGCATTCCTCTGCTGATATAGTCGGTGAGCTGTTTTCCTTTATCTACTGTTATAGTTGACAGTTCTTTAGATCGAAGGGCGATAAACAGAGAGGTGTTTGCTGGTTTTCAGTGATGTTGGTGGAGCATGCAATGTGCTGAAAGTGTGTTCGCCAATTGGGCGTGGAGTAATAATTGGTTTTGCAAGAGCGGAAAAAAACCATATCTGACGATAGGTTTTTTCTTTTAAATAGTCGATTGATTGTTGGTTTCTCAGGCGACTCTCTAGCAATCAACTTCAGTTAACGATGACGCGTATAAGCGTGGTAAAAGCGCTGCCTATGGTTCCATCGCGAGTAAGCTCGCTCCTACAGATGATGGGTGAGAGAAACCCCGACCGGTCAAGAGGACGGATCGGGGAGCAGAGTGACGTCAGAACCCACGGATGATTCGGGACTTGAGCTCGGCGTGAAAGCGATCCGCATTGGATTTGTTGACGCTGCGCACCGACTCGCTGCCGGTCACCGATTCCAGCGACATCGAGCGCTTGAGCGTCGCTTCGTTGCGATAGGCATCGATAAAGAAGTCGATGTCCCGGTCGCTGGTCAGCTTCGGCCATTTGTCCAGGTACAGCGGCAGCTCGGTCGGGCCGGTCTTGAACGAGCAGATGCGTCGGTTGGTGATGGTCGCCTCGCCGATTTCGAACGGCACCCACCAGGACAGCGCGGTTTTCTCCGAGACTACTGCCAGCAGGTGCGTGCATTCACTAATGTTGCGGGTGATCACGCCGGTGATGTCGTCGGTGGTCTGGGATTCGGGGTCCAGCACATCCAGGTAGGTCTTGATGTTCGCCTGCAGCAGGCGGGTGTTGATGTTGATCGCGTAGGCGCGGTCCATGTGGCGGTAGCTGATAAACACTGGCATCAGAAATGTCCCTTGATCGCGAGTTCGCGGTAATAGGCGCCGAGGGCGGTGAGGCGGCAGCCGGTGGAGTGGATGGCGGCGTAGTACATATGCTCGGCGTCCACCGGTTCGACCAGGCTGTGGCGGTTGCACTTTTGCAACTGGGCGAAGACGTCGCCGTGCTCCGGGTTGAATTCAGGCTCGGTGGGCTCAAAGCTGGGGGCGAGGGGGTACACCGACTCCGCTTCGGAAAACCATTCGGGGAGTTTGCGCAGGATCTCCTTGGGGATCAGCGGCGACACTTCGCGCAGGGAAATGAACTGCGAGACGTTGGTCTTGAACACCGGGCGCTGTTCCCAGGCATCGAGGGCGTTGTCGACAAACGAATAGAGGCTGCCGGGTGTGATCTTGCCCAGGATGTTCGCTGCTCCGCCGTGCAGGGCCTGGAGCAACAGTCCAGTGAACACGCCGTGTTGCGCGCCCTCCATCGCCGGCTCTTCCTTTTTACAGGCGGTCAGGATGGTCATGCCTTCGCCGACCACACTGCCCTCGCTGCGCAAGGCGCGCAGTTCGCCGGCCGAGCCGCTCTGACAGCAATCGAGGATGATCACTTTGTTTTTGATCTTCGTGGCCTTGCTCGCCCAGTTGAGAATGTCGCTGAGGCGAATCCCGTCCTTGGCGCTCTTGTAATCCTGGGGGATCAACATGCCTTCGTCGGTGTCGGTGTCGAAGCTGCCGTGGCCGGCGAAATACAGCAGCGCGACATTGCAGTCCCCGGAAAACAGTTCGCGAATCTGGTCTTCGAGCTTTTCCCGGCTCAGGTAGTCCTCGGCGGAGGTCAGCACGATGTTCTTGAAGTTCGGATCGCCATTGGCGTCGGTCTTCAGCACGGAAGCCATGGCCATGGCGTCATTGCTGCAACCGCTCAGGCGCGAAACGTGGGTGTAGTCGTTGATGCCGATAAACAGTCCCTTGCGCATGGTTACACCGCCGTATGCTGGCGAATGGCGCTGATGATGCTGTTGGTGTTCCAGGCACACTCGGCATGTGCCGCCTCACGCACTACCGTGGAAATCCGCTCGGCGCCGAACGGCTTGATCGCAATGATCACCTTGCCCATGCGCTTGGCGATCTCGATTTCCTTGTTGATCCACTTGCTGTAGGTGGAATACATCCCGGCCATGATCAATACCGCCGAACACGGACGGATCTTGTTTTCGATGGCCTCCTCAAGTTGTTTGTCGGTTTTCGCGCCGACAATCGGGTTGTCCGGCGGCACCGAAAAATTCTTGTAGGTGAAGCCGGGCTTGGCGTTGAGCAGGCGCACGAGATTGTCGTGGGCGTCGGAGTAGTTCCACGAGTGGCTGATGAACAGATGGTAGGTTTGCATGGGTGTCCCTCGGTGTCGCTGGAGTGCGAAGAGGGTTTGAAACTAGGCGATTACAGGGCGGCTACAAGAGGTCGGCGCGGAAAGAGAAATGCCCTACAAGCGAGCGTGCGCACGTCTTACAGAAAGGTCTGATGTTTAAGCGGGGGAAGTTCCAGGCGCCGACCACCCCGCGTAAAACCGGGCGGTCGGCACGTCTGTTTAGTAGCCGTTTTCCGGCAGGCTGGCGATGATCGAGCGGTAGCTGTTCATCCGTTGCTGCTGCACGCGGCCATCCTCAAGGGCCTTGAGCAGGGCGCAACCGGGTTCGCGGTCATGCTTGCAGTCGCGGAAGCGGCAGGTGCCCAGCAGGTCGTTGAACTCGATGAAGCCGGCTTCGACGTCGGCACGGCTGACGTGACCCAGGCCGAATTCGCGGATACCCGGGGAGTCGATCAACTCACCGCCGCCGGGGAAGTGGAAGAGCCGCGCGGTAGTGGTGGTGTGGGTGCCCTGGCCGGACAGCTCGGACAGCGGGCCGACGCGGGTCTCGACATCCGGCAGCAGGCTGTTGACCAGCGACGACTTGCCGACACCGGACTGGCCGACGAACACGCTGATGCGTCCGTCCAGTTGCGTCTGCAATTGTTCCATACCGTTACCGTGATGCGCCGACACTTCCAGCACCGGGTAACCGAGGGTGCGGTATACGGCGAGCAAGGCATTCAGCGCAGGGGCGTTGTTTTCGTCGATCAGGTCGAATTTGTTCAGCAGCAGCAGCGGCTTGATGCCCGCATGTTCGGCCGCCACCAGGTAGCGGTCGATCAGGTTGGCGTGGGGCTCGGGCAGCGGTGCAAACACGATGACGATCATGTCGACGTTGGCCGCCACCGGCTTGAGCTGACCACGGCTGTCCGGGCGGCACAGCTCGGTGTTGCGCGGCAGTTGCGCCACGATCACGCCGATGCCCTGGTTGCCGGCGCGCCACACCACCTGATCGCCGGTCACCAGCGCCGGCAGGTTCGCGCGCAGGTGGCAACGGAACACCTGGCCGGCGAGCTCGCCGTCGCGGGCCTCGACCTCGACCTGCACACCGAAGTGCGCGATTACCAGGCCGTGCTGTTCCGGGCCCAGATCGCCGCCCTCAAGTGCCTCGACAGCCGAGGACTCGCGTTTGGCGGCGCGGGCAGCGCGTTCGCCCTGAATCTTTTCGATGCGCCAGTTTTGGCGGCGATTGAGTTGGCGTTTGGCCATGGGTGTTCCGTATAAAGAATGCAGCGATTAGGTAAAACGGCCGCGAGTTTAGCACGCCCGGCCACCGGCCTAGGCTAAACTGCGCAGCATTGCTTAGGAGCCGAACATGCAAAATCCGCAGAACCTGATCTGGATCGACCTGGAAATGACCGGTCTGAACCCTGATACCGACGTCATTATCGAAATGGCCACCATCGTCACCGACAGTGACCTGAACACCCTGGCCGAAGGCCCGGTGATCGCCATTCACCACAGCGACGAAATCCTCGCCGGCATGGACGAGTGGAACACCCGTCAGCATGGCGGTTCCGGGCTGACCCAGCGGGTTCGCGATAGCCGTATCAGCATGGCCGAAGCCGAAGCCGAAACCATCGCCTTCCTGGAAAAGTGGGTGCCGAAGGGCAAATCGCCGATCTGCGGCAACAGCATCTGCCAGGACCGTCGCTTCCTTTATACCCACATGAAATCCCTGGAAAGCTATTTCCACTACCGCAACCTCGACGTGTCCACGCTCAAAGAGCTGGCGGCGCGCTGGGCACCGGACGTGCGTGACAGCTTCAAGAAGGGCAGCACCCACCTGGCGCTGGACGACATCCGCGAATCCATCGCCGAGTTGCAGCACTACCGCAAGCACTTCATCAAGTCCTGATCGGACTCCCCTGCAGGAGCTGCCGCAGGCTGCGATCTCTTGATCTTGATTCTTGAAAGACAGGATCAAAAGATCGCAGCCTGCGGCAGCTCCTACATGGGAATTGTGAAAGTGGGTAGACTGCGCGCCTTTTCGCAAGGACCGCCACCATGTTGCTGATGCTCTACCTGATCGCCATCACCGCCGAAGCCATGACCGGCGCCCTGTCTGCCGGGCGTCGTGGCATGGACTGGTTTGGCGTGGTGCTGATCGCTTGCGTCACGGCGCTGGGGGGCGGTTCGGTGCGCGATGTGCTGCTCGGGCATTACCCGCTGACATGGGTCAAACACCCGGAATACCTGGTGCTGACCACGGCTGCGGCGATGATTACCGTGTTCACGGCACGCTGGATGCGGCATTTGCGCTCACTGTTTCTGGTGCTCGATGCCATGGGGCTGGTGGCTTTCACCCTGATCGGCTGCATCACTGCCCTGGAAATGGGCCATGGCATGTTGGTCGCCTCGGTCAGCGGCGTGATCACCGGAGTATTTGGCGGCATCCTGCGGGACATTTTCTGCAACGATATTCCGCTGATCTTCCGGCGTGAGCTGTATGCCAGCGTCTCGTTTGCGGCGGCGTGGTGCTACATGCTCTGTCTATACCTGAACTTGCCAGGAGAACAGGCGATTCTGATCACCCTGTTCGGCGGTTTCCTGTTGCGCTTGTTGGCGATCCGTTTCCACTGGGAAATGCCCAAGTTCGTCTACAACGACGAAGCCTGACGCCGCGATCCCCCTACGCGAGACCGTGTTGTTTCAAGGCCCACTCGACGTGTTCGCGGACCAGTTCGGACGGATGCTCGCGCCGCGCTTTCAACGCCTCCAGCACCGGAATCGTCGAAGGCGCATTGCCCAGGCCTACCGCCAGGTTGCGCAACCAGTTTTCGTAACCGGTCCGACGCAGCGGCGAGCCTTCGGTGCTGCTCAGGAATTTCTCCTCATCCCACATGAACAGTTCCGCCAGTTCGGCGTTGTCCAGGTTGTGCCGCGGCTTGAAGTCGCTTTCGCCGGACGGGCGGGCGAAGCGGTTCCAGGGGCAGACAATCTGGCAATCATCGCAACCGAACACCCGATTGCCGATCAGCGGCCGCAGGTCTTGCGGGATCGCGCCTTTGAGTTCGATGGTCAGGTAGGAAATGCAGCGCCGGGCATCCAGCACGTAAGGGCCGACGAAAGCATTGGTCGGACAGATGTCGAGGCAGGCACTGCAGCGGCCGCAGTGTTCGGTGGCGTGGGGCGGGTCCACCGGCAGCGGCAAGTCAACGAACAGCTCGGCGAGGAAGAAATAACTGCCTGCCTTGCGATTCAACACCAGGGTGTTTTTGCCAATCCAGCCCAGGCCGGCCTGTTCGGCGATGGCTTTTTCCAGCACCGGTGCACTGTCGACAAAGGCACGGAACCCAAACGGGCCGATTTCTGCCTGAATCTTGTCCGCCAGTTGTTGTACGCGCTTGCGGATCAATTTGTGGTAATCACGACCCAGGGCATAACGCGAGACGTAGGCTTTTTCCGGTTGGGCGAGCATTTTCGCCATGTGGGTGTCGCCCGCCAGGTAGTCCATGCGCAGCGAAACCACGCGCAAAGTGCCGGGCACCAGCTCCTCCGGGTGTGAGCGTTTACTGCCATGGGCGCCCATGTAGTCCATCTCGCCGTGGTAGCCGGCGGCGAGCCAGCGCTCCAGGTGTTGCTCGTGCTCGCCCAGGTCGAGGCCGCTGATGCCGACTTGCTGAAAGCCCAGCTCGCGGCCCCAGTCCTTGATGGATTGGGCGAGGGCAGGCAGGTCTGTGGTAATAGCGGGCATGATGCGAGAGAAACCGGAGCTGAGGTGCGTATAATTCTGCCAGACATCGGAGTCCGAAGACGCATGCCGCACACTAAAGATGAATTACCCGACGCACTGTACAGTGCCGCGCAAGTGCGAGCACTCGACGCGAGCCTGATCGCCGCCGGCACACCGGGCTTCGAATTGATGCAGCGCGCGGCGCGGGCGACGTGGCGGGCGCTGGTGCGGCAATGGCCGACAGCGAACGAACTCAGTGTACTCGCCGGCCATGGCAACAACGCCGGGGACGGGTATCTGGTGGCCGTGTTGGCCCAGCGTGCAGGATGGGCCGTCCGGGTGTTGGCCGTCGGAGATCCGCAGCGTCTGCTGGGGGACGCGGCCTTGGCCCATGCCGAGGCGGTATCTGAAAAAGTGCTCATCGAGCCCTGGACGGCACAATCCGGATTGCGCGGCATCGTCCTGGATGCTTTGCTCGGCACCGGCCTGAGTGGCGAGGTGCGTGAGCCGTATGCCAGCGCCATCACCGCGATCAATGTGAGCGGGCTGCCGGTCGCGGCGGTGGATATTCCTTCAGGACTGTGCGCCGATACCGGTCGCATCCTCGGCCTGGCGGTGCAGGCCGACCTGACAGTGACCTTCATCGGCTTGAAATTGGGATTGTTCACCGGCGAGGCGGCGGATGTGGTCGGCGAACTGCTGTTCAACGACTTGCACGCAGACCCCCGGTTGATAGAAGGCGCTGCTTTCACCGCCCGTCGCCTGACTGCAGCTAACCTGCCGCGTCCAGCGGCGCGGGCACCAGCTTCCCACAAAGGCAAATTCGGTCATGTGTTGCTGATTGGCGGCGATCGCGGGTTGGGTGGCGCGATCCTGCTGAGCGCGCAAAGTGCGCTGCGCAGCGGTGCGGGCATGGTGTCGGTGGCGACCCGCAGCGAACATGTCGCGGCCGCACTGGCGCGGATCCCCGAGGCGATGGTGCTGGGCACTTCCTCGGCCAATCAGTTGATGGATTTGCTGCAAAAGGTTTCCGTGTTGGTTGTCGGTCCGGGGCTGGGGCAGGCGGGTTGGGGGCGCAGTTTGTTGTCGGCCGCTGCTAACGCAGCGTTGCCGCAAGTCTGGGACGCCGATGCGCTGAACCTGCTGGCCGAGGAGCGTGTGAGTTTGCCCAGGGATTGCGTGATCACCCCGCACCCGGGCGAAGCGGCGCGTTTGCTCGGAATGAGTACGGCGCAGGTGCAAGCCGACCGACCGGCAGCGGCCCATGCATTGAGCAAGAAATATTCGGCGGTCGTGGTGCTCAAGGGGGCCGGGAGCCTGGTTACCTGTCCCGACGGGCGGCTGGCCGTCTGTCATCAGGGCCACCCGGCGATGGCTACTGCCGGTTTAGGCGATGTACTGGCCGGTTTGCTCGGCGCATTGCTGGCCCAGGGCATGGAACCCTTCGACGCGGCCTGCCTGGCGGTCTGGCTGCACGCCAATGCCGGTGAGCAACAAGGGAAATTCGGCCGCGGGCTGGCGGCCAGTGATCTGATTCCAGTCATTCGTCAGTTGTTGGAGGAGCAAGCACCGTGTCTGAAGTAACCCTGTACCTGGCCGATGAGCAGGCCATGAGCGACTTTGGCGCACGCATTGCCCGAATCACCCAAGGTCATGGCCTGATCTTCCTCGAGGGTAACCTGGGGATGGGCAAAACCACCTTGTCCCGAGGCATCATCCGCGGCCTGGGGCATGTCGGGGCAGTGAAAAGTCCGACCTTCACCCTGGTTGAACCCTACGAGATTGGCGACATTCGCGCCTTCCATTTCGATTTGTACCGTCTGGTCGATCCGGAAGAGCTGGAGTTCCTCGGTATCCGCGACTATTTCGAAGACGATGCCCTGTGTCTGATCGAGTGGCCCGACAAAGGTGCAGGCTTTTTGCCAAAGCCGGACCTGACCATTACCATTAGCCCGCAAGACAGCGGGCGTTCGCTGAAAATTTTATCCCAGGGCTCGCGTGGCGAGGCCTGGTGTGCCGCTTTGGCATTGGAATCCAAATAAATGATGGGGTTAGGTATGCGCTTTCGCGCGTTGGTTGCTGCCGTAGGGGTGTTGTTTCTGGCGGTGACCGTCGACGCTGTGGCCGATTCGAAGGTCAACAGTGTTCGTCTGTGGCGGGCACCGGACAACACGCGCCTGGTGTTTGACCTGACTGGCCCGGTGCAGCACAGCGTGTTTACCCTGACCGCGCCGGATCGCCTGGTCATCGACATCAATGGCGCGACCCTCGGTGCGCCACTCAACGTCAATACGTCGAACACCCCGATTACCGCCATGCGCTCGGCTCAACGCACACCGACCGACCTGCGGGTGGTCATCGACCTGAAAAAGGCGGTGACGCCAAAAAGCTTCTCCCTGGCGCCGAACGCCCAGTACGGCAACCGGTTGGTGGTCGATCTGTTCGATAACGCCGCGGATGCCGCGCCTCCTCCAGCGCCGGCACCGTCGGTCGCCACGGTGCCCGCCGTGCCGGTCACGCCTGCCGAACCTGCAATCAAGCTGCCGCCGGCCCCGGCCGGAAAGCGCGACATCATTGTGGTGATCGATGCCGGACACGGTGGCGAGGACCCGGGTGCATCGGGTTCTCGTGGTCAGCGTGAGAAAGACGTGGTGTTGCAGATCGCCCGCGAATTGCAACGTCAGATCAACGGCATGAAAGGTTTCCGCGCCGAACTGACCCGTACCGGCGACTACTTCATTCCATTGCGCGGCCGTACCGAAATTGCCCGCAAGAAGGGCGCCGACCTGTTCGTCTCGATCCACGCCGACGCCGCGCCTTCTGCTGCTGCTTTCGGTGCCTCGGTATTTGCCCTGTCCGATCGCGGCGCAACTTCCGAGACCGCCCGCTGGCTGGCTGACAGCGAAAACCGTTCCGACCTGATCGGTGGTGCCGGCAACGTCAGCCTCGATGACAAGGACCGCATGCTCGCTGGTGTGCTGCTCGACCTGTCGATGACGGCCTCCCTGACGTCCAGCCTGAACGTTGGCCAGAAGGTGCTGAGCAACATTGGCCGGGTCACGCCTCTGCACAAGCAGCGGGTCGAACAGGCCGGGTTCATGGTGCTGAAGTCGCCGGATATTCCGTCGATCCTGGTGGAAACCGGGTTCATCTCCAACGCCAACGAAGCCTCGAAACTCGCGGCATCGAACCACCAGCAGGCGCTGGCGCGTTCGATCAGCAGCGGCGTGCGCCAGTTCTTCCAGCAGAACCCGCCGCCGGGCACTTACATTGCCTGGTTGCGCGACTCCGGCAAGATTGTGCAGGGGCCACGTGACCACCGCGTCAACCCGGGCGAGACCCTGGCGATGATCGCCGTGCGTTATCAGGTGTCGCCCGCGGCCTTGCGCAGTGCCAACAACCTGTCGAGCGATGAGCTCAAGATCGGTCAACACCTGACCATTCCGGGTACTGAACTGGCGGCCAAAGAATGAATCAGGTCGTGAACAGCGGCGCTCGCATCGAGCTGCTCAGCCCGCGACTGGCGAACCAGATTGCCGCCGGTGAGGTGGTCGAACGTCCGGCTTCGGTGATCAAGGAGCTGCTGGAAAACAGCCTCGACTCCGGTGCCAGGCGCATCGACGTCGATGTGGAGCAGGGCGGCGTCAAGTTGCTGCGGGTGCGCGACGACGGCAGCGGCATTTCCGCCGATGACCTGCCGCTGGCCCTGGCCCGTCACGCCACCAGCAAGATCCGCAACCTGGAAGACCTCGAGCAGGTCATGAGCCTGGGCTTTCGCGGTGAGGCCCTGGCATCGATCAGCTCCGTCGCGCGCCTGACCCTGACTTCCCGCACCCGTGACGCCGATCAGGCCTGGCAGGTCGAGACCGAAGGCCGTGACATGGCGCCCCGCGTGCAGCCTGCGGCGCATCCGGTGGGCACTTCGGTTGAAGTGCGCGACCTGTTCTTCAATACCCCGGCGCGGCGCAAGTTTCTCAAGACCGAAAAAACCGAATTCGATCACCTGCAGGAAGTGATCAGGCGTCTGGCCCTGGCGCGCTTCGATGTGGCGTTCCATCTGCGCCACAACGGCAAGACCATCCTCAGCCTGCACGAGGCCCATGATGATGCGGCCCGTGCCCGGCGCGTGGCGGCGATTTGCGGGCCGGGCTTCCTGGAGCAGGCCCTGCCGATCGAAATCGAGCGCAACGGCCTGCACTTATGGGGCTGGGTCGGCCTGCCGACCTTCAACCGCAGCCAGGCCGACTTGCAGTATTTCTTCGTCAATGGCCGTGCCGTGCGCGACAAGCTGGTGGCCCACGCGGTACGCCAGGCCTATCGCGACGTGCTGTTCAACGGTCGGCACCCGACCTTCGTGCTGTTTTTCGAAGTCGATCCGACCGGCGTCGACGTCAATGTGCACCCGACCAAACACGAAGTGCGCTTCCGCGAAGGGCGCATGGTTCACGATTTCCTCTACGGCACCTTGCATCGCGCCTTGGGCGATGTGCGCCCCGATGATCATCTGGCGGCACCGGTTGCCACGGCCATTGTCCGGCCTACCGGCCTCGAAGCCGGTGAATTCGGGCCCCAGGGCGAAATGCGCCTGGCCGCCAATGCGTTGCTGGAACAGCCTCAGGCCCAGCCCTCGTTCAATGCGCCGGCGGGTTCGGGTGCTGGCGCCGGTTATCAGTATCAATACACGCCGCGCCCGCAGTCCGGTGTGCCTGTCGCCGAAGCGCAGGCCGCCTACCGCGAGTTTTTTGCGCCGCTGCCCGAGGCCAATGCCGTCGCGCTACCGGCCGGGCAGGACGACATCCCGCCGCTGGGTTATGCGCTGGCACAGCTCAAGGGCATCTACATCCTTTCGGAAAACGCCCAGGGCCTGGTGCTGGTGGACATGCACGCCGCACACGAGCGGATCATGTATGAGCGTCTGAAGGTGGCGATGGCCAGCGAGGGCCTGAGTGGTCAGCCGTTGCTGGTGCCGGAGTCCCTGGCCGTCAGCCAGCGTGAAGCCGATTGCGCCGAGGAACATGTCGCCTGGTTCCAGCGCCTGGGCTTTGAGTTGCAGCGCCTGGGCCCGGAAACCCTGGCCATCCGACAGATCCCGGCGCTGCTCAAGCAGGCCGAAGCCAACCGGCTGGTCGCGGACGTCCTGGCTGATCTGATGGAATTCGGCACCAGCGACCGCATTCAGGCGCACCTGAACGAGTTGCTCGGGACCATGGCCTGCCACGGTGCGGTTCGGGCGAACCGGCGTCTGGCCCTGCCGGAAATGAATGCCCTGCTGCGTGACATGGAAAACACCGAGCGCAGCGGTCAATGCAACCATGGCCGACCGACCTGGACCCAACTGGGCCTGGACGATCTGGACAAACTGTTCTTGCGCGGTCGTTGATGAGCCAGCTCCCACCTGCGATTTTCCTGATGGGCCCGACCGCCGCCGGCAAGACCGACCTGGCCATCGAACTCACCAAAGTCCTGCCTTGCGAGTTGATCAGCGTCGATTCGGCGCTGGTCTACCGTGGCATGGACATCGGCACCGCCAAGCCTTCCAAAGAGCTGCTGGCGCAATATCCGCACCGTCTGATCGATATTCTCGACCCGGCCGAGAGCTATTCGGCTGCGGATTTCCGCCGTGACGCCCTGGAAGCCATGGCCGAGATCACCGCGTGCGGAAAAATTCCGCTGCTGGTAGGCGGCACGATGCTCTATTACAAGGCTTTGGTTGAGGGCCTGGCGCAGATGCCGGCCGCCGACCCGCAAGTGCGTGCACAGATCGAAGAAGAGGCTGCACGCCTTGGCTGGCAAGCCCTGCACGACCAGTTGGCAGTGATCGACCCGGTTTCTGCCGCGCGTATTCATCCGAACGATCCGCAGCGTCTGAGTCGAGCGCTGGAAGTTTATCGGGTAAGCGGTCAGAGCATGACTGCGCTACGCTTGCAACAATCTGTGCAAAGTACCGAAGCAGCCGCTTCGGGACAGCAACAATTGCCCTATACTGTCGCGAACTTGGCTATTGCCCCGGCAAATCGCCAGGTACTGCACGAGCGAATTAAACAAAGATTCACTTTAATGTTGGAACAGGGATTCATTGACGAGGTCGTAGCCCTGCGTAATAGAGGTGACCTGCATGCCGGGATGCCGTCTATACGTGCAGTAGGCTATCGCCAAGTCTGGGACTACCTGGATGGCAAGCTGACGTCAGCCGAGATGCAGGAGCGTGGAATCATTGCCACGCGCCAATTGGCGAAACGCCAGTTCACCTGGCTGCGCAGTTGGACTGACCTGCATTGGCTGGACAGTCTGGATTGCGACAATCTGCCGCGCGCCTTGAAATACCTTGGGACCATCTCCATATTGAGCTGAGTCCTTGCAATTGCCGTCTATCCTTGGGGGTGTGGCGGCTAAAGCCATCTGTTTACCTATTTTTTATATTGAATCCTTAAAGGAGTGCGGCACATGTCAAAAGGGCATTCGCTACAAGACCCTTACTTGAATACTTTACGTAAAGAGAAAGTTGGGGTGTCCATCTACCTGGTCAACGGTATCAAACTGCAAGGAACGATCGAGTCGTTCGACCAGTTCGTCATCCTGCTGAAAAACACCGTAAGCCAGATGGTCTACAAGCACGCTATCTCTACAGTGGTACCAGTTCGTCCAATTCGTCTGCCTAGCGCAACCGAATCCGATGCAGGTGACGCTGAGCCAGGTAACGCCTGATAGGAGTCTCCTTTGTTCTTTGAGCGCCACGGTGGTGGTGAGCGAGTGATCCTCGTTCACTTGGATGGACAGGACCCTGAGGCGCGCGAAGATCCGCAGGAGTTTCAGGAATTGGCTAATTCGGCCGGCGCCGAGACCGTTGCGTTTTTTAACGTGCCGCGTCATCGGCCAACCGCCAAATTTCTGATTGGCAGCGGCAAGGTCGAGGAGCTACGCGATCTGGTCCATGCCGAAGAAGCAGACCTGGTCATCTTCAATCACGTCCTCACACCCAGTCAGGAACGTAACCTCGAACGTGTCTTCGAGTGTCGCGTGATCGACCGCACCGGTCTGATTCTCGATATTTTCGCCCAACGCGCCCGCACCCATGAAGGCAAGCTCCAGGTAGAACTGGCCCAGCTTGACCACATGAGCACCCGGCTGGTTCGTGGCTGGACCCACCTTGAGCGTCAGGCTGGCGGTATCGGCATGCGTGGCCCGGGTGAAACCCAGCTGGAAACCGACCGTCGTCTGCTCCGGGTTCGCCTGCGGCAGATCAAGGGCCGCCTGGAAAAAGTGCGCAGTCAGCGCGAACAGTCGCGACGCGGCCGTTCCCGTGCCGATATTCCTACCGTGTCCCTGGTGGGCTATACCAACGCCGGCAAATCCACGCTCTTCAATAACGTGACGAAATCCGACGTGTACGCGGCTGACCAGTTGTTTGCCACGCTGGACCCGACCTTGCGCCGTCTGGAACTGGACGACCTGGGGCCGATTGTCCTGGCTGACACTGTGGGTTTCATTCGCCACTTGCCCCATAAGCTGGTCGAGGCATTTCGGTCTACGCTCGAAGAGTCGAGCAACTCCGACCTGCTGTTGCACGTGATCGATGCGGCTGAACCGGATCGCATGTTGCAGATCGAGCAGGTGATGGTGGTGCTGGGCGAGATTGGTGCCCAGGACTTGCCGATCCTCGAGGTCTATAACAAACTCGATTTGCTTGAAGGCGTTGAGCCACAAATCCAGCGCGACGAAAACGGCAGGCCCCAACGGGTCTGGCTCTCGGCACGTGATGGCACAGGTCTGGAATTGCTTGAGCAAGCCATTGCCGAGTTGCTGGGCAGTGAATTGTTTGTCGGTACCTTGCGCTTGCCTCAGCGTTTTGCGCGTCTGCGTGCACAGTTTTTCGAGCTGGGCGCGGTACAGAAAGAAGAATACGACGAAGAAGGTGTCAGCTTGCTGGCCGTTCGATTGCCGCGCTCGGAGCTCAATCGACTGGTCAGCCGTGAAGGCGTTGTGCCGACGGAGTTTATCGAGCAACACACTTTGCAATAAAAGCCTGAGAAAGCGGTTGTGCCGTGGTGACAGGCATTCTGTAGCATTGGTCGGCGCGCCGTGGGTGCGTCTTTGCTTTATCAGATGGAGAGCGCTATGGCTTGGAATGAGCCGGGTGGCAACTCGAATAATCAGGATCCTTGGGGTGGCAAGCGTCGTAACAACGGCGACCGCAAGGGGCCACCGGATCTCGACGAGGCCTTCCGAAAGCTGCAGGAAAGCCTGAACGGTTTGTTCGGTGGTGGTAAGAAACGTGGTGGCGACGACGGCGGTGGTCCGGGCAAGAGTGGCGGCTTTGGCGGCCTGCTCGGCATCGGCCTGGTCGTGTTGGCTGCCGTTTGGCTGTACAGCGCGGTTTATGTCGTCGACGAGCAGGAGCAAGCCGTGGTGCTGCGCTTCGGCAAGTACTACGAAACCGTGGGGCCGGGCCTGAATATCTATTTCCCGCCGATCGACAAGAAGTACATGGAAAACGTCACGCGTGAGCGTGCCTACACCAAGCAGGGCCAGATGCTGACCGAAGACGAGAACATCGTCGAAGTGCCGCTGACCGTGCAGTACAAGATCAGCAACCTGCAGGACTTCGTGCTGAGCGTCGATCAGCCGGAAATCAGCCTGCAGCACGCGACCGACAGCGCCTTGCGCCATGTGGTGGGTTCCACCGCCATGGACCAGGTACTGACCGAAGGTCGTGAGTTGATGGCCAGCGAGATCAAGGAGCGTCTGCAACGCTTCATGGACACCTATCGCACCGGTATCACTGTTACCCAGGTCAACGTTCAGAGCGCAGCGGCACCGCGCGAAGTCCAGGAAGCCTTCGATGACGTGATCCGTGCCCGGGAAGACGAGCAGCGTTCGCGCAACCAGGCCGAAACCTATGCCAACGGCGTCGTGCCGGAAGCCCGTGGTCAGGCCCAGCGCATCCTTGAGGATGCCAATGGTTACCGTGACGAGACCGTCTCGCGCGCCAAGGGTGAGGCCGATCGCTTCACCAAGCTGGTTGCCGAGTACCGCAAGGCGCCTGAAGTCACCCGCCAGCGTCTGTACCTGGACACCATGCAGGAAGTCTTCAGCAACACCAGCAAGGTGCTCGTGACCGGCAACAAGAACGGCCAGAGCAATCTGTTGTACCTGCCGCTGGACAAGATGGTCGAAAGTGGTCGCAACACCAGCACTCCGGTGACCAGTGCGGCAGCCACCAGCAATGAAGCGAATGCGCGTGCGGCAGCTGATCTGCAGCAACAGCAAGCACGTACCAGGGAGAGTCGCTGATGAGCAATAAATCGCTGATCGCCCTTATTGTCGGCGTCGTCGTGGCGATCGCTGCCTGGAACTGCTTCTACATCGTGGCTCAGACCGAGCGTGCGGTGTTGCTGCAGTTCGGTCGCGTGGTCCAGACCGATGTTCAGCCAGGCCTGCATGTGAAAGTGCCTTACGTTAACCAGGTGCGTAAATTCGACGCACGCCTGATGACGCTGGATGCACCGACACAACGCTTCCTGACGCTGGAAAAGAAAGCCGTGATGGTCGATGCCTACGCCAAGTGGCGCGTGAAGGACGCAGAGCGTTACTACACCGCGACTTCCGGCCTCAAGCAGATCGCCGACGAACGTCTGTCCCGTCGTCTCGAATCGGGCCTGCGTGACCAGTTCGGTAAGCGCACCTTGCACGAAGTGGTCTCCGGTGAGCGCGATGCGTTGATGGCGGACATTACTGCTTCGCTGAACAAGATGGCTGAAAAGGAACTGGGCATCGAAGTGGTCGATGTACGGGTCAAGACCATCGACCTGCCGAAAGAAGTGAACCGCAGCGTGTTCGAACGTATGAGCACCGAGCGTGAGCGTGAAGCTCGCGAGCACCGCGCCAAGGGTAACGAGCTGGCCGAAGGCATCCGTGCCGACGCCGATCGTCAACGCCGCGTGCTGCTGGCTGAAGCCTATCGTGAATCCGAAGAGGTTCGCGGTGACGGCGATGCCCAGGCCGCTGCGATCTACTCCAAGGCCTACGGTCAGGATCAGGAGTTCTACGCGTTCTACCGTAGCCTGCGTGCCTACCGTGAAAGCTTCGCGAACAAATCCGACGTCATGGTCCTCGACCCAAGCAGCGACTTCTTCCACTACCTGGAAAAAGCCAAGCCTTGATACGGCGTTGACCTGATTTATCCCCCGCCGGGCGGCTAAAACCTCTGGCGGGGTGATCCTTTGGGAAAACGTGTGTATGATGCGGCAGCCGGGAAATTCCCGGCTTTTTTGCGTCTGCACGTTTGATTGCTGATTTAAAGCAGATGCCGGGCCGATTGGCTCGACAGTTTTTCGAGGAAAGTGGTTGGCGAAGCCGGTAGAAAGGCTTTTCGCTCCGTCGCTCATGCGCGTGGTTTGTGCGCAAGCCGATCATTTTCTGCTTCACTCAAGGCTCGCCGACAGGCTGGTCGCCCGGAGATAGGGGAAGGCGTAATGGCAACGGTAGACCGCTGGCTTCTGCCAGATGGCATCGAAGAAGTACTGCCACCGGAAGCTGCGCGTATTGAAGTCGCGCGTCGTCAGGTGTTGGATCTGTTCCAGAGCTGGGGTTACGAGTTTGTCGTGACTCCCCATATCGAGTACCTGGAATCCCTGCTGACCGGCGCGGGCCAGGACCTGGATCTGCGCACCTTCAAGGTCATCGACCCGCAATCGGGCCGCCAGATGGGTTTCCGTGCCGATATCACGCCGCAAGTGGCGCGCATCGATGCGCATACCCTGCGTCGTGAAGGTCCAAGCCGCCTGTGCTATGCCGGCAGCGTGCTGCATGCTCAGCCGCGTGCCTTGTCGTCCTCGCGCAGCCCGATTCAACTGGGTGCCGAGTTGTACGGCGACGGCAGCCCGAGCAGCGACGTCGAAGTCATCAGCCTGATGCTGGCCATGCTGCAACTGGCCGATGTGCCGGATGTGCACATGGACCTCGGTCATGTCGGCATCTATCGCGGCCTGGCCCGTGCGGCCGGTTTGTCCGGTGAAGTCGAGCAACAGTTGTTCGATGCCTTGCAACGCAAGGCCATCGACGAGGTCATTACCTTGACCGAAGGCTTGCCTGCCGATCTGTCGGGCATGCTGCGGGCGTTGGTCGACCTGTGTGGCGGTCGTGAAGTGCTGGCTGCGGCCCGCGAGCGTCTGGCCAAGGCGCCTGCCCCGGTTCTGGCGGCGCTGGACGACTTGCTGGCAATTGCCGAGCGGCTGTCCGTGCGTTTCCCTGAGCTGCCGCTGTATTTCGACCTGGGCGAGCTGCGTGGCTACCACTACCACACCGGTGTGGTGTTCGCCGTGTTCGTCCCGGGTGTTGGCCAGTCCATTGCCCAGGGCGGTCGTTACGACGACATCGGCGCCGACTTCGGTCGTGCCCGTCCGGCGACCGGCTTTTCCACCGATTTGAAAACCCTGGTGACCCTGGGGCGTGCTGAGATCGAGCTACCGTCTGGCGGTATCTGGATGCCTGACAGTACGGATGCGGCACTCTGGCAGCAGGTTTGCCAGTTGCGCAGTGAGGGTCAGCGTGTCGTTCAGGCCTTGCCTGGACAACCTTTGGCCGCCGCCCGTGAAGCGGACTGCGACCGGCAATTGATTCAGCAGAACGGGCTTTGGCAAGTATCGCCACTGGCTTCTTGAGTTTTCCTGCCGGCTGCCGCCGGCACCAAGTTTGCGCGAATGAGGACAAGTGTTATGGGTAAGAATGTCGTAGTCCTGGGCACCCAATGGGGTGATGAGGGCAAAGGCAAGATCGTTGATCTGCTGACCGAACATGCTGCCGCCGTAGTGCGCTACCAGGGTGGCCACAACGCGGGCCACACTCTGGTGATCGATGGCGAAAAAACCGTCTTGCACCTGATCCCGTCGGGCGTGCTGCGCGAAGGCGTGCAGTGCCTGATCGGCAACGGCGTGGTGGTTGCACCTGACGCCCTGCTGCGCGAGATCACCAAGCTGGAAGAAAAAGGTGTGCCGGTGCGCGAGCGCCTGCGTATCAGCCCGTCCTGCCCGCTGATCCTGTCCTTCCACGTTGCGCTGGACCAGGCCCGCGAAAAGGCCCGTGGCGAGCTGAAGATCGGTACCACCGGTCGCGGCATCGGCCCGGCCTACGAAGACAAGGTTGCACGTCGTGGCCTGCGTGTGGGCGACCTGCTCAACATGCCGCGCTTTGAAGACAAGCTGCGTGAACTGGTGGATTACCACAACTTCATGCTGGTGGGTTACTACAAAGAGCCAGCCATCGACTTCGACAAGACCCTGGCCGAGTGCAAGGAATACGCTGAGCTGCTCAAGCCGCTGATGCTGGACGTGACTGCCGAGCTGCACGACCTGCGTCGCGCTGGCAAAGACATCATGTTCGAAGGCGCCCAAGGCTCCCTGCTGGACATCGACCACGGTACCTACCCGTACGTGACCAGCTCCAACACCACCGCTGGCGGCGTTGCTACCGGTTCGGGTGTCGGCCCTATGTTCCTGGACTACATCCTGGGCATCACCAAGGCTTACACCACGCGTGTAGGTTCGGGTCCATTCCCGACAGAGCTGTTCGACGAAGTCGGTGCGCACCTGGCCAAACAAGGTCACGAGTTCGGCGCGACGACCGGCCGTGCTCGTCGTTGTGGCTGGTTCGACGCTGTTATCCTGCGTCGCGCTATCGATGTGAACAGCATCTCGGGCATCTGCCTGACCAAGCTGGACGTGCTCGACGGTCTGGAAACCATCAACATCTGCGTCGGCTACAAAGACGCAGAAGGCAAGGCCGTTGCCCCGACTGATGCTGACAGCTACGTGGGCCTGCAGCCTGTGTACGAAGAAGTGCCGGGCTGGACCGAGTCGACCGTGGGTGCCAAGACCCTGGAAGAGCTGCCAGCTAACGCCCGTGCTTACATCAAGCGCGTTGAAGAGCTGATCGGTGCGCCGATCGACATTATTTCGACGGGCCCGGACCGCAACGAAACCATCGTTCTGCGTCATCCGTTTGCTTGATAAGTCGTTGATGTGAAACACAAAGGCTCCTTAATCGGGGCCTTTGTCGTATTTGTCTGCAGGACGGCATGACCTTTGCTGTAAATATCCTCAAAAGAATGCCATCAAATTAATGGCGTCCAAGTAGAGGGATTCACAGTGTCGGCCGTTCTCTCACTGTTACAAAGCCGTTTGTTGCGGCCCGTGTTCGTTACTCTGGGTATCGCCCTTTTGGTGCAGGTGCTGGTGGCTGTTGCTCTGACCCGGAGCACGGTGACCGCGCTCGAAGCCGATCTGGGCACGCGCCTGGGCGCGGACAGTCAAAAACTTTCCGCCGAGCTCGAGCAGGCCGGGCGTGAAGTCACGTCCAGTCTGGACAGCCTTTCTACCAGTACACGTCAGCGCCTCACGGCCGGTTTGTCCTCGCGTCTTGAGGAAGAGCAGGCGCAACTGCGTTCGACCCTGGAAAAGGATCTGAAGGACTCCGCCAACGATATGGCGCAGCTTCTGGCTTCGGTCGCGCCCCGCGCCATGTGGGACAGCGACATTCCGACACTGTCCGAATTCGCCCGCCGGGCCCAGCGTAATCCCAATGTGCTGTTCGTGGTGTATGACGACGCTACCGGTCAGCACCTGACGCGCTACCTCAACCGGGAAAACCCGATCAACAAGGCTCTGCTGGAAAAAGGCCAGGGCGAGCGGGCGCTCGACAAGGTGCTGGATGCAGCGAAGAACGATCCTTCGGTCTTCTACATCGAGGCCTCGATCAACCCCAATGGCGTGGAAATCGGCAAGGTCTTGATGGGGGTCTCGACGGCGTCGGTGGAGACTGATCTGGCGGCCCTCGACAAGCGCTTCTCGGCCTTGATCGCCAGCAGCGATCAACTGGTCGGCGACAGCCTCAAAGGCGCGGCTGCCGACAGTGCAACGGCGATGCGCGCGCGTCTGCAGTCGGCGCAGTCCACCGCGGCTGAAATGAAAGCCAACACCACCAGCACCGTACAGGAAGCCGCTGCAACATTGCGCTGGCGCATCGGCGTGTGTCTGGCGGTCGTGGGTTTTGGTGTCCTGCTGTTGCTGGCGGTGGTGCTCGGTCGTCGAGTGGTCAATCGCCTGAAGATGCTGATCGTTGCCATGGATGACCTGGCAGCGGGTGAGGGCGACCTGACCAAGCGTGTGCAGATCAACAGCAAGGACGAAATCGGCGACATGGCCTCGGCGGTCAATCGCTTTGTGGATAAGTTGCAGCCGATCGTGCGCGAGGCGGGCGATGTGGCTCAGCGTACTGGCGTCGAGATTGGTGCCATGACCCTGCGCAACGCGGGTGCGGACGCAGCGGCTGGCATGCAGCGTGACGAAGTGGCGGAGAGCTTGCGTGCCCTGTCGCAAATGGCGGATGAGGCGCAGTCGGAAAGCCACGCCATGCAGGCGGCGCTGAAGCAGGTGGTGGAGATTCGTCAGGCCACCGATGAAAACACCCGGACCTCGGCGAAAGTCGGCAGCCTGATCGAGGAGCTGGCGGGCCAGGTCAATACCGGCGCTCAGGTGATCGAGCGCCTGGCGCAGCAAAGCCAGCAGATTGAAGTGGTGTTGACGGTGATCCACGGCATCGCCGAGCAGACCAACCTGCTGGCGCTGAACGCGGCTATTGAAGCGGCGCGTGCCGGCGAGACCGGGCGCGGGTTTGCGGTGGTGGCAGATGAGGTGCGGGCACTGGCGAGCAAGACGCAGAGCTCCACGGGCGATATCCAGGCGCACATCGTGGCCTTGCAGCAGGGCGCGCGCGAGGCGGTCGCGGCAATCGGTCAGGCTGGACGCCAGGCCAACGAAGGTTTGGTGGTGCTGCGTGACAGTGCACGGTTGCAGCAGTCGGTGCAGGTGTCGGTTGAGCAGGTGCATGCGGCGATCGGTCTGGCGACCCAGGCTGCGGCGCATCAGGCGCAAGGGGCGCAGGCGGTGCGTGGTCGGGTCGAGACCATTCATGCCCAGGCCGAGAAAGCGGCTCAGGCGGTGGTGGAGACCACGGCCAGCGGCATGGTGCTGGATGGGTTGGCGGCGCAGTTGAAGGCGAGCCTGGGGCAGTTCAGGGCTTAAAAGATCAAAAGATCGCAGCCTGCGGCAGCTCCTACAGGGAAACGCGTATTTCCATGTAGGAGCTGCCGCAGGCTGCGATCTTTTGCTTTGTCAGCGGCTCAAATACATCCGCGTCGTCAGTAGATAAACCGGCAACCCCGACACCACGATCAACAACGCCGCATAAGGCGCAGCCGCCGCAAACTCCACATTCGCAGTATGCGCCCAGACTTCCGTCGCCAGCGTATTCAGCCCCGTCGGACTCAACAGCAAGGTCGCCGTCAGTTCCTTCATCGCATCCAGGAACACCAGGGCAAAAGCCGCGCCCAGTGCCGGGAAAATGATCGGCAGAGTCACTCGGCAGAAAGCACTGAATGGTGAGGCGCCCAGCGTGCGCGCCGCTTCTTCAAGCTGCGGTGCCGCCTTGTTCAGGGCGGTGCGGATCGGTGCCTGGGCCAGCGGCAGAAACAGCAGCGCATAGGCAATCAGCAGCAATGCCGAAGTCTGGTAAAGCATCGGCACGTAGTGCAGGGCGAAATACACCAGGGTCAGGGCGATGACCAGTCCCGGCAGGGCGTGCAGCAGATACGGCAAGCGCTCGGCCCAGATCGCCAGTTGGCCCTTGTAGCGCACGACCAGCAGGCCGACCGGCACCGCCAGCACCAGGCACACCGCCGCGCCACCCAGCGACAGCGCGAGGGATGACAGCAATGCTTCGCCGATGGCTGCCATTGGAAAGGCTGCCGATGATCCGACGGCCAGCCAGTAAGCCAGCATGCCCAGCGGAATCCCGCTGCCGACGATTGCCAGCAGCAGGCAATAAAGCTGTCCTGCCACAGCCCAGGGTCCCAGGTTAACCTGTTCCGCGCGTCGCGCCGCACCCTGGCCGGTGCGCACGTGTCGACCCTTGCCGCGCACGCGCAGCTCCAGCCGCAACAGCGCCAGGCACAGCATCAGCAGTACGGCGGAGAGCATCGCTGCGTTGGCATTGCTGAACTCCAATTCGAACTGCTGGTAGATTGCCGTGGTGAAGGTTTGCAGGCCGATGATCGACAGCGCGCCGAATTCCACCAGCATGTGCAGGGCGATCAGCAAGGAACCGGCAAGCAGCGACGGCCAGAGCAGGGGCAGGGTGACCTTGAAGAACACGCCCCAGCGGTTCTGTCCCAGCGTGCGCGCCGACTCCTCCAGTGATGGGTCGAGATTGCGCAGGGTCGCCGCCACCGGCAGGAAAATCAGCGGGTATTTGGAGAGCGTCATCACCAGAATCGCCCCGCCGAGCCCTTCGAAATGAGCGCTCAATGAAACCCAGGTGAAGCTGCTGACAAACGCCGGTACGGCAAAGGGCAGGCACAGGATCACGCCCCACAGGCGTCGCCCCGGCAGGCTGCTGCGCTCCAGCAACCACGCCAGTGACAGGCCGATCACGCCGCAGGCCAGCGTCACGCCGACCATCAGCGCCAGGGTGTTGCGCAGCAGTCCGAACACATAGGGGCGCCACAGCAAATGCAGCGCCTCGGCCCAGCCTGCTTGCCAGGTCTTGAGCCCGACATAGGCCAACGGCAGCAGGCTGAGCACCACCAGTAGCAAGACCGGCAGGACCAGCCAGATCGACGGCCGCTTGCGCCGTGGCATGTACCCGCCATGCGCGGAAAGCGATGCGCTCATCAGTTCAGGCCAACTTCACGTTCCAGGTCCAGGGCTTCTTCGGCATTGCCCAGGTCGGCGGGCGTGACTTTCGGTGCTTGCAGCTCGCTGAATGGCTTGAGCCCGCGATCAGATTCCATGCCTTTGTGCAGCGGGTATTCGGCGGTGGTCTGGGTGATCACGCGCTGGCCTTCCTCGCTGGCCATGTAGGCGAGCAATTGTTGTGCTTCTTTGGGGTGTTTGCTGGATTTCAGGACGGCTGCGCTGGACACGGTGATCAGCCCGCCGACGTCGCCGCCGGTGAAGTAGTGCAGTTTCGAATCGAGCTGGCCTTTTTCACGCTGCAAGGCGAACCAGTAGTAGTTGTTGACCAGCACGGTGGCCACTTCGCCATTTTCCACGGCCTTGAGCGCGACCATGTTGTTGCTGTAGGTCTTGCCGAATGCGCGCAGCCCGGTCAGCCATTCTTCGGCAGCGTCCATGCCGTGCACTTTGATGATGGCGACGGCTTGTTCCTGGAAGGCGCCGCTGGTGGGCACGAAGCCGACCTTGCCTTGCCATTTTGGATCGGAGAAGTCCATCACCGAGGTCGGCAGGTCTTTTTCATCAATCAGCTTGGGGTTGTAGGCGACGACGCGCACCCGGGCAGTCACGCCAATCCAGGTGCCATTGCTGGCGACGTATTCCTTGGGCAGAACCGCCAGCGTGGCGTCATCCGCCTTGGCCAGCAGACCTTGTTCGCCAAGTTTGTTCAGTGGCGGCGATTCTTCGGTGTAGATCACGTCGGCAGGGGAGCGATCGCCTTCTTCGACGACCTGGCTGGCGAGCTGGTTGCTGCTGCCTTTTCGTACGTTGACGTGGATCCCGGTCTTGGCTTCGAAGGCTTTGGCGACCGCGTCGCCGACTTCTTTGTGTTGGCCGTTGTAGAGCGTCAGGGAAACCGGGTCGGCGGCTTGGGTGAGGGGAGTGGCAAGTGCCAGGCCGAGCAGGGTGATGGTCAAGCCGCGGCGCAGGGTATTTCGAAACATCATTCGCAGGGTTCCTCACTGTCGCATTGCAAAAACTTGCAACAATGATAAACGATATTGTTTCTCAAATGCGCCCTCGGGTTTGCCGGAGCGACACACAATCCGGTCATGCGGAAATTTTCGAATGCCAGAAACGCAAAAACCCGCTTTCGCGGGTTTTTGTGAAATTCAAGGCCGTAACCTTGAACTTGAATTGGTGCCCAGAAGAAGACTCGAACTTCCACGACCGTAAGGTCACCAGCACCTGAAGCTGGCGTGTCTACCAATTTCACCATCTGGGCATTCATCTTCAGCGTTGCCGCTGTTGATGTGGCGCACTATACGGAGAGCGTTTTGATCTGTAAACCCCTGATTTTAAAAATTAATAAACCAGGGGCCCAGAATGCAAAAACCCGCTTTCGCGGGTTTTTGTGTGAGCCTTGAAATTGAACTAATCTCAAGCTCGAAATTGGTGCCCAGAAGAAGACTCGAACTTCCACGACCTTGCGGTCACCAGCACCTGAAGCTGGCGTGTCTACCAATTTCACCATCTGGGCAGTATCGGCAACGTCTCCGTCGTCGATGGCGCGCACTATACGGAGCGTCTTTTTAACTGTAAACCCCCGGAATCAAAAAAACCTGGAAAATTTCGCCAGCGGTCTTCAAAACAGCTTTGCGGTGTCGATACAGGGCTTTAGATGGGTCGTCTTAGCTTGAAATTTCCCGTTTCATTACGCCTATGCCAAACTAACCCGCATATAGACAAGGTGAAAACTCTCTAATGGCCGATTGGCAGTCCCTCGATCCCGAGGCCGCTCGTGAAGCGGAAAAATATGAAAACCCTATTCCTAGCCGCGAACTGATCCTTCAGCACCTTGCTGATCGGGGTTCGCCTGCTAACCGCGAGCAACTGGTCGAAGAGTTTGGTCTGACCACAGAAGACCAGATCGAAGCCCTGCGCCGCCGCCTGCGCGCCATGGAGCGCGATGCTCAACTCATCTATACCCGTCGCGGTACTTATGCGCCGGTGGACAAGCTTGACCTGATCCTGGGCCGCATCAGCGGTCACCGTGACGGCTTCGGCTTCCTGGTGCCGGACGACGGCAGTGACGACCTGTTCATGAGCCCGGCGCAGATGCGCCTGGTGTTCGACGGTGACCGTGCCCTGGCGCGTGTTTCCGGTCTGGATCGTCGTGGTCGCCGTGAGGGCATGATCGTCGAAGTGGTGTCCCGTGCTCACGAGACCATCGTCGGTCGCTACTTCGAAGAGGGCGGTATCGGTTTTGTGGTTGCCGACAACCCGAAGATCCAGCAGGAAGTGCTGGTGACGCCGGGCCGTAATGCCAACGCGCAGATCGGTCAGTTCGTCGAAGTGAAGATCACTCACTGGCCGACGCCACGCTTCCAGCCGCAAGGCGACGTGGTTGAAGTCGTGGGCAACTACATGGCGCCGGGCATGGAAATCGACGTCGCCCTGCGTACCTATGACATTCCTCACGTCTGGCCTGACGCCGTGCTCAAGGAAGCCGGCAAGCTCAAGCCGGAAGTCGAAGAGAAGGACAAAGAGAAGCGCATCGACCTGCGTCATCTGCCGTTCGTCACCATTGACGGCGAAGATGCCCGCGACTTCGACGATGCGGTCTATTGCGAAGCCCGTCCGGGCAAGCTGCGTCTGTTTTCGGGTGGCTGGAAGCTGTACGTGGCGATTGCCGACGTATCCAGCTACGTGAAGCTCGGTTCGGCGCTGGATGCCGAAGCACAGGTTCGCGGCAACTCGGTGTACTTCCCCGAGCGCGTGATTCCGATGCTGCCTGAGCAGCTGTCCAACGGCCTGTGCTCGCTGAACCCGCAAGTCGATCGCCTGGCCATGGTTTGCGAGATGACCATCTCCAAATCCGGCGAAATGACCGACTACTGCTTCTACGAAGCGGTGATCCACTCCCATGCGCGCCTGACCTACAACAAAGTCAGCGCCATGCTGGAAACGCCGAAAGCCACCGAGGCGCGCAAGCTGCGCGGCGAATACACCGACGTCGTGCCGCACCTCAAGCAGCTGTACTCGCTGTACAAGGTATTGCTGGCGGCCCGTCACGTTCGTGGCGCGATCGATTTCGAGACCCAGGAAACCCGGATCATCTTCGGTTCCGAGCGCAAGATCGCCGAAATCCGTCCGACCGTACGCAACGACGCACACAAGCTGATCGAGGAATGCATGCTGGCGGCCAACGTGGCCACCGCCGAATTCCTGAAAAAGCACGAAATTCCTGCGTTGTACCGTGTTCACGATGGTCCGCCGCCGGAGCGTCTGGAAAAGCTGCGCGCCTTCCTCGGCGAGCTCGGCCTGTCCCTGCACAAAGGCAAGGACGGTCCGTCGCCGAAGGATTACCAGGCATTGCTGGCCGGTATCAAGGATCGTCCGGATTTCCACCTGATCCAGACCGTCATGCTGCGTTCGTTGAGCCAGGCGGTGTACAGCGCCGATAACCAGGGTCACTTCGGCCTGAATTACGAAGCCTATACCCACTTTACCTCGCCGATCCGCCGCTACCCGGACTTGCTCACGCATCGCGCAATCCGCAGCGTGATCCATTCCAAGCAGAACACCCCGCACGTTCGCCGTGCCGGTGCGATGACCATTCCGAAGGCGCGCATCTATCCGTACGACGAAGCGGCCCTGGAGCAACTCGGCGAGCAGTGCTCGATGAGCGAGCGCCGTGCCGACGAAGCGACCCGCGATGTCGTGAACTGGCTCAAGTGCGAGTTCATGAAAGATCGCGTGGGCGAATCGTTCCCGGGTGTGATCACCGCCGTGACCGGTTTTGGTCTGTTCGTCGAGCTGACCGATATCTACGTCGAAGGCCTGGTGCACGTCACCGCGCTGCCGGGCGATTACTACCACTTCGATCCTGTGCACCACCGCCTGGCCGGTGAGCGTACCGGTCGCAGTTTCCGCCTGGGCGACACCGTGGAAGTGCGGGTCATGCGCGTCGACCTCGACGAGCGCAAGATCGACTTCGAGATGGCCGAAAAAACCATCAGCGCGCCGATCGGCCGCAAAAAACGCGGTACCGAAAGTGCAGCGCCTGCAGCGAAAGTCGAAGCAGAGCCGGCCCCGGCGAAAACCGGTCGCCGTCCTGCCAAGGAAAAGGCTGTGGAAGCCTATCGCCCGAGCGATGCCGCGGCGAAAAACGCCGAAGTGCGCAAAAGTCGTGAAATGAAACAGGCGTTGCTGGCCGGTGCGAAAAGCGGCGGTAAAGCGGCGTCTGGGGGAAAGACCAGTCGGTCGGCGCCTGACAAGGCCGTCGGCGGCAAGCCAGCCAAACCGAGCAAACATCGTAAAGGCCCGCCAAAAGCGGGCTCGGCTCCAGCCAAGAGTGGCGGGGCGCGTAAACCTAAGGCCAAGCCATGAGTCAGTTGGAAAAGATCTACGGCGTCCATGCTGTAGAAGCGTTGTTGCGTCACCACCCGAAACGCGTCAAGCAGATCTGGCTGGCCGAAGGCCGCAATGATCCTCGGGTCCAGACGCTGATTGAGCTGGCCAACGAAAACCGGGTCCAGGTCGGCCAGGCCGAGCGCCGCGAAATGGACGCCTGGGTTGAAGGCGTGCACCAGGGCGTGGTCGCGGACGTGAGTCCGAGCCAGGTCTGGGGCGAGGCAATGCTCGACGAACTGCTCGATCGCACCGACGGCGCGCCGTTGTTGCTGGTGCTCGACGGCGTGACCGATCCGCACAACCTCGGCGCCTGCCTGCGCTCCGCCGATGCGGCGGGCGCGCTGGCCGTGATCGTGCCGAAGGACAAGTCGGCGACCCTGACCCCGGTCGTACGGAAAATCGCCTGCGGCGCGGCGGAAGTGATTCCGCTGGTTGCCGTGACCAACCTGGCGCGCACCCTGGAAAAGCTCCAGCAGCGCGGCTTGTGGGTTGTCGGTACGGCTGGCGAAGCTGAGGTCAGTCTGTATGACCAGGATCTCACCGGTCCGACCATCCTGATCATGGGCGCCGAAGGCAAGGGCATGCGTCGCCTGACCCGTGAGCATTGCGACTATCTGGTGAACCTGCCGATGGCCGGTAGCGTCAGCAGTCTCAACGTTTCCGTGGCGACTGGCGTCTGCCTGTTCGAAGCGCAGCGCCAGCGCAGCGTCAAAGCCAAGGCTGCCGCCAAGAAATCCTGATCCGGTTGCAGTCCCTGTGGGAGCGAGCTTGCTCGCGATGACGGAGTAACATTCAGCATCAATGTTGAATGGTAGGCCCCCATCGCGAGCAAGCTCGCTCCCACAGTGTTTTGTGGTGTGGCATGAATGTGTGGCTGTTCAAATAATCACCAATTGCCTTGCGCCTCCCTCATCCCTTCTCTACAATTGCGCCCCTTGCTGTGATGGCAGGCACCAACGTGTCTAGCGTCCGCAAGTCCATAAGTGTCATTCACTCCTTGTCTGACCGCTTTTGAGCGGCAGGCTACAACCCGTAAGGAGCATTCATGCGTCATTACGAAATCATCTTTTTGGTCCACCCGGATCAAAGCGAGCAAGTCGGCGGCATGGTTGAGCGTTACACCAAGCTGATCGAAGAAGACGGCGGCAAAATCCACCGTCTGGAAGATTGGGGCCGTCGTCAACTGGCCTACGCAATCAACAATGTTCACAAGGCTCACTACGTGATGCTGAACGTTGAGTGCACTGGCAAGGCCCTGGCCGAGCTGGAAGACAACTTCCGCTACAACGATGCAGTGATCCGTAACCTGGTCATCCGTCGCGACGAAGCCGTTACCGGCCAGTCCGAGATGCTCAAGGCTGAAGAAAACCGCAGTGAGCGCCGTGAGCGTCGCGACCGTCCTGAGCACGAAGGCGCTGAAAGCGCTGACAGTGATGACAGCGACAACAGCGATAACGCTGACGAGTAATCCACGGACCTTTTAAGGAGCCTATCAAATGGCACGTTTCTTCCGTCGTCGTAAATTCTGCCGCTTCACCGCTGAAGACGTGAAAGAGATCGATTACAAAGATCTCAACACTCTGAAAGCCTACGTATCCGAGACCGGCAAAATTGTTCCAAGCCGCATCACCGGTACCAAAGCTCGTTATCAGCGTCAGCTGGCCACCGCTATCAAGCGCGCCCGCTTCCTGGCCCTGCTGGCCTACACCGACAGCCACGGCCGCTGAGACCGGGCAGTCGACACGTAGCAAAGGATTGAATGCATGCGGGCCATAGCTGAGTTCATCATGCGCGGCCGTATGCAGGCCACTCTGGTAGTGGCTGGATGCGCGGCATTGCCGCTGTTGTATTGGTTGGGTGCTGCCGCCGGATGCCTTGTGCTCCTGCGGCGCGGATTGAGGGACGCCCTGGGCGTTCTTGCTCTGGGACTGCTGCCGGCATTGGCCTGGTGGCTTTACTCCGACGACCCACGGGCACTTCTGGTGCTGCTGGGGTCTGCGAGCCTTGCGTTGGTTTTGCGCGCAAGCGAGTCCTGGAACCGCGTGCTGCTGGTCAGCATAGCGATGGGAGTGGTGTTTTCAGTGGTGTTGGGGACAGCTTTTGCTCCCCAGATCGAGATGCTGGCGCAGGCTTTGATCAAAGTCATGCCGTCGCTACTCGGCGATGTCTACCAGAAGTTGTCGGTAGACGAACAAGCGCGTTTCGCGTCCCTGATTGCACCGGTCCTGACCGGCCTGATTGCGGCGTTGTTGCAAATCGTCAGCTTGCTGAGCCTGCTTGTCGGGCGCTACTGGCAGGCGTTGTTGTACAACCCGGGCGGTTTTGGTCGCGAGTTTCGCGCCATCCGCCTCCCGCTGTTGCCGGCGATGTTGCTGCTGGCGTGCATGCTTCTGGGGCCGAACATCGGTCCGCAGTTGGCCATGTTGACGCCGTTGTGCAGCGTACCGCTGGTGTTCGCCGGGCTGGCCCTGATTCACGGGCTGGTGGCGCAGAAGCGACTGGCCAGGTTCTGGTTGGTGGGGTTGTACGTGACGCTGTTGCTGTTCATGCAACTGATCTATCCGTTGCTGGTGGTCCTGGCCATCGTCGACAGCCTGATTGATTTTCGCGGTCGTTCGGCACCGAAAGATGCCGATAACGCGAACGGTGAAGGTTAAAAGTTAAGAGGATTTTCACATGCAACTGATCCTTCTGGAAAAAGTCACCAACCTGGGCAACCTGGGTGACAAAGTGAACGTTAAGGCTGGTTACGGTCGTAACTACCTGCTGCCTTACGGCAAAGCTACCGCTGCGACCCCAGCCAACCTGGCTGCGTTCGAAGAGCGTCGTGCTGAGCTGGAAAAAGCTGCAGCAGATCGCAAAGCATCGGCTGAAAGCCGCGCTGCCCAACTGGCCGAGCTGGAAGTGACCATCACTGCCACCGCTGGCGACGAAGGCAAGCTGTTCGGTTCGATCGGTACTCACGACATCGCTGACGCACTGACCGCCTCCGGCGTTGAAGTGCAGAAGAGCGAAGTTCGTCTGCCGAACGGCACCATCCGCAACGTAGGCGAATTCGACGTAGCCGTGCACCTGCACGCCGAAGTTGAAGCCACCGTACGCGTTGTCGTGGTAGCAGCTTAAGCAGCACTTGTCGGCTGGCACCCTCGGGTGCTTGCCGGTAACATCGGGCACGATCCTGTTTACAGGTCGTGCCCTTTGTCTTTCTGGCATCCCAGTTTTTAAATTCTGATTCCAAGTGGCCATGAACGAAATCTCCGCTCCCGAGCAATACGATCTGCAAACTGCCGCGCTGAAAGTGCCGCCGCATTCCATCGAGGCCGAACAGGCCGTGCTCGGTGGTCTGATGCTGGACAACAACGCCTGGGAGCGCGTGCTCGATCAAGTCTCCGACGGTGATTTCTATCGACATGACCACCGCCTGATCTTCCGCGCGATCGCCAAACTGGCCGATCAGAACATGCCGATCGACGTCGTGACCCTGTCCGAGCAACTGGACAAGGAAGGCCAGACCTCGCAAGTCGGCGGCCTCGGCTATCTCGGCGAGCTGGCGAAAAACACCCCGTCCGTCGCCAACATCAAGGCCTATGCCCAGATCGTTCGCGAGCGGGCGACGCTGCGCCAGTTGATCGGCATCAGCACCGAAATCGCCGACAGCGCTTTCAATCCGGAAGGCCGTACCGCCGCCGAAATTCTCGATGAAGCCGAGCGCCAGATCTTCCAGATTGCCGAAGCCCGGCCAAAAACCGGTGGCCCGGTGGGCGTCAACGACCTGCTGACCAAGGCCATCGACCGTATCGACACCTTGTTCAACACCGACAACGCCATCACCGGCCTGTCCACCGGCTATACCGACCTCGACGAGAAAACCAGCGGCCTGCAACCGGCTGACCTGATCATCGTCGCCGGCCGTCCGTCCATGGGTAAAACCACCTTTGCGATGAACCTGGTGGAAAACGCCGTGCTGCGCAGCGAGAAGGCCGTCCTGGTGTACTCCCTCGAGATGCCAGGCGAATCGCTGATCATGCGTATGCTGTCTTCCCTCGGCCGCATCGACCAGACCAAGGTGCGTTCAGGTCAGTTGGAAGACGACGACTGGCCGCGCCTGACCTCGGCGGTCAACCTGCTCAACGATCGCAAGCTGTTCATCGACGATACCGCGGGCATCAGCCCGTCGGAAATGCGCGCCCGGACCCGCCGTCTGGTGCGGGAACATGGCGAAGTCGGCCTGATCATGATCGACTACCTGCAGCTGATGCAGATCCCGGGTTCCAGCGGTGACAACCGGACCAACGAGATTTCCGAGATCTCCCGATCCCTGAAAGCCCTGGCCAAGGAATTCAACTGCCCGGTGGTGGCGCTCTCGCAGCTCAACCGTTCCCTGGAACAGCGGCCGAACAAGCGCCCGGTGAACTCCGACTTGCGGGAATCCGGAGCGATCGAGCAGGACGCCGACGTGATCATGTTCGTGTATCGCGACGAGGTGTATCACCCGGAAACCGAGCACAAGGGCATCGCCGAAATCATCATCGGCAAGCAGCGGAACGGGCCGATCGGCTTTATCCGCCTGGCCTTTATCGGTAAGTACACCCGATTCGAGAACCTCGCGCCGGGTAGCTATAACTTCGATGATGATGAGTAAGTTGTAGCGACTGTGCGGGCCTCTTCGCGAGCAGGCTCGCTCCCACAGGAACTTCATTCAACCTGTGGGAGCGAGCCTGCTCGCGAATGAGGTTCCACCAATTTCCGACCACAGCCGTCGGAATTGGTCAAAATTTGTGCTATATTCCGCGCCCGCGAAATTCAATGAAAGCCAACACCGGTTATCGACATGCAAGCAGCCAAGCCGTTATTTGACTATCCCAAGTACTGGGCCGAATGTTTCGGGCCAGCGCCGTTCCTGCCCATGAGCAGGGAGGAGATGGATCAGCTCGGCTGGGATTCCTGCGACATCATCATCGTCACCGGTGATGCCTACGTCGATCACCCGTCGTTCGGTATGGCGATCATCGGCCGGCTGCTGGAGTCCCAGGGCTTCCGCGTCGGGATCATTGCCCAGCCGAACTGGCAGTCCAAAGACGACTTCATGAAGCTCGGCGAGCCGAACCTGTTCTTCGGTGTCGCGGCCGGCAACATGGACTCGATGATCAACCGCTACACCGCGGACAAGAAAATCCGCTCCGACGATGCCTACACGCCGGGTGGCCTGGCCGGCAAGCGTCCGGACCGCGCCAGCCTGGTCTACAGCCAGCGCTGCAAGGAAGCCTACAAGCACGTGCCGATCGTGCTCGGCGGCATCGAAGCGTCGCTGCGCCGCATCGCGCATTACGATTACTGGCAGGACCGCGTGCGCAACTCGATCCTGATCGACGCCAGCGCCGACATCCTGCTCTACGGCAACGCCGAGCGCGCGATCGTCGAGGTCGCCCAGCGTCTGTCCTACGGTCACAAGATCGAAGACATCACCGACGTGCGCGGCACCGCGTTCATCCGTCGTGATACGCCGCAAGGCTGGTACGAAGTCGACTCCACGCGCATCGACCGTCCGGGCAAGATCGACAAGATCATCAACCCGTACGTCAACACCCAGGACACCCAGGCCTGCGCCATCGAGCAGGAAAAAGGTCCGGTTGAGGATCCGCAAGAAGCCAAGGTCGTGCAGATCCTCGCCAGCCCGCGCATGACCCGCGACAAGACCGTGATCCGTCTGCCGTCGGTGGAAAAGGTCCGCAATGACGCGGTGCTCTACGCCCACGCCAACCGCGTGCTGCACCTGGAAACCAACCCGGGCAACGCCCGCGCCTTGGTCCAGAAGCACGGCGAAGTCGACGTCTGGTTCAACCCGCCACCGATTCCGATGACCACCGAAGAAATGGACTACGTGTTCGGCATGCCTTATGCGCGCATTCCGCACCCGGCGTACGGCAAGGAGAAGATCCCGGCCTACGACATGATCCGTTTCTCGGTGAACATCATGCGTGGCTGCTTCGGCGGCTGCACCTTCTGCTCGATCACCGAGCACGAAGGGCGGATCATCCAGAACCGTTCCCATGAGTCGATCATTCGCGAAATCGAAGAAATTCGCGACAAGGTGCCCGGTTTTACCGGCGTGATCTCCGACCTCGGTGGCCCGACCGCGAACATGTACCGCATCGCCTGCAAGAGCCCGGAAATCGAATCCGCGTGCCGCAAGCCATCCTGCGTGTTCCCGGGTATCTGCCCGAACCTGAACACCGACCACTCGGCGCTGATCAAGCTGTATCGCAGTGCCCGTGAATTGCCGGGTGTGAAGAAGATCCTGATCGCTTCCGGCCTGCGTTATGACCTCGCGGTCGAGTCGCCGGAATACGTTAAAGAGCTGGTGACCCACCATGTCGGTGGTTACCTGAAGATCGCCCCGGAACACACCGAGGAAGGTCCGCTCAACCAGATGATGAAACCGGGCATCGGCAGCTATGACAAGTTCAAGCGCATGTTCGAGAAGTACTCCAAGGAAGCGGGCAAGGAGCAGTACCTGATTCCGTACTTCATCGCCGCCCACCCGGGCACCACCGATGAAGACATGATGAACCTGGCTCTGTGGCTCAAGGGCAACGGTTTCCGCGCCGACCAGGTGCAGGCGTTCTACCCGTCGCCGATGGCCACCGCCACCGCGATGTACCACTCGGGCAAGAACCCGCTGCGCAAGGTCACCTACAAGAGTGACGCGGTGACCATCGTCAAGAGCGAGGAGCAGCGTCGTCTGCACAAGGCGTTCTTGCGTTATCACGACCCGAAAGGCTGGCCGATGCTGCGTGAAGCACTGACCCGCATGGGTCGCGCCGACCTGATCGGGCCGGGCAAGAACCAGTTGATTCCTTTGCACCAGCCGTCGACCGACAGCTACCAGAGCGCCCGTCGCAAGAATTCGACGCCAGCCGGCAGCCATAAAGTGGCCAAGGAAAAGACCACCAAGATCCTCACCCAGCACACTGGCCTGCCACCGCGTGCCAGCGATGGCGGCAACCCGTGGGACAAGCGCGAACAGGCCAAGGCGGCGGCGTTCGCCCGCAACCAGCAGGCGGCCAAGGAACGCAAGGACGCGGCCAAGGGCAAGGGGCCGAAGCCGGCTCGCAAGCCCGTCGTACCGCGCTAAGCCTCGCTTGAGCTGAACAGAACGCCAACCTTCGGGTTGGCGTTTTGCATTCCGGGAAGAGTAAAAGCTGTATCAAAGCCCGAGAGTGGGTTATGGCAACTGGCCTCTTCGCGAGCAGGCTCGCTCCCACAATGAAATGCATTCCTCCTGTGGGAGCGAGCCTGCTCGCGAAGAGGGCGGCACATTCACCAAAGAGCTTCCCAGGCGAAACCCCACTCGCCACATTTACGTGCAACATAATCAATCCATTTTCCTGCCTCGCCCGATTTTGGTGCTGTACTGCCTCCAGTAATCGAAGAAAGCGCCAGCAATGCGGGATGGCATAAGTCTTGCGCGCTTTCCAATACGCTCAAGGCTCGCAGGAGGCACGCCGTGTCGATTCATGTCGCATTGCACCATGTCACGCATTACCGCTATGACCGCGCTGTCGAGCTCGGCCCGCAGATTGTTCGCCTGCGTCCCGCCGCCCACAGCCGCACGCGGATTCTGTCTTATGCGCTGAAAGTCTCGCCCGAGCAGCACTTCATCAACTGGCAGCAGGACCCTCAGGGCAATTACCTGGCGCGGCTGGTGTTCCCGGAGAAAACCGATGAATTGCGCATTGAAGTCGACCTGCTGGCAGAAATGGCGATCTTCAATCCGTTCGACTTTTTCCTTGAGCCTTACGCGGAAAAGATTCCCTTCGCCTATGCCACGGATGAACGCAAGGAGCTGGCGCCGTACCTGGAAACGTTGCCGCTGACGCCGAAGTTCAAGGCCTATCTGGATGGCATCGACCGCACCCCGTTGCCTGCCGTGGATTTTCTCGTCGCGCTCAACCAGCGCCTGAGCGAAGACATCGACTACCTGATCCGCATGGAGCCCGGCGTACAAACACCTGAACACACCCTCGAACAGGCCTCCGGTTCGTGCCGCGATTCCGCCTGGTTACTGGTGCAACTGCTGCGCAATCTGGGGCTGGCGGCGCGTTTCGTGTCGGGCTACCTGATCCAGCTGACCGCCGACGTCAAAAGTCTCGACGGCCCGTCGGGCACTGAAGTGGACTTCACCGACCTGCACGCCTGGTGCGAGGTTTACTTGCCCGGTGCCGGCTGGATTGGCCTGGACGCGACATCCGGGTTGTTTGCCGGTGAAGGACATATTCCGTTGGCCTGTAGTCCCGATCCGTCTTCTGCGGCGCCGATCAGTGGCCTGGTGGAACCCTGCGCGTGCGAATTCAGCCACGAAATGTCCGTGGAGCGAATTTGGGAAGCGCCGCGGGTCACCAAGCCTTACACCGACGACCAGTGGCTGGCGATTCAAGCCCTGGGCCGACAGATCGATGCCGACTTGCTGGAAGGCGATGTGCGCCTGACCATGGGTGGCGAGCCGACCTTTGTGTCAATCGATGACCCGGACGGCGCCGAGTGGAATACCGCGGCACTGGGGCCGGATAAACGGCGGTTGTCCGCCGAACTGTTCCAGCGCATGCGTAAACATTACGCGCCCAATGGACTGGTGCATTTCGGGCAAGGCAAGTGGTACCCCGGCGAGCAACTGCCGCGCTGGTCGCTCAATTGTTACTGGCGCCGCGACGGCGTGCCGATCTGGCACAACAGCGCGCTGATCGCTGACGAGCAACAAGACTACGGCGCCGATGGCGCGCTGGCCGGACGTTTTCTGGCGAGCGTCGCCGAACGCCTGAAAATTCCGACACGCTTCGTTTTTCCAGCCTACGAAGACAATTTCTATTACCTCTGGCGCGAAGGAATGCTGCCGCAAAACGTCAGCGCCGAAGATTCGCGTCTGGAGGAACCGTTGGAGCGGGCGCGTCTGCGCAAAGTGTTCAGCCAGGGGTTGGACAAGGTAATTGGCCAGGTCCTTCCGCTGGCGCGCACCGCCAAGGGCGATCAGTGGCAGAGCGGCCGCTGGTATCTGCGCGAAGAGCACTGCCGTCTGGTGCCGGGGGACTCGCCGCTGGGCTATCGCTTGCCGCTGGGGTCGCAACCCTGGGTGAAAGCGGCGGAGTATCCATTCATTCATGCCCAAGACCCGAATCAGGCGTTCCCACCGCTGCCTGACACCGGTCAGCTTCAGAGCCAAGGCGCAGCAGTTACAGAAGAGCGTGCGCCAAAAATCGATGAGTCCGCCGACTGGCTGACCCGTACGGCCTTCTGTGCCGAGGCGCGGGAAGGCCGGTTGTACCTGTTCATGCCGCCGCTGGAGCAGGTCGAGGACTACCTTGAGCTGGTCGCTGCCATCGAAGCCACCGCTGAAGAACTGATGTGCCCGGTATTGCTGGAGGGCTATGAGCCGCCAAGCGATCCACGCCTGAGCAACTTCCGCATCACCCCGGACCCGGGGGTGATCGAGGTCAACGTGCAGCCGTCCGCGACCTGGGATGAATTGGTCGAGCGCACCGAGTTCCTCTATGAAGAAGCGCGCCAGACCCGCCTGACCACCGAGAAATTCATGATCGACGGCCGGCACACCGGTACGGGTGGCGGTAACCATTTCGTGCTGGGTGGCGCGACCCCGGGGGACTCGCCGTTTCTGCGTCGCCCGGATCTGCTGCGCAGCCTGATCAGCTACTGGCACAACCATCCATCGCTGTCCTACCTGTTTTCCGGTCTGTTCATCGGCCCGACGTCCCAGGCGCCCCGCGTCGACGAAGCGCGTAACGATGCCTTGTACGAACTGGAAATCGCCTTCGCGCAGATGCCTGAAGCGGGTGAGGAGTGTCCGCCATGGTTGGTGGATCGACTGCTGCGCAACCTGCTGATCGATGTCACCGGCAACACCCATCGCGCCGAGTTCTGCATCGACAAGCTCTATTCGCCGGACGGTGCTACCGGCCGCCTTGGATTGCTGGAGCTGCGTGCGTTCGAGATGCCACCCCATGCCCGCATGAGCCTGGCGCAACAATTGTTGCTGCGGGCGCTGGTTGCGCGGTTCTGGCGCGAGCCCTATGCACCGCCAAAACTGGCGCGCTGGGGCACGGAGCTGCACGATCGCTTCCTGTTGCCGCACTTTATCGAGCAGGACTTTGCCGATGTCATCGTTGACCTCAACGCCGCCGGTTATCCGGTGCGTGCCGAATGGTTCGCAGCGCATCTGGAGTTTCGTTTTCCCAAGGTGGGCGATTACGCCGTCAGTGGTATTGCCCTGGAACTGCGCCAGGCGCTCGAGCCCTGGCACGTGCTGGGCGAAGAAGGCGCCATGGGCGGCACGGTGCGTTACGTGGATTCGTCGCTGGAGCGTTTGCAGGTCAAGCTCAGCGGCCTGCCGCCCCAGCGTTACCTGTTGACCTGCAATGGCATCCCGGTGCCATTGCAACCCACGGGGCGGGTCGGCGAGTTCGTCGCGGGCGTGCGTTTTCGTGCCTGGCAACCAGCTAACTGCCTGCAGCCGACCATCCCGGTCCACGCGCCGCTGGTATTTGACCTGCTCGATACCTGGATGCAGCGTTCGCTGGGCGGCTGCCAGTACCACGTCGCCCATCCGGGCGGGCGCAATTACGACAGCTTGCCGGTCAATGCCAACGAGGCCGAGAGCCGCCGGATGGCGCGCTTCTTCCGCATCGGACACACGCCAGGGAAACTGCCTGTACCCCCTCTGGACATTAACGATGAGCTACCGATGACGCTCGATTTGCGACGTTTCTAAACCGTCCGCGACGCTGGGATTTTTCGTCTATCCGGGCGTCACGAGCCTGCGCTAGTCTGACCGAACATTGCTGTCTGCCGAGCTTTCCATGCCTGACCTGCTTGACCGCTACCCGCTGACGGCGGGCACCTATCACGAACTGCTCGACGACAGTGGCGCCGTGCGCCCGCACTGGCGCCGGCTGTTCGAGCAGTTGCAACGCAGCACGCCGGCGCAATTGGTGCAGCGTCAGGCCCTGCTGACCCGGCAAATCCAGGAAAACGGCGTTACCTATAACGTCTATGCCGACCCCAAGGGCGCTGACCGGCCGTGGGAGCTGGACCTGCTGCCCCACGTCATCGCTGCCGATGAGTGGCAACAGTTGTCGGCCGGCATCGCGCAGCGGGCGCGTTTGCTCAATGCCGTACTGGCTGACCTCTACGGTCCGCAACGGCTGATTGCAGAAGGTCTGCTGCCCGCCGAGCTGGTGTTCGGTCACAACAATTTCCTTTGGCCCTGTCAGGGCATCAGCCCCCCTGACGGAGCCTTTCTGCACCTGTATGCCGTGGACCTGGCGCGTACACCCGATGGCCGCTGGTGGGTCACGGCGGACCGTACCCAGGCGCCTTCGGGTGCCGGGTATGCGCTGGAAAACCGCACGATCGTGTCCCGGGCTTTCCCCGAGTTGTACCGTGATTTGAAGGTGCAGCACCTGGCCGGATTCTTCCGCACCTTGCAGGAAACGTTGGCGCGTCAGGCCCCGAGTGACGAGGACGCACCCTTGGTGGTGGTGCTGACACCAGGGCGTTTCAACGAAAGCTATTTCGAACATCTGTACCTGGCGCGTCAGCTGGGTTATCCGCTGGTGGAGGGCGGCGACCTGACGGTGCGCGATGCCACGGTCTACCTGAAGACCCTGAGTGGACTGCGCCGGGTGCACGCGATCATGCGTCGGCTCGACGATGACTTCTGCGACCCCCTGGAACTGCGCACCGATTCGGCCCTCGGAGTCCCGGGCCTGCTGGAAGCGGTGCGGCAGGGGCGGGTGCTGGTGGCCAACGCCCTCGGCAGTGGAGTGCTGGAATCGCCGGGCTTGTTGGGTTTCCTGCCGAAGATCAATCAGTTCCTGTTCGGCGAAGAGCTGATCCTGCCGTCCATCGCCACCTGGTGGTGCGGTGAAGCGCCGGTATTGGCCCAGGCCCTGGAAAAACTACCGGAGCTGCTGATCAAACCGGCGTTTCCGTCCCAGAGCTTTGCACCGGTATTCGGCCGCGACTTGAGTGAAAAACAGCGCCAGGAGCTCGCCCAGCGCATGCAGGCACGGCCATACGCTTATGTGGCGCAAGAACTTGCGCAATTGTCCCAGGCGCCGATCTGGCAAGCCGAAGACGGTCAACTGCAACCCCGGGCCATCGGCATGCGCGTGTATGCGGTGGCCAGCCGCGAGGGATATCGGGTGTTGCCCGGTGGCTTGACCCGGGTCGCCGCACAAGCCGATGCCGAAGTGGTGTCGATGCAGCGCGGCGGCGCCAGCAAGGACACCTGGGTGTTGGGTGATCGAGCGCCCAGCGGCGAACAATGGAAGGCCCAACGCAACATCGGCGTGCATGACCTGGTGCGGCGCGATCCGTATCTGCCATCGCGGGTGGTGGAAAACCTGTTCTGGTTTGGTCGTTACTGCGAACGTTGCGACGACAGTGCCCGTTTGCTGCGCATCATGCTCGCGCGCTATGTCGACGGCGATGACCCGCAAGCCTTGCAGGCCGCAGTCGATCTCGGCGAACGGTTGATGCTGCTGCCCGAAGAGGGCGAATTACCCGAACGCCTGTTGGCGGCATTGCTCGGTGACGACTGGCCGTTCAGCCTGCGCTCCAATCTACAACGCTTGCAGTGGGCCGCTTCGCAGGTGCGCGGCAAGCTCTCGCGGGAAAACTGGCAGGCGCTTGTGGAGTTGCAGCGCGAAGCCATGGAGCTGAAAACCGAAGAACCGGATTTCGGCGAGTTGCTGGATTTCCTCAACCGTCTGGTGATGTCCCTGGCGGCGCTGTCCGGCTTTGCCCTGGACGACATGACCCGGGACGAAGGCTGGCGTTTCCTGATGATTGGCCGGCGGATAGAGCGCCTGCAATTTCTCAGCGGCAGCCTCGCGGCGTTCCTGCGTGGCGCCGGGGCCTTCGATCAGGCCGGGCTGGAGTGGTTGCTGGAACTGGGCAACAGCAGCATCACCTACCGGTCGCGCTATCTGGCCGTCGCGCAGCTGATTCCGGTGCTCGACCTGCTGTTGCTCGACGAGCAGAACCCTCACGCCGTGTTGTTCCAGCTGAAACTGGTGACGCGCACCCTCAAGCGTCTCAATGACGACTTTGGCGTACCGCGTGAAACAGTACTGCCGCAATTGGTCGAGCGTCTGGCGCGATTCGATCTTGGCTGCCTGGAAAACCCGCTGTTCGGCGACGCCAGTGTTCGCGCCGCCATCGAAGGGTTGGCCGCATTGTTGCAGGAGATCGCCGACGCCAGCGGGCAAGTTTCCGATCGCCTGGCGCTGCGGCATTTCGCCCATGTCGACGATGTCAGCCAGCGCACGGTGTCCGTGTGATGAGCGCCCGCTACCAGATTTTCCACGACACCCATTATCACTACGACAGCCCGGTGTCCCTGGCCCAGCAACTGGCGCATTTGTGGCCACGGCCTTGTGCCTGGCAGCGCTGCACCGACCGGCAATTGCAGATCAGTCCGCAGCCGACCTCGCGTCGCGATGAGCTGGATGTATTCGGCAATCCGCTGACCCGGCTGGCGTTCGAGCGTCCCCACGATGAGTTGCTGGTCAATGCCAGTCTCACGATCGAAGTGTTGCCCCGACCTGTGCTGGACTTCAGTAAGTCTCCGGCGTGGGAACACACACGAAGCGCACTGACCTACAGCAGCCAACCGTTGTCGCCAGAATTGCTCGAAGCCTGTCGATACCGGTTCGAATCGCCGTATGTGCATTTGAAGAAAAACTTCGTCGAGTTCTCGCAAAGCTGTTTTCCACCCGGTCGACCGTTGTTGCTCGGCGTGCAGGCGCTGATGGAGAAAATCTTCAGCGAATTCACTTTCGATGCTGAAGCTACCCAGGTGGCGACGCCGCTGGTGGAAGTGCTGGAGCGCCGACGCGGGGTCTGTCAGGACTTTGCTCACCTGATGCTCGCTTGCGTGCGTTCCCGTGGATTGGCCGCGCGTTATATCAGCGGCTACCTGCTGACCCAGCCACCACCGGGCCAGCCACGGTTGATCGGTGCCGATGCGTCCCACGCCTGGGTATCGGTGTTTTGCCCGGTGTCGGGGTGGGTGGATTTCGATCCGACCAACAATGTGCAGCCGGCGCTGGAGCACATCACCCTGGCCTGGGGCCGGGATTTTTCCGATGTGTCGCCGTTGCGGGGGGTGATTCTCGGAGGAGGGAACCACGATCCCGAAGTTCGGGTAACCGTGATGCCACTGGAATAGCCCCCCCCGATCCTTGTAGGAGCTGCCGCAGGCTGCGATCTTTTGATCTTGTTTTTTTAAAAATCAAAGTCAAAAGATCGCAGCCTGCGGCAGCTCCTACAAGGGGGGAATGTATAGCGAGTCGGGAGGGGGATTTCAGATCGGCCTGTGAGGATCGGCAGCCAAGCTGCCAATCCATTACACAGATCCGTTGGGCCAGATCAGATCAACCGGCCCGGAGGTTCTCAGGCGTCGGGCGCCGAGTCTTTCGGTGCATCAACATCGTCTTCTGCCGCCACTTCACCCTCAGGGTTCAGTGCCGCTTCTTCAGCTGTAGCTTTCTTGCGCTGAAGCTTTTCCTCTTTCTTCTGCTCCTTGGCCAAGTCTCTCTGACGTTTGGCGAAGGAATAATTAGGTTTAGCCATGGGCGATCCTCTGGGGTCGAAGGTGAGGTTGAGCGGCGCATATTCTGCCCTGTATCGGTACCGAGCCGTTAGCTGGGTTTTTGCTCGGCCCACTTTGGCGCTACGGACGGTTGCCAGGCATCCAGCGCATCGAGCAGGTTTTGCGGCGATTCGCTCACCTGCAGCATGTCACGGTGCTGCCCGCGAACGAAGCCTTCGCCGACGATGTGATCAAGAAAAGACGTCAATTTGCTGTAGAAACCGTTCACTTCCAGCAATCCCAGCGGTTTTCCGTGGTAGCCGAGTTGGCCCCAGGTCCAGACTTCGAACAGTTCTTCGAGGGTGCCAAGGCCACCGGGCAGCGCGATAAAGGCATCGCTGAGTTCGGCCATCCGGGCCTTGCGCGCGTGCATGCCATCGACAACTTCCAGGCGGGTCAGACCGCTGTGGCCGATTTCCTTGTCCTTGAGGCTTTGCGGGATGATGCCGATCACTTCACCGCCGGCCGCCAGGGCCGCATCAGCGACGATGCCCATCAGCCCCACGGCGCCACCGCCATACACCAGGGTCAGCTTGCGTTCGGCCAGGGCCTGGCCAAGGGCCACGGCGGCCTCGCGGTAAGCCGGGTGGGTGCCGGTGCTGGCGCCACAAAATACACAAACGGATGTTAAAGACATGCCTTGCTCCATGGTCGATCAGGGCCACAGAGTAAAGGCAGGCGCGCGTCACTCCAAGGGCTAGACTTGGTGTTTTGGCGTTTCGTACGTACCGCTGGCGCCGCAGGCGTAGGCGGCCAGCAAACTGCACAACAGGCTGTTGATCGACATGACAGGCATTCCATTTGAAGGGGGACGGCCTGATGATAGGCCCGGGCCAGACACTTGGCCGGTAGATATTTCGTATCGGTGCCATAGCGCGAAAGTTGTATACAATTTTTGATTCAAGTCATATGAACTTGCGAAGTTTTCAGGCAGTCTTCTGTTTATTCGCGATTTCGTTAACCCTGCCTTGGAGATTCACCATGTTTGCCAAACTTGTTGCGGTATCCCTGTTGACACTGGCCAGCAGCCAATTGATGGCTGCCGAGTGCAAAGTCACTGTCGACTCCACCGACCAGATGTCTTTCGACACGAAGGCCATTGAAATCGACAAGAGCTGCAAGACGTTTACCGTGGAACTCAAGCACTCCGGCAGCTTGCCGAAGAACGTCATGGGCCATAACTGGGTGCTGAGTAAAGAAGCCGACATGCAGCCGATCGCCACCGATGGCCTGAGCGCCGGCATCGACAAGAACTACCTGAAAGAAGGCGACGCCCGTGTGATCGCCCACACCAAGATCATCGGCGCCAAGGAAACCGATTCGGTGACCTTCGACGTGTCCAAGCTCGCGGCCGGTGAAAAGTACGGGTTCTTCTGCTCGTTCCCGGGCCACATCTCGATGATGAAAGGCACCGTGACCCTGAAGTAATCAGGTAAACCGCGTCATCGTTCTTCGCGAGCAGGCTCGCTCCCACATTTAGACCGCGATCAAATGTGGGAGCGAGCCTGCTCGCGAAGGGGCCAGAAGCATCGACGCATGCTTTGGCCCAAGAAAAAGCCCGCTGAAGCTCAACACTTCAGCGGGCTTTTTCATTCACTCACGCTTCAAGGCGCAAACGGCATCACACGCTTGTGATGGGTCTTGTTGTAGGTGTCGCAAATGATCTTGAACGCTTCCTCACGCACTGGATGGCCGTGCAGGAACGCGTCGATCTCGGCATAGGTCACGCCGTGGGAGGCTTCGTCCGGTTTGCCGGGCGACAGGTCTTCAAGGTCCGCCGTCGGGACTTTTTCCACCAGCGATTCCGGCGCGCCGAAGCTGCGGGCGATGGCGCGGACCTGGTTTTTCACCAGACCGCTCAGTGGCGCCAGGTCGCAGGCGCCGTCACCGAACTTGGTGAAGAACCCCATCACCGCTTCCGCCGCGTGATCGGTGCCGATCACCAGGCCATGGGCCGCGCCGGCAATGGTGTACTGGGCGACCATGCGCATGCGCGCCTTGGTGTTGCCGAGCACGAAGTCCACCGACACCGCATGTTTGCCTTCGAAGGCCGCCACTTCATTGGCCAGGGCCTTGACCGCCGGGCCGATGTTCACGGTGTGACGCTCGTCCGGCTTGATGAAATCCACCGAAGCCTGGGCGTCGTGTTCATCGAACTGGGTTTCGTAGGGCAGGCGCACGGCAATGAATTTGTACGCGGCATCACCGCTGCGCTGGCGCAGTTCACGCACGGCTCGCTGGGCCAGCAGGCCGGCGGTCAGGGAGTCGACACCGCCACTGATGCCCAGGACTAGGGTCTTGAGCCCGGAGTTGACCAGGCAGTCCTGAATGAAGGTCACCCGCCGGGCGACTTCGGCCTCAAGGGCGGCTTCGTCGGCGAATGGCGGCTGGACCTTGAGCTGTTCAGCAATCTCACGCTGTACGGCTTGCATGAATTCACTCCTTGCTTGATGTACTTGAAAGGGCGGCAGGTACTTGGAAAACGTGTCGCAAGTACGCGACGAAATTCGGGTCTTTGCAGTGCGTCTTGCCGGGCTCGTCCGAGATCTTCGCCACCGGCTGGCCGTTGCAGGCGGCCATTTTAAGCACGATGCTCATCGGTTCGACACCCGGAATGTCACAGGTCAGGTTGGTGCCGATGCCGAAGCTGACATTGATCCGACCGCGCAACGCCCGGAATATCTCCAGGGCCCTGGGCAGGGTCAGGCTGTCGGAGAAGGTCAGGGTCTTGCTCATCGGGTCGATGCCGAGCTTGTGATAGTGGGCGATGGCCTTTTCCGCCCAGACCACCGGATCGCCCGAGTCGTGGCGCAAACCGTCGAAAAGCTTGGCGAAAAACAGATCGAAATCGCCGAGGAAGGCATCCATGGTGATGCAGTCGGTCAGGGCAATCCCCAGCAGGCCACGGTATTCGCGGACCCAGCAATCGAGTGCGGCGATCTGGCTGTCGATCAGCCGCGGGCCGAGCTGCTGGTGGGCCATGATCCATTCATGGGCCATGGTGCCCAGGGGTTTCATGTCCAACTCCCGGGACAGGTGCACGTTGCTGGTGCCGACAAAGCGTCCGGGGAAGTCGTGCTTGAGCACATTCACCACTTCTTCCTGTACGCGATACGAGAAGCGGCGGCGCGTGCCGAAATCGGCCACCTGCAACTCGGACAATTCATCACTGCTGGCGTTGGCACTCAGCCAGTCGAACTTGCGGTAGAGCTGCTCGCGGGCCTGCTCCAGTACGACTTCGCGGTAGCGATAACGATTGCGTACCTCGCTGACCAGCGCCAGCAGCGGCACTTCGAACAGGATCACATGCAGCCAGGGGCCGCGCAGGCGGATGACCAGCTCGCCGTTTTCGATACCGGTGTGGAGGTAGCGCAGGTTGAAGCGAAACAAACCGAGAAAGCGCAGGAAATCCGGCTTCAGGAAGCTGATGCGTTCCAGAAAGCTCAATTGATCGGCGCTCAGGCTCAGTTCGGCCAGGCGCTCGATCTGGAAACGGATCTCCGCCAGGTACGGGCGCAAATCCTCGCCGTTACGGCAACGAAACTCCCATTCGACTTCGACGTTGGGGTAGTTGTGCAGCACCGCCTGCATCATCGTCAGTTTGTAGAAGTCGGTGTCGAGCAGGTTCTGCACGATGCGATCGGCAAACACACTCTCGCTCATAACGGGGGTTCTCCACATTGAATAGAGCTAGTGGCGCACAACGGTGGTGGGGATTGCCAGCAATTTTTCAGACTGCACCAGATCCTTGTGGGAGCGAGCTTGCTCGCGATAGCGGACTGACAGGCAATTCAAGTATTGAATGTAATGACGCCATCGCGAGCAAGCTCGCTCCCACAGGGATTGTGAAAAGGTTCAATGTTGTGGAGCCTCCGGGCTATCGATCTGCTCCAGCATCCACTTCACAAAGTCCCGCACCTTGGGCACTTCCGCCGAGTGCTCCGGGTACGCAAGGTAATAGGCATCGCTGCTGGGCATTGCATGCTGCCAGGGAATGACCAGCTTGCCGTCCGCCAGTTCCTCTTCCACCAGAAAACGCGGTAGCAGCGCCACGCCGCAGCCAACCTGGGCGGCGCGGATGCACATGTAAAAGGTTTCGAAACGCGGGCCGTGGTAGCTGTGCTCGGTGTGGTAGCCCTGGTGGTCGAACCAGTCATGCCAGGCCTGGGGGCGGGAGGCGTTTTGCAGCAGGACCAGGTCGGTCAGTTGCGTCGGGTCGGTGAACGGCGTGTCCGGCAGGCTACCCGGGGCACACACTGGCACCAGCTCTTCGCCGAACAGCTTCAGGCATTCGGTGCCGGGCCGCGAGCCCTGGCCGAAGTAGAACGCCAGGTCGCTGCGACCTTGCAGCAGGTCGTCGGCTTCCTGCTCGCTGCACAGGTCCAGATGGATCGACGGGTGCCGCAGACGCCAGCCTTTCAGGCGCGGTACCAGCCAGCGCGCGCCGAAAGTGGGCGGCGTCGAAACCCGCAGGACTTCGGTTTCGCCACCGTAGGAACGCAGGTAATGGGTCGACATCTCGACCTGAGTGAGGATTTTTCGCACTTCAACCAGGTACAGATCGCCGGCCGGCGTCATCTGCAGGCGGCGGCGCACCCGGCGGAACAGCAGGTGCTGCAACAGCTCCTCGAGTTGCGCGACCTGTTTGCTCACGGCGCTCTGGGTCAGGTTCAGCTCTTCGGCAGCCCGGGTGAAGCTCAAGTGCCGGGTGACGGCTTCGAAGCACTGCAGCGCAGCGATCGATGGCAGGTAGCGTTTATTCAGCATGGGCGGTCCTTGGTTCTTGTTTCTTATTGCCAGCAATGCACAGCATGAATAAACGGAATGATATCTCTCTTAAAGGTCGTTTGTTGAGTAACCTCCGGGCAGCTAAAACTACAGGTCTGATCAGCCGTGAATTTCCGGCTGCACGTGTTCTGTCTTTTGCTTGAGGAGTGACCCATGGTTGCCGCATTGCTTGATCGTCTAGGTGTGAACCCGGCCCTGTACCAGAACGGCAAAGTGCCGGTGCATTCGCCGGTCGATGGCAGCAGGATCGCCGCCGTGAACTGGGAAGGCGCCGCTGAAGTCGAGCAGCACATCAGTCGCGCAGATCATGCGTTCGAACTGTGGCGCAAGGTTCCGGCACCGCGCCGTGGTGAGTTGGTGCGTCAATTCGGTGAAGTGCTGCGCGAATACAAGGCCGACCTCGGCGAGCTGGTGTCCTGGGAAGCCGGCAAGATCACTCAGGAAGGCCTGGGTGAAGTTCAGGAAATGATCGACATCTGCGACTTCGCCGTCGGCCTGTCCCGTCAACTGTACGGTTTGACCATCGCTTCCGAGCGCCCAGGCCACCACATGCGTGAAACCTGGCACCCGCTGGGCGTTGTCGGGGTGATTAGTGCCTTCAACTTCCCGGTTGCGGTCTGGGCCTGGAACACCACGCTGGCGCTGGTGTGCGGTAACCCGGTGGTGTGGAAACCGTCGGAAAAGACCCCGCTCACCGCGCTGGCCTGCCAGGCGCTGTTCGACCGCGTCGTGAAGAACTTCAGCGATGCGCCTGCGAATTTGTGCCAGGTAGTGATCGGCGGTCGCGATGCCGGCGAAGCCTTGGTGGACGACCCGCGCGTAGCCCTGATCAGCGCCACCGGCAGCACCCGCATGGGCCGCGAAGTGGCACCGAAAGTGGCCGCGCGCTTTGCCCGCAGCATTCTCGAACTGGGCGGTAACAACGCCATGATCCTCGGCCCGAGCGCTGACCTGGACATGGCCGTTCGCGCGATCCTGTTCAGCGCCGTCGGCACCGCCGGTCAGCGCTGCACCACCCTGCGTCGACTGATCGCTCATGAATCGGTGAAAGAAGAAATCGTCACCCGCCTGAAAGCCGCTTACTCGAAAGTGCGTATCGGCCATCCGCTGGAAGGCAACCTGGTCGGCCCGCTGATCGACAAGCAAAGCTTCGACAACATGCAGGATTCGCTGGAGCAGGCCTTGAGCGAAGGCGGCAAAGTCTTCGGCGGCAAGCGTCAGCTGGAAGATCAGTTCCCGAACGCTTACTACGTGTCGCCGGCCATCGTCGAAATGCCGGAGCAGAGCGATGTGGTCTGCCACGAAACCTTCGCCCCGATCCTGTACGTGGTCGGCTACACCGACTTCCAGGAAGCGCTGCGCCTGAACAACGCCGTGCCACAAGGCCTGTCCTCCTGCATCTTCACCACCGATGTGCGTGAAGCCGAGCAGTTCATGTCGGCGGTGGGCAGCGACTGCGGCATCGCCAACGTCAACATCGGCCCGAGCGGTGCGGAAATCGGTGGCGCGTTTGGCGGCGAGAAAGAAACTGGCGGCGGTCGTGAATCCGGCTCTGACGCATGGCGCGGCTACATGCGCCGCCAGACCAACACCGTGAACTATTCGCTGGAGTTGCCGTTGGCTCAAGGGATCACCTTCGACTGAGTCGGTAGATGATCCCCTGTAGGAGCTGCCGAAGGCTGCGATCTTTTTGAAACAAAATCAAAAGATCGCAGCCTTCGGCAGCTCCTACAGGGGAATGATGTGTTTGTTAGGTTTCTGTTGGAGTCTGGCAATGCCGTTACGCGAAGAGTGTCTGTGGGAAAAACTGACGCCGCAGAGGCCGGACAATTCGGCCCTCAAGGGTGAGGTCACGGTGGATGTCTGCGTCATCGGCGCCGGGTTTACCGGTTTGTCGGCGGCGGTGCATCTGCTGGAGCAAGGCAAGACCGTTTGTGTGCTGGAGGCCCATCGTGCCGGCCATGGTGGTTCGGGGCGCAACGTCGGGCTGGTCAATGCCGGGATGTGGATTCCCCCGGACGAGATCGAAGCCGGGTTCGGCACTGAGGTCGGCAGCCAGCTCAACCGCATGCTGGGGGCGGCGCCATCCCTGGTGTTCAGCCTTGTGGACAAATACAACATCGATTGCCAGTTGCGCCGCGAAGGCACGCTGCACATGGCGCACAACGCCCGTGGCGAAGCCGACTTGCGCAGTCGTGAAGAACAATGGAAACGTCGCGGTGCGCCGGTTGAGCTGCTCACTGGTCAGGCCTGCGAGCAAGCCACCGGCACGAAAAAGATCGCCGCGGCATTGCTCGATCGCCGCGCCGGCACGCTCAACCCGATGGCCTACACCACCGGGCTGGCCAAGGCGGCTATCGGCCTGGGTGGTCAATTGTTCGATCATTCCCCGGTCACCCGCCTCGAACGCCAGGGCCAGCGCTGGTCGGTGCAAACCGCCCAGGGTTCGGTGATGGCCGAGAAAGTGGTGATTGCCTCCAATGCCTACACCGAAGGCGACTGGACGGAGCTGCGGCGCAATTTCTTCCCCGGTTATTACTATCAGGTGGCCTCGGTGCCGCTGACCGAAGAAGCCGCCCGGCAAATTCTGCCCGGTGGCCAGGGTTCCTGGGACACCCGACAGGTGCTCAGCAGTATCCGTCGGGATAAAGACGGTCGCCTGTTGCTTGGCAGCCTGGGTAATGGCAATCAGAAGCCGACCTGGTTCCTCAAGGCCTGGGCCGACCGGGTGCAGCAGCACTATTTCCCGTACCTCAAGCCGGTGGAATGGGAGTGCACCTGGACCGGTCGCATCGCCTTCACCCCCGATCATTTGATGCGCCTGTTCGAACCGGCGCCCGGTTTAGTGGCCGTCACCGGTTACAACGGGCGAGGCGTGACCACGGGAACGGTGGTCGGCAAGGCCTTTGCCGATTACCTGTGTAACGGAAATCCTCAAGCGCTGCCGATTCCTTTCGCGCCCATGCAGCCATTGGCCGGGGTGGGGTTGCGCAGCTGTCTGTACGAGGCGGGATTCTCGCTGTATCACGCAGGCCAGTGCCTGCGGATCGTGATCTGAATGTTGATTTTTGCAGTGGGGAAGCGGCGCTTTTTCGATCTGCAGCTAGCCTGTAGTGGTGCGGGTTGTAGCAGTCTCGCACCAGCAGTGTGCACTTCGGTGACGCACGTTGTTACAGGCTGGTTGCACGTCGTTTAAAGCCGCGGTTGCAATGATGGCGCAGGCGGGTTGCGCCTCAAAAAAATTATGGTTTTACCTTCCGCGGTTTAGACGGTTGCACGCCCAATGAAAATGGGATCGAAACAGTCGAAATAACAAGAAAGCAGCGACTTTTTTCAGAATAAAAAACCGATGGCACGGCCCTTGCTCTGAGCATTCATTGAAGTCGCAGTGCCAATTAAAAAAACCATGGAGCACCACCTCATGTCCCAGACGTTTTACAAGAAAGGCTTTCTGGCCCTCGCAGTGGCAACTGCGCTGGGTGTTTCTGCGTTTGCTCAGGCTGACATCAAGATCGGCGTAGCGGGACCAATGACAGGCGCCAACGCGGCATTTGGCGAACAGTACATGAAGGGTGCACAAGCGGCGGCCGATGCGGTCAACGCGTCGGGCGGGGTCAACGGGGAAAAAATCGTACTGGTCAAGGGCGATGACGCCTGCGAACCGAAACAGGCCGTGACGGTCGCCAAGGACCTGACCAACCAGAAAGTCGCCGGCGTGGTCGGTCACTTCTGCTCCTCGTCGACCATCCCGGCTTCCGAGATCTACGACGAAGCAGGCATCATCGCCATCACTCCAGGCTCCACCAACCCGGCTGTGACCGAGCGCGGCCTGAGCGCCATGTTCCGTATGTGCGGGCGTGACGACCAGCAAGGCATCGTGGCCGGCGACTACATCGTCGACGTGCTCAAGGGCAAGAAAGTGGTCGTGCTGCACGACAAGGACACCTACGGTCAGGGCCTGGCGGATGCCACCAAGGCTCAGCTTGAGAAGCGTGGCGTGAAGCCTGTGCTGTATGAAGGCCTGACCCGTGGCGAGAAAGACTTCAGCACCATCGTGACCAAGATCCGCGGCGCTGGCGCTGACGTCGTCTACTTCGGTGGCCTGCACCCGGAAGCCGGTCCTCTGGTGCGTCAACTGCGTGAACAGGGCCTGAAAGACGTCAAGTTCATGTCCGACGACGGCATCGTGACCGACGAACTGGTGACCACCGCTGGCGGTCCGCAATTCGTTGACGGCGTGCTGATGACCTTCGGCGCCGACCCACGCCTGCTGCCAGACAGCAAGACCGTGGTAGATGCCTTCCGCAAGGCCGGTACCGAGCCTGAAGGCTACACCCTGTACGCCTACGCTTCGGTCCAGGCCCTGGCGGCAGCCTTCAACGGCGCCAAGTCCAACAAGGGCGAAGAAGCGGCCGCATGGCTGAAGAAGAACCCGGTCAAGACCGTCATGGGCGAGAAGACCTGGGACAGCAAGGGCGACCTGAAAATCTCCGACTACGTGGTTTACCAGTGGGACAAGGACGGCAAATACCACCAGCTGGAAAAACAGAAGTAAGGGCTGACTCGATCACCTGAACCCCACTGATCCCTTGTGGGAGCGGGCTTGCTCGCGAAAAACGTCAACGATGACGCGTGTTTGCTGGTTAAACGCGTTGTCCTCAGGTTCTTCGCGAGCAGGCTCGCTCCTACAGGGGGCGGTGGTGGCCAGCCTGATCGTGGTTGTCATTGCTCCGACGTATATCTGTATTTTCCTTAGAAGAACCGCACAGCCACATGTGCAGGTTCTCATTGCGTGAGATTGCGTTATGGATGGTATTTTCCTGCAGCAACTGGTCAACGGCCTGACCCTCGGGTCGGTCTATGGCCTGATCGCCATCGGCTACACAATGGTCTATGGCATCATCGGCATGATCAACTTCGCCCACGGCGAGGTTTACATGATTTCCGCTTACCTCGCGGCAATCAGTCTGGCTCTGCTGGCTTACTTCGGTATCGAATCCTTCCCGCTGCTGATGCTCGGCACACTGATCTTCACCATCGTCGTCACGGCGGTGTATGGCTGGGTCATCGAGCGTGTCGCCTACAAACCCCTGCGCAACTCCACTCGACTCGCACCGCTGATCAGTGCGATCGGTATCTCCCTGATCCTGCAAAACTACGCACAGATCTCCCAGGGCGCGAAGCAACAAGGCGTTCCGACATTGCTCTCGGGTGCCTGGCGCGTTGATATCGGTACCGGTTTCGTTCAGTTGACCTACACCAAGGTCTTCATTCTGGTCGCCGCGTTTGTCGGGATGGCCGCGCTGACCTACATCATCAAATACACCAAGCTCGGCCGCATGTGCCGTGCAACCCAGCAAGACCGCAAGATGGCTTCGATCCTGGGGATCAACACCGATCGGGTGATTTCCTACGTGTTCATCATCGGTGCAGCGATGGCGGCCCTGGCCGGCGTGCTGATCACCATGAACTACGGCACATTCGACTTCTATGCCGGCTTCATCATCGGGATCAAGGCGTTCACCGCCGCGGTGCTCGGCGGGATTGGCTCACTGCCCGGCGCAATGCTCGGCGGGATCATTCTCGGGATTTCCGAGTCGCTGTTTTCCGGTCTGGTGAACTCGGACTACAAAGACGTTTTCAGCTTCTCGCTGTTGGTCCTCGTTCTGGTCTTTCGGCCTCAAGGCCTGCTCGGCCGTCCTCTTGTGTCGAAGGTGTAAGCGATGTCTTCAACCACTAAAAAAACCATTGATATCAAAAAAAGTCTGGTTGACGCGATTCTTGCCGGCCTCATTGCCCTGATTGTGTTCGGGCCGATTGTCGGCGTCGTTCTCGATGGCTATGGCTTCAACCTGGAAACCACCCGGGTGGCGTGGATCGTGGCGATCGTCATGGCCGGACGTTTTGCCCTGAGCATGTTCCTGCAGACAGCCCAGGGCCTGAAAATCCTCGAAGGCTTTGAATCGACAGGCTCCGGGGTGCATGTGCTGGCGCCTGACTACAAGTCGCGGCTGCGCTGGATCATCCCGCTGGTCATCTTGATTGCCGTGGCGCTGCCGTTTTTCTCCAACTCCTACCTGCTGGGCGTGGTCATCCTCGGGTTGATCTACGTACTGCTGGGGCTGGGGCTGAACATCGTGGTTGGCCTGGCCGGCCTGCTCGACCTCGGTTACGTGGCGTTCTACGCCATCGGCGCCTACGGCCTGGCACTCGGTTACCAATACCTCGGCCTGGGCTTCTGGACGGTGTTGCCGCTGGCGGCGATCATCGCCGGCCTGGCCGGTTGCATCCTCGGTTTCCCGGTGCTGCGCCTGCACGGTGACTACCTGGCGATCGTGACCCTGGGTTTCGGTGAAATCATCCGCCTGATCCTCAACAACTGGTTGTCGCTGACTGGCGGCCCGAACGGCATGCCGGCACCGCTGCCGACTTTCTTCGGCCTGGAGTTCGGCAAACGAGCCAAGGACGGCGGCGTGCCGTTCCATGAGTTCTTCGGCATCGCCTACAACCCCGACGTGAAGTACTACTTTATCTACGCGGTGCTGTTCCTGGTGGTGCTGGCTGTGCTGTACATCAAGCATCGCCTGACCCGCATGCCGGTCGGCCGCGCCTGGGAAGCCCTGCGCGAAGACGAAATCGCCTGCCGCTCCATGGGCCTGAACCACGTATTGGTCAAGCTCTCGGCATTCACCATCGGTGCCTCGACGGCCGGTCTGGCCGGGGTGTTCTTCGCCACCTACCAGGGCTTCGTCAACCCGACCTCGTTCACCTTCTTCGAATCGGCGTTGATCCTCGCCATCGTGGTACTGGGGGGCATGGGTTCGACCATCGGCGTGGTGATTGCAGCATTCGTGCTGACCGTCGCTCCGGAACTGCTGCGTGGCTTCGCCGAGTACCGCGTGCTGCTGTTCGGCATCCTGATGGTGTTGATGATGATCTGGCGACCGCGCGGCCTGATTCGGATCAGCCGTACCGGTGTGACGCCGCGTAAAGGAGTAGCGCCATGAGCGAAGTCGTACTCTCCGTAGAGAAGCTGATGATGCACTTCGGCGGCATCAAGGCGCTGAATGATGTGAGCCTGAAGGTCAAGCGCAACTCGATCTTCGCCCTGATCGGCCCCAACGGCGCCGGCAAGACCACGGTGTTCAACTGCCTGACCGGGTTCTACAAGGCCTCCGGCGGCAAGATCGAACTGAACGTGCGCGGGAAACAGACCAACGTCATCCAATTGCTGGGCGAATCGTTCAAGCCGACCGATTTCGTTTCGCCAAAAAGCTTCATCACCCGGCTGCGCTACAAGATGTTCGGCGGCACCCACCTGGTGAACCGTGCCGGCCTGGCGCGGACGTTCCAGAACATTCGCCTGTTCAAGGAAATGTCGGTGCTGGAAAACCTGCTGGTGGCCCAGCACATGTGGGTCAACCGCAACATGCTGGCCGGCATCCTCAACACCAAGGGCTATCGCAAGGCCGAAAGCGATGCGCTGGACCATGCGTTCTACTGGCTGGAAGTGGTGGACCTGGTGGACTGCGCCAACCGCCTGGCCGGTGAGCTGTCCTACGGCCAGCAGCGCCGCCTGGAAATCGCCCGCGCCATGTGCACCCGTCCGCAGATCATCTGCCTCGACGAACCGGCCGCCGGCCTCAACCCTCAGGAAACCGAAGCGCTGAGCGCGATGATCCGGCTGCTGCGCGATGAGCACGATCTGACCGTGGTGCTGATCGAACACGACATGGGCATGGTAATGAGCATTTCCGATCACATCGTGGTGCTGGACCACGGCATCGTCATCGCCGAGGGGGGGCCCGACGACATCCGCAACGACCCGAAAGTGATTGCCGCGTACCTGGGCGCCGACGAAGAGGAGGTGGTATGAGCAAACCCATCCTCGAACTCAAGGACCTGGACGTGTTCTACGGCCCGATCCAGGCCCTTAAAGGCGTCTCGCTGCACATCAACGAAGGGGAGACCGTCAGCCTGATCGGCTCCAACGGCGCCGGCAAGTCGACCCTGCTGATGTCGATCTTCGGCCAGCCACGGGCCGCCGACGGGCAGATCCTTTATCAGGGCGTGGACATTACCCACAAGTCGTCCCACTACATCGCCTCCAACGGCATCGCGCAGTCGCCGGAAGGGCGGCGGGTGTTCCCCGACATGACCGTCGAAGAAAACCTGCTGATGGGCACCATCCCTATCGGTGACAAGTACGCCAAGGAAGACATGCAACGCATGTTCGAGCTGTTCCCGCGGCTTGAAGAACGGCGTACCCAGCGGGCGATGACCATGTCTGGCGGCGAGCAGCAGATGCTTGCCATCGCCCGCGCCCTGATGAGCCGGCCCAAGTTGTTGCTGCTGGATGAGCCGAGCCTGGGCCTGGCGCCGATCGTGGTGAAACAGATCTTCGCGACCCTGCGAGAACTGGCCAAGACCGGCATGACCATCTTCCTGGTGGAACAGAACGCCAACCACGCCCTGCGGTTGTCGGACCGGGCGTACGTGATGGTCAACGGCGAAATCCGCATGACCGGCACCGGCAAGGAGCTGCTGGTCAACGAGGATGTGCGTAACGCTTATCTCGGCGGGCACTGAGTTTCAGTGGGTTATACACAAGCCCCGGCGCGCAATCGCCGGGGCTTTTTTTCATCTCCCAAACACCACTAAACCCTGTGGGAGCGAGCTTGCTCGCGATAGCAATCTATCAGCCAATATTGATGTTGACTGACAAACCGCTATCGCGAGCAAGCTCGCTCCCACAGGGTTTTTGGCGTGCCTGCGGGAAATTGTGGAAAACAATATTCAAGAGCTCCCGAAGCGCGACATAAAGCCGCTGCAAATAGTTGTTTTGTCACGGTTTTGACTTGTCCCCGTTTGCTGTGGAGCCGGCTGTGAATAACGTGGGAGTAGCTGGCTGCAGGCCTTTTAAACCGTGGCTTGCAGAGCTGTGGTTGTTTTTTGATCATGTGTTTTTGCGCAGCTTGCAGGCCGCTTTGTCAACCTTTTTGTTCGGGGCGCAACTGCGTGAAATCGACGTGGACAAGCCTGTGGATAAGTCTGTGATTAAACTCTGGAAAGACCCGGCTGAAGGCCGTGGTTACTGGCTTGGCGCCATCGCTGGATTGACCCGTCAGTCATGAAAATTGCCAGGGGCTACACGGCGGGCGATTGAGGGTCAAGCAAAAAAGTTTCAAAAAGCCGCGCAAAGCCTTGTGGATAGCGGCTTGCAGCTTTTCCACTTGCCCCCAAAGACTGTGGACCGGCCTGTGGATAACGTGCGCGCACATGGCTGCAAGCCAGGCTGGCCGAGGGCTTGCGGGGATTGTTCGTTTTTTGTACAGAAAGGGCGGTTGCCGCTATGGGCAAGGCCGGGCATTCTGCCTGCTGATTTACCATTCCAATGGCTGGCGATCAGCCGAAGCAAGGAGAACACGATGTCCAACACCCTGTTTATTACCGGCGCGACCTCCGGTTTTGGTGAAGCCTGTGCCCGTCGTTTTGCCGACGCTGGCTGGAAATTGGTGCTGACAGGCCGTCGTGAAGAGCGCCTCAATGCGCTGTGCGCCGAGCTGTCGAAGCAGACCGAAGTCCATGGCCTGGTGCTCGATGTGCGTGATCGCAAGGCCATGGAGGAAGCGATTGCCAATCTGCCGCCATCCTTTGCCAAACTGCGTGGGTTGATCAACAACGCCGGGCTGGCCTTGGGCGTCGATCCGGCACCCAAGTGCGACCTGGACGATTGGGACACCATGGTCGACACCAACGTCAAAGGCCTGATGTACAGCACCCGTCTGCTGTTGCCACGCCTGATCGCCCACGGTCGTGGCGCCGGTATCGTCAACCTGGGGTCCATCGCCGGCAATTACCCGTACCCGGGCAGCCACGTGTATGGCGCGACCAAGGCGTTCGTCAAACAGTTCTCCCTGAACCTGCGCTGCGACCTGCAGGGCACCGGCGTACGGGTCAGCAACATCGAGCCGGGCCTGTGCGAGAGCGAGTTCTCGCTGGTGCGTTTTGCCGGTGATCAGGAGCGCTACAACGCCACCTACGCCGGCGCCGAGCCGATCCAGCCGCAAGACATCGCCGAGACCATTTTCTGGGTACTCAATGCGCCTGCGCACATCAACATCAACAGCCTGGAGCTGATGCCGGTCAGCCAGACCTGGGCTGGATTTGCGATCGAGCGCAAGTCTTAAGACCGAGTCATCGTTCTTCGCGAGCAAGCCCGCTCCCACATTAGACCGCGATCCAGTGTGGGAGCGGGCTTGCTCGCGAAAGGGCCGGCTCAGGCGACACAAAGCTTCAGCTAGACTCCTCCCTCAAGCAACCGCCACACCCGGCGGTCTAGAGGTCTTAGAGGAGATCCAGTGAGTAATCGAGGCGAGCAGTCGCTGCTCAAACAATCGACCTTCCTGATGCTCGCCGTGACATTCGCCGGGATCATCACCGGTTTTGTGTCGGGCGCCCAATCCATCCTGTTCGATGGCTTCTTTTCGTTGATCGCGGCCTTCATCAAGGTCCTGATGCTGATCACCGCCAGGCTGATCGCCAAAGAAAGCAACCAGCGCTTCCAGTTCGGTTCCTGGCACCTGGAACCCATGGTGCTGGTGATCGAGGGTAGCTTCATTTTCCTGGTCGCCATTTACGCCTTTCTCAACGGCGTGTTCGGCATCATCAGCGGAGGCCGCGAGGTCGAACTGGGGCTGGTGATCTTCTACGCGGCGTTCTTCACTGTCGTTGAACTCATTTACTTTTTTTACGTCCGCCAACGCAATCGCACGCTCAACTCATCGCTGATCCAGTTCGACAACATCAGTTGGCTGGTGGACGCGATGCTGTCGGCGGGCCTGCTGGTGAGTTTCCTCATCGCGCTGCTGCTCAAGACTCAGGGTTACGACAAGTGGGCGGTGTATGTCGACCCGATGATCCTGATTCTGCTGGCCTTAGGCATGCTCCCCCCGGCCTTCAAAATCCTCGGACCGGCCTTGCGCGATGTGTTGGGGATCGTCCCGGACCAGCTGGACGACAAGGTGCGTCAGGTGATGGAGGTGGCGAAGGTCGAGCATGGTTTCGACGACTACATTTCCTACGTGCAGAAGCACGGCAGGGCGTGTTTTATCGAGATCCACATTGTATTGCCGAAGGATTACTGGCTGGACGGGGTGGGGCAGCTGGACAGTTTGCGCGAGGAAATTTCCGCGAAGCTTGGCGAACCGGATGCCGCGCGATGGCTGACCATCAGCTTTACCGGGGACCGCAAGTGGATTGAGTGACAGCCAGGTGAGCTCTTTGAGGTCATTCGCGAGCAGGCTCGCTCCCACATTGAAATGCGATCACCTGTGGGAGCGAGCCTGCTCGCGAAAGCAACCAAACAGTCAGCCGAGAAATACCGCCAGCCCGCGATAACAGGTCGCCAGGTGATAAGGCGTGGTCGACGGCATGTCGCGGCGGCTGACTTCACCACGTTCATCACGACATTCATACCAGCCGCCGGCATGCAGCGAGCGCTGCTGCAATGCCTGCAACTGGCGCAGGACATCCGCTTCGCTATTGGGTCGTAGCGTCAGGGCGCGCAGGTATTCGGCCTGGGCCCAGATACGCTGCGTGGCATCCCGGACGCCGCCACTTGGTTCGAGGTCGAGCATGGCCCGCACCGCACCGGTCTGCTGATCGACGCCCAACTGCTCGGTAAAGGCGAAGGCCCTTTCCAGATCGGCATGCAGGGTCGAAGTGCGCAGCAGTGCCGAGGATTCCAGCAGGAAATACCACTCGAACTGATGCCCCGGTTCAAACCAGTTATCCACAGACCCCAGCGGCTTTTCCATCAACACGCCGTGCTGCGGATCGATAAAGCGCGCGTGCATGGCTGTGCATAACTCGATGAGTGCGTGTTGCACGTCGAGATCTTCACGCACCGACAGGGTGGCGAGGAATGCTTCGGCCAGGTGCATCAGCGGGTTTTGCAAGGGGCCGCTGCCCAGCGATGCCCAGTCGCGGTCGAGCGTGGCTTCATACAGACCGTCGTCCGTGGCGAAACGCTGCGCGATCACTTCCAGCGATGCGTTGAGTACCGACTCCACCAGCGGCTCGCGGACCTTGTCCCAGTAATGGGCACAGGCGAACAGGATGAACGCGTGGGTGTAGAGGTCCTTGCGCTGATCCAGTGGCGCACCTTGCGCATCGACGCTGTAGAACCAGCCCCCGTGCTCGGCATCGTGGAAGTGCCGCTGCAACGAGCGGAACAAGGCGGCGGCACGCTCTTCGGCGCCCGGCACCTGACCGATCAGGCTGGCAAACAGATACAGCTGCCGCGCACAGGCCATGGCCCGGTAGCGTTGCGGTGGCAGCGGCTGGTGTTCGGCATCCAGCGCCTCGTAGGGCAACGCCATGTCGGCATTCCAGCCCGGGCCTTGCCAGAGCGGCACGATGACGTTCAGGAAATGCTGTTGCACCGAGGCGAACAGGGCGGTCAATTCAGGCTGGGAGGCGGAGCGGGAAACAGGTGGCATTGGCTGGCGTCGTCACGGCAGGGGCGATTGCGCGACATGTTAGCAGAGAGGCTGGCTTGAGAGAGGCTGTGTCTGTCAGGCCGCCTTCGCGGGCAAGCCCGCTCCCACAGTGGTTTACTGTGTGACATAGATAGCATTCACACCAGGAACCCTGTGGGAGCGGGCTTGCCCGCGAAGAGGACGGTTCAGGCACTAGAGAACTAGCCCGCCAGCAGCCACGCCCCGGTCACCGCCGAAGCTGCGCCCGCTAGTCGCACCAACGGCGCTGCGGCCTGCGGCAACACCCGCACCACCGCATAACCTACCGCATGCAACACCGCCGTCGCGGCGACAAAACCTGCGGCATAGGTCCAGGGACTCGACATGTCCGGCAGTTCCAGCCCATGCGCCACACCATGAAACAGCGCAAACAAGGCTGTCGCACCCACCGCCATTACCAGCGGTGGACGCACAGCCAGCGCCACCGCCAGCCCCAAGGCCAATACCGAAGCGGCAATCCCGCTCTCCAGTGCAGGCAGGTTCATTCCCTCAAAGCCCAGCATCCCGCCGATCAGCAGGGTCCCGACGAAGGTGCATGGCAGCGCCCAGCGCGCAGCACCCTGCTGCTGTGCGGCCCACAGGCCGACCGCGAGCATCGCCAGCAGGTGATCGAGACCGCCAAGCGGATGGCTGATACCGGCGATCAAGCCATTGTCGCCGTGCCCCGGATGGGCGAGGGCAAGGGCTGGCGTCAGCAGCAGGGCCAGGGCGCCCAGAATGCGTTTCAGTGTCATGGAAAGCTTCCTTGTTGAAGGGGGTGATCAGGCCGCGGTCAGCAAGCCCTGGCGTTCGATGAAGGCGATGATCTGTTCCAGACCCTGGCCGGTTTTCTGGTTGCTGAAGACAAATGGCTTGCCGTTGCGCATGCGCTGGGTGTCGCTGTTCATCATCTCCAGCGAGGCCCCGACCAGCGGTGCCAGGTCGATCTTGTTGATCACCAGCAGGTCGGATTTGCAGATCCCCGGCCCACCCTTGCGCGGCAGCTTGTCGCCGGCGGAGACGTCGATCACGTAGATCGTCAGGTCGGACAGTTCCGGGCTGAAGGTCGCGGAGAGGTTGTCGCCACCGGACTCCACGAGAATCAGGTCCAGCCCCGGAAAACGGCGATTGAGTTGATCCACGGCTTCAAGGTTGATCGAAGCGTCTTCGCGGATGGCCGTGTGCGGGCAGCCGCCGGTTTCCACGCCGATGATGCGTTCCGGCGCCAGGGCTTCATTGCGCACCAGAAAGTCGGCGTCTTCGCGGGTGTAGATGTCGTTGGTCACCACGGCCAGGTTGTAGCGCTCGCGCAGGGCCAGGCACAGGGCCAGGGTCAGGGCGGTTTTGCCGGAACCGACCGGGCCGCCGATGCCGACGCGCAGGGGTTGTGTGTTCATGTGATTCTCCAAAATAACAGGCCCTAGGAACGGAACAGACGGCTGTACTGGCGCTCATGGGCCATGCACGCCAGGGACAGGCCGAAAGCGGCACTGCCGTAGTGATCGGGATCGATTCGGGTGGCGTTCTGTTGAGCCTCTTGAAGCAGCGGCAACAGTTCGCTGGTCAGGCGTTGGGCGGCTTGCTGGCCCAGTGGCAAAGTCTTCATCAGCACCGCCAACTGGTTCTCCAGCCAGCTCCATAGCCACGCAGCCAAGGCGTCCTGCGGGCTGATCTGCCAGGCGCGCGCGGCCAGGGCCCAACCCAGGGCCAGATGGGGTTCGCTACGTTGTTCGAGGAAGGCACGGGCAGCTGTGTCGAGTTCCGGCAAGCCGTTGAGCAACTGCTGCAACGAGTAGCCCATCTGCCGGCTTTCCTGATGCAGCTCGCGGGTTTCGCGACTGGCCCGATGTTCCTCGCAGCGTTGCAGCAATTGGCCCCAGTTGTCCTCGCAGGCGGCCACGCAATGGGCGAGCAGCAACGGTGCTTCGAAACGTGCCAGATTCAACAGCAACTGATCGCTGATCCAGCGTCGCGCACTGTCGGGGTCGTTTACCCGGCCGTTATCCACAGCCATTTCCAGCCCTTGGGAATAGCTGTAGCCGCCAATCGGCAATTGCGGACTGGCCAGGCGCAGCAGCGCCCAGGCCGGGTTCATGGGCGTACGCCGAACTGGTGCAGTTTCGGCGCGTAGTTGAAGTCTTCATCGCCGTGGCGTGAATGATGATGGCCGCCGCCGTAGGCGCCATGTTCCGGCTGGAACGGCGCTTCGATGTTCGAGGCAATGGCACCGAGTTGTTCGAGCATGGCCTTGAGCACGTAGTCGTCGAGCAGTCGCAACCAGCCGTCACCGACTTGCAGGGCGACATGGCGGTTGCCCAGGTGATAGGCCGCGCGGGTCAGTTCGAAGGCATTGGCGCAGGTGACGTGCAGCAGTTGTTCGGGGCGGGCGCAGACACGCACGATTCGCCCGTCCTCGGCTTGCAGGCATTCGCCGTCATGCAGCGGCGGCTGGCCACGCTCCAAAAACAACCCGACGTCTTCGCCCTCGGCACTGAAACAGCGCAAACGGCTTTTGCTGCGGGCTTCGAACGTCAGGTGCAGTTCAGCGGCCCAAACGGGTTGAGGGTCGATTCTGCGATGAATCACCAGCATCGGAAGGCTTCCAGCAATGGACGATGCTCAGGCTAGAGCAAGGGGCTTGCCAATCGACTTGATGTGTAGGAAATGGCTGAAGGAGACGTAGGAAAGGTATTGATTGAGTGGGTTTTTTGGTTGAAGTTGGTGCGTTGTTTTTGATTTGCGCACCAAGTTGAAGCGATGCAGTTCATTGTGGGAGCGAGCTTGCTCGCGATGACGGCGTATCTGTCACATTGATACTGTATGTGCCGACGCTATCGCGAGCAAGCTCGCTCCCACAGGGTCTTGATCCAGACTGAAGGTTAAGGGTTACTCGGTACTGCCGAGCCCTTGCCAGTGCTTGAGGCCGATAAAGATAAACCGCAGCTGCTGGGTGATTTTTGCCTGGGGCGTCAGGTGCTCAGGTAAGGCCTCGGCTGGCGGATCGATGATGTCCGGCAGGGTGGCGAACACGCTTTTGACGATCAGATCCGCCATGACGCTCAGGTCGGCGATGTCCAGGTGCTGCAGTTTCGGCATCAGTGACAAATCCGCCGCCAGGTCCGAACTGATGCCTTCACGCAGACGGCCAATGGCCTGGCGTACCGGCAGCGAACCGCCGTATTGCTCGCGGGCGAGAAACAGGAACTGCGAACGGTTGGCGCTGACCACGTCGAGAAAAATCCGCACCGAGGCATCGATGATGCCGCCCATCACGAATTCGTTGTGCCGTACCAGGCGAATGGTTTCGCGGAAGGTCTGACCGACTTCGCTGACCAGCACCAGGCCCAGTTCATCCATATCGGCAAAATGGCGGTAGAAACCGGTCGGTACGATGCCAGCGGTTTTCGCGACTTCACGCAGGCTCAGGCTGCCGAATCCTCGGCCGCCGTCCATCAGGCGCCGGGCAGCGTCCATCAGGGCATTACGGGTCTGTTGTTTCTGTTCGGCGCGGGGCAGCATCGCAAGGGTGTTTTCTGGACAAGGACGCGGCGCACTCTAGCAAATCGGCTTTGCCGGCGTCGAACGACTGTGAGGGATCAAGCGGGGAAGTGCGGCATCTATAAAAAAGCGCAGTGCTGAAAAGTCAAAAGCCCAATCCGGGGATTGGGCTTTTTTTCTGGGCGGCCATGGGGCTTAGCTCAGAGCGCTGTTGCGTTCGATCACACGGTCACCACCGCCTTCAGCGAGGGTTTGACCTTGTGGAGTGCGATCCGAACCGTCGGCAGCCAGGGTTTGACCTTGTGGGGTGCGATCCGAACCGTCGGCAGCCAGGGTTTGACCTTGTGGGGTGCGATCCGAACCATCAGCGGCGAGGGTCTGGCCCTGTGGGGTGCGATCCGAACCATCGGCGGCGAGGGTCTGGCCTTGTGGGGTGCGATCCGAACCATCGGCAGCCAGGGTCTGGCCTTGTGGAGTGCGGTCCGAGCCATCCTGAGTGATCAGGCCTTTTTCTTTCAGGCGATCATTACCGCCTTCGGCAAGGGTTTGACCCTGAGGAGTACGGTCGGAGCCATCGGCGGCGACGGTCTGGCTGAACACCGAGTGGTCTTGTTTCACTTGTGGGGTGGCCTGGTCAGCTGCTGGCAGGGCAAAAGCAGTGCTGGCCAGCATCGAGAGTGAAAGGCTAAGCAGTAATTGGCGTTTCATGATTGTTGTGCTCCTCGGGGGTGCGAAAAAGTGGGTACGAGGGCAATGCTACTCTCGATAAATCGATATAAAAGTTCATAAACGCAATGGTAATAATCAACGGAATTGATTGTTTGCTGGGGAGGCTCTAGGACGGGCGTTTCCGACGAGTTGTCTTGCCCTTGTTTGGGTATTTTCGACCCAGCCTTGACGTGTAAAAGTGCGGGGCCGGTAACGCTGCTCGACTGATGGGTCAGTATCGGACTGGCTGAATTCGGCGAAATCGGTCTATCGATTAAACCTGCCGGGTTTTTATCAGTCGTAGACTTCATGGCGAGCCGCTTCCGGCTCACCGTTTCACCTGTGCGTCGCAGTCGGGGCGCTCAGTCGTATCAGGAGCCCTGTGCAATGACGCGCACCCAAAAGACGTTTGTCTGGACCCTTTCCACCTTCCTTACCTTGCTGGCGTTGCTGGTGCTGATCATCGTGTTCTTCGACTGGAACCGGATCAAACCGCCGCTCAATGCCAAGGTTTCCGAAGAACTGCACCGCGCTTTTGCCATCAACGGCAATCTGTCGGTGGTCTGGCAGACCGAGCCCGATCAAAGCGGCTGGCGCGCTTGGGTGCCATGGCCTCATGTGGTGGCCGAGGACATCAGCCTGGGCAACCCGGACTGGTCGAAGCAACCGCAGATGGCCACTCTCAAACGTGTCGAGTTGCGCATTTCACCCTTGGCTTTGCTGGCACAGCGGGTGGTGATCCCGCGTATCGACCTCGCCGAGCCGAATGCGCAGCTGCAACGCCTGGCTGACGGGCGCGCCAACTGGACGTTCAAATTCGACCCCAAAGACCCGAACGCCGAGCCTTCCAGTTGGGTGGTGGATATCGGTGCGATCGGCTTCGACAAGGGCCACGTCATCCTCGACGACCAGAGCCTGAAGACGCAGCTCGACGTGCTGATCGATCCGTTGGGCAAGCCGATTCCGTTCAGCGATATTGTTGGCGACAAGGCGGCGAAAGCCGCGCAGGAAAAGGGCTCATCACCCCAGGATTATGCGTTCGCCCTCAAGGTCAACGGTCAGTACCACGGCCAGAAGCTCGCGGGCCAGGGCAAGATTGGCGGGTTGTTGGCGTTGCAGGATGCGGCACGCCCGTTTCCTCTTCAGGCGCAGGTGACGATCGCCGATTCCAGCGTCGAACTGGCTGGCACCCTGACCGATCCGCTGAATCTCGGCGCCCTGGACCTGCGCCTGAAACTGGCCGGCACCAGCCTGGGCAACCTCTACCCGCTGACCGGCGTGATCCTGCCGGACACCCCGCCCTATGCCACCGACGGCCATCTGAACGCCAAGTTGCACGAGCCGGGTGGCGCGGTGTTTCGCTATGAGGAATTCAACGGCAAGATCGGCGAGAGTGACATCCACGGCAGTCTGACCTACGTGGCCAGTCAACCACGGCCAAAACTCAGCGGCTCGCTACTATCCAATCAATTGCTGTTCGCTGACCTGGCGCCGCTGATCGGCGCCGATTCCAACGCCAAGCAGAAGGCCCGTGGCGGTGACAGCAAACAACCGGCGGACAAAGTGCTGCCGGTCGAAGAGTTCAAGACAGACCGCTGGCGCGATATGGACGCCGATGTCGAGTTCACTGGCAAGCGCATCGTGCACAGCGAAAAATTGCCATTCAACGATCTCTATACCCATCTGGTGCTCACCGATGGCGTGCTCAGCCTCGAACCGCTGCGCTTCGGCGTGGCCGGCGGCAAGCTGGATGCGCAGATTCGCCTGAACGGCCACACCGATCCCCTGGAAGGCCACGCCAGGCTCACGGCGCGGGGATTCAAGCTCAAACAGTTGTTCCCAGGCTTTGAGCCGATGAAAACCAGTTTTGGCGAGCTCAATGGCGACGCTGATATCAGCGGGCGCGGCAATTCGGTGGCCAGGCTGCTGGGCAGCGCCAATGGCAATCTGAAAATGCTGATCAACGATGGCGCCATCAGTCGCGAATTGATGGAGCTGGCGGGGCTGAACGTCGGCAACTATGTGGTTGGCAAGATCTTTGGCGACAAGGAAGTGAAGATCAACTGCGCGGCCGCCGACTTCGGTATCCAGTCCGGCCTGGCAACCACCCGGCTGTTCGTATTCGACACCGAGAACGCCATCGTCTACATCGACGGCACCGCTAACATGGCGACGGAACAACTGGACCTGACCATCACCCCGGAATCCAAGGGCTGGCGCCTGATTTCATTGCGTTCGCCGCTGTATGTGCGCGGCAAGTTCATCAAGCCCGATGCCGGGGTCAAGGCTGTGCCTCTGATGTTACGCGGGGCCGGGATGGTGGCGCTGGGCGTGATCGCCGCACCGGCGGCGGGGTTGCTGGCGCTGGTTGCACCGAGTGGTGGTGAGCCAAATCAATGCGCACCGTTGTTGGAGCAGATGAAGTCGGGCAAGGCGCCGAAAACGGTGAAGAACTGAAGAGCTGAAGACCTGCAGCCCGGACCTTTTGAGTACTGGAGGGCGGCATGCTGCAGGCGTTTTCAACGGGGGCTCAGATTGCTGGATCTGATTCAAAAATCTGGAACAGATGAGTCTGAGGCTTGCTGCCAAGTTTACCGACAACCTGAGTTCTGATTTTGGCGTACTTGTCTTCGGACAAATAGGTGGTCCATAAGCTGGTCTCAATATCGCTCTGTATGACCGCTTCAGGGAGCGGTTGCCTAAGAAAGCTGATGTCTACGGGGCGAGTCGTTTCGAGGGAAATTTGAAGTGAGATGGTTTTTTTGTTTTCGCAGACGATTGTCAACAGCGTGCTCACGGTAAGCGAGCCTTCTCCGTGGCTGGGCGCGATCTCTGTTTGAATCCTGTTCAGGAGTGCCTTGAGGGCAGGTGATTCGCTGGGTAGTTGTGCAATGTTTGAAAGCGCGCCGCTCAGTTGTTGCAGTTGCTCTTTTTGTAATGTATCAGCCAGTACCGTGGATGCAATGCTGAACAGGCTGGATGAACTTTTTGGAAGCGTGTGATTCTTGAAGCCATTAAGTGTCCAGTGCAATTTTTCAAGTGTGGTTCTGTACGATGTTAGCCACTTGTCTGGAGTACTGTCAGCGAGTAGTTGTGCCAGTAAGCTGGAGTGCAGAATGTCCTTTTTGAATTGATCGGAGTGTTTGCCTAAAAAAAGTGTGATATTGCCATCGATGATGTAAGTCTCGGATGATAATGATTTCATATTGGCCTCAAGCTAAAAAAGTGAGGTAAGTGTGGCACTGAGACCGTCAGTGTGGGTCGGTCCCAGTGCTAATCTAAAGTTTAGGTGTTACTGAAAGCCCGGGATATTGTCGAGGTACTCGTCAGCAGCATTACCCAGTTTCTCAAGCACTTTGTTGCGCACTCGCGCATAGACTTGAGTGTTGAGGTAAACCGGCGTTGCCTGCGATTTTACGGCGGTGGATTTAGTTGTCGATTTCCACCAAAGAATACCGCGAGTACTTTCCCTGACATCCACACTAGTACAGCTAAGGATCATCATCGGAGAGCCTTCCCGGGTTTGCCAGACTGGGGAAATATCAAATACCGCTTGATAACCTTTTTGAGCGTTACGATTGTAGATCTGGATCAGGCCGTCCTCACCTTTCACTCCCTCCACGGCTTTGCCAGCCAGTGCTGCCAGGCGAGGAGCGTTTCCCTGGACCAGATTCTGAAGTATTTCAAAAGCGACGGCGTCCATGGTAAGGCCGGTTCTTTCAATGATTCTGTCCTGAGCGTAAAGCTTGTTGATCGTCCATCCGAGGGTACGCAGGCCTTCTGTGTAAAATTTGTACCACTGATGCAACTCTTTAACCATGTCGTATTTTTGCGATGCCGCGTTTTGCATCAGTAATTTGCAGTTGTCGACATCTTCACGGTTTTGCACCGATACGCCGGGTACATAGATGTTCATCATGTCCGGGCCGACGGTGCCACTTTCCTTGTCTGGATCGATTGGAAGGTCGTCGGAAACGCTTCGAATGGTCTGCAGTGTTTGAGTGTAGGCAGTACGTCGGGCAGGCAGGGCGGGCAGGCTGTCGAGAAATTCAAGTTGTTGTTCAATGTGCATCATCGTTAGTCCTTTATATGTTTTCCAGACTTCTTGTCTGTCAGTTTAATATAAGGGGTTGGAGGGTTTAGTCCATAGTGTGGTTGTAACGTGATAAATATCGTGCGTTGCTGTTTTTGGTGCGGGGAGTTGGTCTGGTTTAAATTTGTGATCAGTATGTTTGGTGTCTGGTAACTATTGTCGCTGTCGTTATTTGCGTCGGTAGTCGATGAACGTTCATCGCAACGAATGACCGGATGCCAACGCCTCCTCACGCAACCACCCAAAAAACGCCCGTACCGGCGGATGACGTTCGCGCCCCGGAACACACAGGGCACTGTACCCGGCGCCTTCGACCTGGACGTCACCCCGATACGGCACCAGCAACCCACTGGCCACACTTTCCGAAACAAGAATATTGCTCGCCAGCACCAGGCCCTGCCCGGCAATCGCCGCTTGCAGGGCGTAATGCTCTTCGTCGTATTCGCGCACCGCTGGCCGACCGCTCAGCCAGGTTTCGCCCGATTGCGCGCACCAGGCCTCCCAGCCGTGGGCATAGAGTCTGGAGTTGTGCCAGCGCACGCTGATCAGCGTCGGGGCACGATTCAAAGCCAGCGCCACTTGTTCGGGCGAACCGTAGACACCGAAGGACTCATCGAACAGACACTGGCCGTACAGGTTGGGGTAGTCGTCGAGGCTGTAGCGCAGCACCAGATCGACGCTGGCGTCCTGATGCAAATCGATGACCTCGCAATGAGTGTCGAGGCGCACGCTGATGTTCGGGTGGCGCGCATAGAAGCGTCCCAGGCGCGGCACCAGCCACAGCGCGGCGAAGGCTGCGGTGGTGGAGACCGTCAGGTTGGCGCCGCTGCGTTGCGGGCGCAGGGTATCGACACTTTGTGCCACTTCGAGGAAAGCCCCGTGCAGGCTCTGGAACAGCCGTTCGCCGCATTCGGTCAGGCGCACCTGGCGTGGCAGGCGTTCGAACAGCGGCACGCCGAGCCAGCTTTCCAGGGAGCGGATCTGATGGGACACCGCCGTCGGGGTGACGGACAGTTCTTCGGCGGCGGCCTTGAAACTCAACAGGCGTGAGGCGGATTCGAAGGCGCGCAGGGCGGTCAAGGGCAGCGAGGCGAACATTGAACACTCCACAGGTGAAATAGATTCACCTTGGCTGATTTTTACTCATTTGAATGGGTGTAGCTACGAGCTTCAAGCTGCAAGCCACAAGCCGTTTGAGTTTAGCCCTGAGGAGAGACAGATGAGTAAAATTCTTGCTGTTCATGCCAGCCCCCGTGGCGATCGTTCGCACTCCCGGCGTTTGGCCGAAGTGTTTCTGTCGGCCTGGCAGGCCCGTCATCCACACTTGCCACTGACTCGCCGCGAAGTCGGCCGGGCGCTGATCCCGCCGGTCAACGAGGCATTCGTGGCCGCCGCGTTTTACCCCGAGCCCGACGCTCGGCCACTGTCGATGCAGGCCGACCTGGCGTTCAGCGACGAACTGGTCGGCGAACTGCTCGGCCATGATGTGCTGGTGATTTCCACACCGATGCACAACTTCAGCGTTCCCAGCGGCTTGAAGGCCTGGATCGATCAGATCGTGCGGGTGGGGGTGACCTTCGATCACAGCCTGGACAATGGCGTGGCCCAGTACGAGCCATTGGTGCAGGGTAAAAAAGCCCTGATCATTACCAGCCGTGGCGGCTTCGGTTTTGGTCCGGGCGGCGAGCTGGAAGCCATGAACCATGCCGACACGCTACTGCGCACGGTGCTCGGATTCATCGGCATCACCGATGTCACAGTGGTGGCTGCCGAGGGCGAGGAGTCCGCCGAACGCAGCTTTGAGATCTCTGCCGCCGAGGCTGAGCAGCGCTTGCTGGCGCTGGCCGGGGAGTTCTAGATGGCCTGGGTGTTTCTGCTGGTCGCCGCCGGGTTCGAGGTCACCTTCGCCATGGGCATGAAGTACGCCGAGGGCTTCACCCGGCTCTGGCCTTCGCTGATCACGGTGGTGGCCGCTGTGGGCGGGATCTACTTCCTGACCCTGGCCATGCGCGAGTTACCCGTGAGTATCGCGTACCCGATCTGGACCGCTATCGGTTCGCTGGGCACGGTGTTTCTCGGGTTCGCGCTGCTGGGGGAAAGCCTGAGCGTGATCAAACTGGTCTCGGTCGGGCTGATCGTGGCGGGTGTGGCGGGGTTGAAGTAGGGCGGATGACATAGACTTGTCGTCGAGTTGTCATCTTCGCAGGCGTAACTTGGCGGATGTCTTGCATTGCGCCTTGCGTCACCACCCGACCACAAGGATGTCCACCCATGTCGCAAGGTTCTGCCCCGCGCTACCCGCTGGTGCTGGTCCCGGGAATGCTCGGGTTCATCCGGTTGGTGCTTTATCCGTACTGGTACGGGATCGTCGAAGCCCTGCGCCGTGGTGGGGCCGTGGTGTTCGCCGTGCAGGTCTCGCCGCTTAATTCGAACGAAGTACGCGGCGAGCAATTGCTGGCGCGTATCGACGAAATCCTGCGGGAAACCGGGGCCGACAAGGTCAACCTGATCGGCCATAGCCAGGGCTCGCTGACCGCCCGTTACGCCGCGGCCAAACGCCCGGATCGGGTGGCATCGGTGACCTCGGTGGCGGGGCCGAACCATGGTTCGGAACTCGCTGATTACCTGCATCAGCACTATCCCCATGACAGCCTGCGCGGTCGTCTGCTGAGCTTTTTGCTGCGGATGGTCGGCACGCTGTTGGGGTGGCTGGATACCGGTTACCACGGGCCGAAGTTGCCGGTGGATATCCATGCCTCCCATCACGCTCTCACCACCGCTGGCGTCGGGCTGTTCAACCAGCGTTATCCACAGGGCTTGCCTGAAACCTGGGGCGGTCAGGGGCCGGAAGAGGTCAATGGCGTGCGCTATTACTCCTGGTCCGGCACCTTGCAGCCGGGCATCACCGATCGCGGGCGCAATCTGCTGGACGGCACTAACCGCAGTTGCCGGTTGTTCGCCAAAACCTTCGTCCGTGAAGCCGGGCATTGCGACGGCATGGTCGGGCGCTACAGCTCGCACCTGGGCACGGTGATTGGCGATGAGTATCCGCTGGATCACTTCGATATCGTCAATCAGTCGCTGGGGCTGGTGGGCAAGGGGGCAGAGCCGATCCGTTTGTTTGTCGAACATGCGGCGCGACTGAAGGCGGCGGGTTTATAAGATCAAAAGATCGCAGCCTGCGGCAGTTCCTACATTTGGAATGCGTTCCCCTGTAGGAGCTGCCGAAGGCTGCGATCTTTTCATTCAGGCAACGCCGACCTTACGCCCCAACACCGTCGTCCAACGCTCGGAAACAATCACCCCGCCCAAGGTCAACACCCCGCCCACCAGGTGATACATCGCCAATTGTTCATGCAGCACCACCGCTGCAATCAATGCGGTGATCAACGGCAGCAAATTGAAAAACTGCGTGGTCCGGCTCGGACCCAAACGTACCACCGCCTGCATCCACGCCAACGGCGCGACCATCGAAGCCAGCAGGCAGGCGTACAGCACCAGCGGAATGTTCTGCAGGGTCGGGCCGACTTTCGGTGAGGCGAGGAACAGCGGAAACAGCACCACCACGGCCACCAGCACCTGCAGGTACAGGAGCACCAGCGGCGGCAGTTTCAGCTGCCATTTTTTCAACAGGGTGCTGTAGACCGCGTAGGCCAGGGTGGCGATCAGCATCATCGCGTCGCCCAGGTTGACCCCGTGTTCGAGCAATGTGCCCAGGCTGCCGGACGACACCACCACCAGGACGCCGGCGAACGACAGCACCGCACCGGCCAGGGCACCCATGGTCAGGCGCTGGCCGAGGCTGATGATCGCCATCGCGAGCGACATCAGCGGCATCAGCGAGAGGATGATGCCCATGTTGGTGGCTGAGGTCAGGCTCGCGGCGAAGTACGCCAGGCTTTGATAGACCGCCATGCCAAGAACACCGAGGACAAAGATCTTGCCCAGTTTCGGGCGGATCAGCGGCCAATGGGCGAGCACCGGTTTGAGCATGAAGGGCGTGAACAGCAACCCGGCCAGCAGCCAGCGGTAGAAACCTATCTCGGCGGGGAAGATCGCCCCGGCCGACATTTTGGTGATCACGGTATTGCCGGCCCAGATGAATATGGCCAGCAGGGGATAAGCGTATTGCATCGGGAAAAACCAGAACGTTAATGAAGTGCAATTATCCGCTTGTCTGGATGCAAGCCTATACTTCGATTCGGACAACTCGCCCCTGATGACGGACAGCATGAGCAGTAAACACATCGACCTGCTGGATTTCAGCGAACTGCCGTCGGCGGTGTACTTCCGCTATGCCGATTTTGACGCCCACGAATACGCCGCCCCCCATCGGCATCCCTGGGGGACGCTGGAATATGCAGCCCACGGCGTGCTGCACATGGATGTCGAGGGCAGCCGCTTCATGTCGCCTCCGCAATACGCGGTGTGGGTGCCGCCACAGATCGAGCACAGCTTCTATAGCCACCAACCGGTCAACTACCGCGCCGTGTGCCTGGCGCCCAAGGTGTGCGCTGATCTGCCGTCGCGAGCCTGTACCCTGGCCATCAGCGACATCCTCAAGGCGATCCTCAAGGACTTCGCCGCCCGGGACGTGCAGATTCCCGAGCAGGCCGCCGACCAGCGTCTGGCTCAGGTATTGGTGGATCAACTGCAACAGGCCCCGGTGCACGAGTGCTATCTGCCCTACGCCAGCAGCCCCGGACTGCTGGGGATTCTCGAAGCATTGCAGGCCGACCCTGGGGATAACCGGCCGCTGGCGGAATGGGCTGCACGCATCCATGTCAGCGAACGCACCCTGGCACGGCAGTTCGTGCGGGAGCTGGGCATGAGCTTCGGTGAGTGGCGCCAGCGCCTGCGCTTTCTGGCGGCGATCGAAGCGCTGGACAGCCAGCGCAGCATTCAGGAAATCGCTTTCGACATGGGCTACAGCACCGGCTCGGCGTTTATCGCGATGTTCCAGCGCCAGGCCGGGTGTACGCCGGAGCAGTATCGGCGCAGCCATCTGGAGAACAGGAAGGTGTAACAGGGGTTGTCTACACTCCAGTACGAGGCCGCGCCCCTCGGTGTGGCGACCAGGAGAAAACTCCATGAAGATGTTGCGTGTCCCTTTGTTGATGATCGGTTTGCTGCTCTGCTCCCAGGGCTTCGCCGCCACAGCCCAACAGGAAAAGATGACTACCTGCAATGCCGACGCCACGGCCAAGAGCCTCAAGGGCGACGAGCGCAAAGTCTTCATGAGCACCTGCCTGAAGGCTACTCCGGCGGCAAACGATGCCGGCAAGGCCTTGACGCCGCAGCAAGAGAAAATGAAAACCTGCAATGCCGACGCCGCCACCAAAGCCCTCAAAGGTGACGAGCGCAAGGCTTTCATGAGCGATTGCCTGAAGAAAAAATAAACATAGGGCTGAAAAATGTGGGAGCTGTGAGGGCCCCATCGCGAGCAGGCTCGCTCCCACAGTGGAACTGGGCACGCCGGACAAATGTGGGAGCGAGCCTGCTCGCGATGGGGCCGGTCGGGGCACTGCAAAAGAACCTGAACCCCCACTAAGGTCGATCCACACAATCCTAGTGCTCGCACCGGATCGCTGGCAGACTGCCAATCCTTTTTACGCCGTTCGTTTTTGAGGCTGTATGCCAACGTTTTCTCAGCGTCAAGTTTTGCTGGTCATCAGCTGGGTCATCATTTTTGGCGGGCTGCTGCTGGTCCTGCCGCTGCGGTTGCTGCCGAGCCTGCTCGCCGGGTTGCTGGTGTTCGAACTGGTCAACATGCTCACTCCGCAACTGCAACGGCTGATCGAAGGCCGGCGTGCGCGCTGGCTGGCGGTGGCCTTGCTGGGGACGCTGATTGTCAGCGTACTGTCGCTGATCTTTGCCGGTGCCTTCAGCTTCCTGTTGCACGAAGCGGAAAACCCCGGCGCCTCCCTCGACAAATTCATGGGGGTGGTCGACCGTGCACGCGGGCAACTGCCGCCGTTCATCGACGCCTATCTGCCGGCCAGTGCCGCCGAGTTCCGTGTGGCCATTGGCGAGTGGGTCAGCAAGCACCTGAGCGAATTGCAACTGGTGGGCAAGGATGCGGCACACATGTTCGTGACCTTGCTGATCGGCATGGTGTTGGGTGCGATCATTGCGTTGCAGCGTGTGCCGGATCTGACCAAGCGCAAACCGCTGGCGGCGGCGCTGTTTGATCGTCTGCACCTGCTGGTCCAGGCGTTTCGCAACATCGTGTTCGCCCAGATCAAGATTTCCCTGCTCAACACCATTTTCACCGGTATTTTCCTGGCGGTGATCCTTCCGATGTTCGGCATCAAGCTGCCCCTGACCAAAACCCTGATCGTGCTGACGTTCCTGCTCGGCCTGCTGCCGGTGATCGGCAACCTGATGTCGAACACCCTGATCACCATCGTCGGTCTGTCGCTGTCGATCTGGGTCGCCGTCGCGGCGCTGGGTTACCTGATTGTTATCCACAAGCTCGAATACTTCCTCAACGCGCGTATCGTCGGCGGGCAGATCAGTGCCAAGTCGTGGGAGTTGCTGCTGGCGATGCTGGTGTTCGAGGCCGCGTTCGGCCTGCCGGGGGTGGTGGCGGGGCCGATTTACTACGCGTATCTGAAGAGTGAGTTGAAGCAGGTGGGGATGGTTTGATTCAGGTTATTCGTTGCCTGAACTGACCCCTTCGCGAGCAGGCTCGCTCCCACATTAGTCCTGTGAGTTCAGGTCCATTGTGGGAGCGAGCCTGCTCGCGAAGGGCGCACCCTAGCTTTTGGATCAGTCCATAGAGCCGTAACGCTTGGCCGCCTCAATCGCCAAACCACTACCGATACTGCCAAAGATGTTCCCTTCCACATGCCGCGCCTTCGGCAGCATCGCCGAGACGCTGTTGCGCAGCGCTGGAATGCCGCTCGAACCGCCGGTGAAGAACACCGTGTCGACCTGATCGACCCGGACATCGGCGTCTGTCAGCAATTGAGTGACGCTGTTGCGTACGCGCTCCAGCAGGTTGTCGATGGCCGACTCGAACAGCGCACGGCTCAAATCCACGCTCAGGCCCGCTTCAATGCGGTCCAGCGGCACGTGGCGGTTGTCGGCGTGGGTCAGCTGGATCTTGGTTTCTTCCACTTCCATCGCCAGCCAGTGCCCGGCGCGCTGTTCGATCAGCTTGAACAGGCGATCGATGCCGCCGGTGTCTTCGATGTCGTAGCGCATGCTGCCCAGGGCCAGTTGCGATTTCTGCGAGTACACCGAGTTGATCGTGTGCCAGGTCGCCAGGTTCATGTGATGGCTGGTGGGCATGTAGGCGCCGCTCTTCATCCGGCTGCCGTAGCCGAACAGCGGCATCAGGCCGGCCAGCGAGAGTTGCTTGTCGAAGTCGGTCCCGCCGATGTGCACGCCGCCGGTGGCGAGGATGTCGTCCTGGCGGTTATCCACAGCACGACGCTCCGGCGACAGACGCACCAGGGAGAAGTCGGACGTACCCCCGCCGATGTCGACGATCAGTACCAGCTCTTCTTTCTCGATGGTCGACTCGTAGTCGAATGCCGCAGCAATCGGTTCGAACTGGAACGAGACTTCCTTGAAACCGATCTTGCGGGCCACGTCGACCAGGGTGTCTTCGGCTTCCTTGTCGGCCATCGGGTCGTCATCGACGAAAAACACCGGGCGACCCAGCACCACTTCTTCGAATTCCCGACCGGCGGCGGCTTCGGCACGGCTCTTGAGCTGGCCGATGAACAGCCCGAGCAGGTCCTTGAACGGCATCGCCGTACCCAGGACGCTGGTGTCGTGCTTGATCAGCTTGGAGCCCAGCAGGCTCTTGAGCGAGCGCATCAGGCGGCCTTCGTAACCTTCCAGATACTCGTGCAGCGCCAGCCGGCCGTACACCGGGCGACGTTCTTCGATATTGAAGAAGACCACTGACGGCAGGGTGATCTTGTCGTCCTCCAGCGCGATCAGCGTTTCCACGCCGGGGCGCAGCCAGCCGACGGTGGAGTTGGACGTGCCAAAGTCGATACCCACGGCACGGGCTGGAGATGCGTTGTTCATGTCTTTCAGGTTCCGGTTAAAAAACGGCCGCGCAGTGTATGCCAGTGGGCGCCAGATTCGAAGGCCGGTTATCTGCTAATTCTTCGCAAACAATGCCTTGAAAGATGGGGCATCCCCCCCAAACTACCCTGCATCAACCGGACAGCGGCGGGCGTGCTCGCAAGAAGCCCCGCCGGCTGCCGATAAACTTCTGCTGCGCCGCCCGGTCACAAATTTGAGATCGGTCAAACCAACGGCTGCAAACAAGCGCATGCTGTGGCCCGTGGCGCGATTTGATAACGGATGGTGATTCCCGCGATGGACTTCAAAGACTATTACAAGATTCTCGGTGTGGAACCGACCGCAGACGATAAGGCGATCAAGGCCGCCTATCGCAAGCTGGCGCGCAAATACCACCCTGACGTCAGCAAGGAAAAGGACGCCGAGGCCAAGTTCAAGGACGCCTCGGAAGCCTATGAAGCGCTGAAAAGCGCCGACAAACGCGCCGAATACGATGATCTGCGCCGCTATGGCCAGCACGGCCAGCCGTTCCAGGGACCACCGGGCTGGCAGAGCCGTGGCGGTTTTGGTGGCGGTGGCCAGGACACGGGCGATTTCTCGGACTTCTTCAGTTCGATCTTCGGCAACCGTGGGCCTGGTTTCAATGGGGGTGGACAGTCGCGTCGCAGCACCGGACGTCGAGGGCAGGACGTGGAAATGGAGCTTGGGGTTTTTCTTGAAGAAACGCTGTCGACCGAATCGAAGAAGGTCACCTTCCAGGTGCCGCAGTACAACGCGGCTGGCCAGCATGTGAGCAACACCAGCAAAAGCCTGAACGTGAAGATTCCGGCCGGTGTGGCCGACGGCGAGCGCATTCGCCTCAAGGGGCAGGGCGCTCCGGGTGTGGGTGGCGGCGCCAATGGCGACCTGTACCTGACGATCCGTTTCGCACCGCACCCGAAATTCGACGTCGAAGGCGATAACCTGATCATCACCTTGCCACTGGCTCCGTGGGAGCTAGCGCTGGGGGCCGAAGTCGCCGTACCGACCCTGACCGGCAAGATCAACCTCAAGGTGCCGGCTGGCAGCCAGAACGGCCAGCGCATGCGCGCCAAGGGCCATGGCCTGATGAACAAGGCCGGTGAGCGCGGTTACCTGTTCGTGCAATTGAAGGCCGTGATGCCGAAGAAATCCGACGATGACATCAAGGCCCTGTGGCAGGAGCTGGCGAAAAAAGCCGCGTTCGACCCGCGAGAGCATTTTTGATCCCTTAGAACCAAGGAGTCACTGACAATGAGCAGTCCCCTGATCGTTCAACTGGACATGGCAGAATTCTGTGAGGCGACCGAGCTGTCGGACGTCTACGTGATCGAAATCGTCGAGCACGGCATCCTCGAACCTCAGGGCGCTCAGCCCAAGGACTGGGTTTTCAACGACTATGAGCTGACCCTGGCCAAGCGCGCCGCCAAGCTGCGGCGCGACCTTGACCTGGAGTGGGAAGGCGTCGCCCTGGCGCTGGACCTGCTCGAAGAGGTGCAGCAGCTGAGGGCCGAGAACCGCATGCTCAAGCAGCGCTTGGGGCGGTTGCTGGTCGAGTAGGAGCTGCCGAAGGCTGCGATCTTTTGATCTTGTGTTTCATTGCTCCTGCTGATGCAAAACTTCAAAAGCAAAATCAAAAGATCGCAGCCTGCGGCAGCTCCTACAGGGGGGTGCTTCAGGTTTTGCGTGGCAACACCACGGTAAAGGTCGTGCCATCCCTCTCACTGGAACTGACTTCAATCGTCCCCTGATGGGCGTCGACCACTTCCTTGACGATAAACAACCCCAACCCAAGGCTGGTAGTGGGCTCGCCGAGTTCTTCGCTGGCACTGCGCACCAGTGGGTCGAAAATGGTCGCGATTGCATCGCCGGGGATGGGGACTCCGTCGTTCTGCACCGTCAGCCGAACGCTGTCGGCCTCGCCCTTGAGGGTCAAGGTCACTTCACGTTTGCTCGAGCCATGTTGCAAGGCATTGCCGATCAGGTTTTGCAGCATCTGATCGACCCTGCGCGGATCCCAGGTACCGCGGGTGTCACCCTGTACCGTCAGGGTTGGATCGCACTCCGGTTGACCGGCACAGGCCCGCGCAATCGCGTCCCGTGCCGCTTCGGCCAGGTCCATGGGCGTCGGTTCGATCGGCAGGTGCTTGCCCAGGCGACTGCGCACCAACTCCAGCAAATCCCCGACCATCACCGCCAGATGTCCGGTGCTGCGCTGGATATTGATCGCACACTTGAGTGCATCACCTTCCAGCGCGGCTTTGCGCAGCAGGATTTCGGTGGACATGCTCACCGCCTGCAGGGGCGCGCGCAGGTCATGACCGAGGATGGCGAGGAAAATGTCCCGGGAGCGGTTGACCATTTCGGCATAGGCGGCGGTGGATTCGGCCAGGGCTTCGTCGATGGCTTCGTTGAAGCGGATCATGTCCTGGAAGTAGGCCAGGTCAGGCGATTGCAGGCTGTTGACCCACAGGCGGATGACACAGGCGCGCAAATGACGGAATTCACTGGTCATCTGCACCAGATCAAAACCCACGGTATGGCGCAACTCGCCATGGCTGGCACCGGCCTCGTCGAGGCTCGGGGTTTTCTCCGGGCCTTCGCCGCGTGCCTTGGCCGCTTGTTCGGAGGGTGTCTGGGGCTTGCACATGTCTCGGGCCGCGGCCAGCAGGATCGACCGGGCATGGTCGCGCAAGGCGGCGCTGTCCATGGACTCGGCGGCCGGGGTGATGGTTTTGGCGAACTGCTCCCACTCATCGACGATGCGATCAACCTGTAGCACGATGAATTCGGAAAGACGCATGGCGGTTACCTGAGCATGAATCGGGGACAGCGAATCGAATAGTAGTCCCTTTGCCGGAAAAAACACGACCGCTCGTTCGGTGGCATAAGTCCAGGCCTCAGTGGCGGTACTTATGTATTGAAGGCTCTTTGAATTTCGAACGGTGGAGGCCTTTTTTCAGGGGCGGCCCAGCGGTTTTTTGGGCTTTTGTTTGGCGGTTGGGTTGGCGAAGCTGTGGGTTCAAATCCAGCCATCAAGGTGATGTAACAGTGTCTGAATTGCATGGAAGCCATTCACAGCAAACCATTGAAACCACAGGCGTCGAACACCGGGGCGTGCATTACCGTCGCGTAGTCGACGGGATACCGGGGGCCTTGAAAAATGCCCCGCTTGCAAGGCTCAAATCCCTCGAAACCCTGGAGCCGGCGCTGCCCGAGTGGTACAGCGGCGCACGGGCCATTGACCGCCAATACCTGAAGCAGCTGATCGAGGAGCGCTGGCGTGTGCAGGGCGTACTGGACAAAACCCTGGGCAGCTTGCAACACGACATTGAGGCCTTCGCCGAACCACTGGTCAGTGAGATGTTGCAGGCGAATTTCAGCTCCGTTGAACGCGTCGACGAACTCAGCGTGCAGCTCGAGGTGCCCAGTACGATCATATTCGGCATCGACACCGGCGCCAGTCGCGTCCGCCAGTCCACCTTGCTGGAGGCGGCGCTGCACAACTTCGAGGAAGCTGAAACCGTCGAAGGGGCGTTCCGAGACAGTTCCGGTATTTACCGCAAGGACAGTCGGGGCAGTCTCAGCCTGGAGCCGGCGATTGCCCTGCCGGATTTTGCCGCCTTGTGCCGCAGGGTGGACATCGGCGGGCAATACCAGCGGCACATCAAGTCCATCCTGTTGCCCGATACCCCGCAAGCACAGCGAACCTTGCAACAAGACTCGGTGGCCAGTGAACAGGCGGCCTTTCATGTGGCCGCACTGATTGCCCGATTGAACGGCGATATCAGTGACCATGCCTACGTCAAACTGGGCCAGGTGCGTGAGGGGCAGGCAAACGTCACGCTGTACGACCGGCCGTTGCATGCTCATCGCTTGTCGCTGATGGGTTTTCGGTTGACCGGCATCGTGTTGTTCAGCGCGGTCAGCGAGCCATCGCAAATAAAGCGCGACATTGAAGCGCTGACGCCGGCGCTGTTGAGATTCTGGATCGACTGGTCGCACCGCGTCCCTGTTCTTCCGGGCCGGGAATACGATCAATTCAAACTGCTGCAAGCCTTCTTCGCCAATGGGCCGCAGGGGTTGAGCGATGAACTGTTGCGCCGCGACGATATCTATCAACAGAGTCGTTTAAGCGGTCCGTTGATCGCCTATGTGCCCGATGATCCTGACCATCCGTTGAAGGAGTATCCCTCACTGACCGCGTTCATGAAGGCGCTCCTGGGGCAGTTGAGAAATACGGATTACCAGGCCTTTTTCAGCCGGTTTGTGGCGCAGAAGGACAAGGGGCTGTTTTTCGCCCGGGTCAAAGAACGTCTCACCACCTACACCTGGCATGAGCGCGAACCGCTGGACATGGGCCCGTGGTGGCGTGAAACGGCGGTCGAAAATCCCGATGCGGAACCGGTGACCAACCAGATCCGCGATGAGCTGTGGGTCACGCTGTTTCTGGAACGCCGCGACAAGGCCATCGCCGATGCCCGGCTGATCGCCGTACCGACCGGCGACGAGGATGCCAACGCCCGCTTCAAGCGCCTGACCGGTTACCTGTCGATCGGTTGGAATGTTTTCAATTTCGCCGCAATGCTGGTGCCGGGGCTGGGGGAAGCCATGCTTGGCATCATGGTCGCGCAAATGCTCGCCGAGGTTGCCGAAGGCGTCGAGGACTGGAGCAAGGGTGACAAGGAACAGGCTTCGGCGTACATCAACGGGGTCTTGATCAACTTCGCGCAATTGGCACTGATGGGCGCCGGACATGTGTTGCCCGGCCCCGCTGTCGCACCGATCAAGGTGTCGCCGTTTGTCGAGGGGCTCAAACCAGTGGAAGTCGGCGGCAAGGAGCGGTTGTGGAACCCTGACCTTGTGCCCTATGAGCAATCGATCACATTGCCCGATGGGGCGAAGGCTGGTGACACTGGGCTGTACCGTTATCAAGAGCAAGACCTGCTACGCCTCGATGACAAATGCTATGCCGTCAGGCAAGACCCGGAAACCGGCCAGCATCGGCTGCAACACCCGACTCGCGCCGATGCCTATCAGCCGCTGTTGGAGCACAACGGTGCCGGCAGCTGGAAGACCGAACTCGATCAACCGCTCGAATGGGATCGGCGTGTAGTGCTCAGGCGTCTGGGCGCTTCGGTAGAGGGGCTTTCCGATGAGACCCTGGAGCAGGTTTTGACTGCCAGCGGCGTACATGAAAACACCTTGCGCCGGCTCCATGTCGAGCATGAAATTCCGCCCGCGTCATTGGTCGATACCCTCAAGCGCTTCAAGGCCCATGCCGATTCCGAAGCCGGTGCGCAACAGATTCTGGCCCATCGGATCAGTAACGATTGGGCGGATTACTCGCTTCGACTCATGACGGAATTGCGCGGCTGGCCCGGCGACAAGGCCATTGAAGTCTTCCAGGGACCGGGCCTGACCGGTGTATCGATCAAGGAAGGCTACGCCAATGCGTCAGCGACCAATACCTTGCAGATGACCTGGTCTGAACTGCTTGCGGGTGAGTTGCCTGAACGAGTGGTCGGTTTCCTTGACGAAACAGCGCTACGCGAACTGCTTGGAGAAGGGTATTCCGGTGACCAGGCGAAACGTGCACAGGCACTGTGTGATCAATGGGCGGCGCTGGCGCGTCAGCGCAAAAGTCAGTTGTTCGACCTGTTGTACAAGCGCCGGAGTCGGTCGGACGATCCGTTGGTGAAGATGCTCATGGATGATGGGGCTGATATCTCTGTCAGTCAGGCGCAGGCGTTGCTGAGTGAAGCGCATCCCTCGGATGTGCAGCATTTGAACGAAAAAAAACGTGTTCCGTTGAGACTGGCTCAACAAGCTCGGGAGGCAGCGGAACAACTGCGTGTGACACGGGCATATGAAGGCCTGTACCTCGACGGACTGCACAATCGCGATACCGCACGCCTGGAGCTGCACTCGCTGGGCGCATTGCCGGGCTGGCCGGCGGATCTGCGTCTGGAAATCCGTGAGTATTCATTCACGGGATCACTGACCGACAGTCTCGGCCCCGTCGACGCGACGACCCGCAAAGTGCTGGTCCTGGGTGAGGATGGCCAATACGAGGCACGGGACGGCAACGATCAACAGCTGCACGGTGCGGACAATCTGTACGCGGCGGTGCTGCATGCCTTGCCCGACGCTGAGCGCACAGCGCTTGGCTTTGAAATCCATGAGTCTTCACGTCTTGAGCAAGCGGTCAGGGCGCAGCCGCTGGATCGATCCCGGCTCGAGCCGATTCTGCGGGACCACCCGATCACCAGGCCGGCTTACGACCCGAGCGTCATGCGCTTGCGTGGCGGCATGCGTGGCTATGCCCGACAAGCACCGCAAGGCGTAGGCCTGCGACGACGGGCTCATGCACTGTATCCGGATTTTACCTCGGAGGAAGTCGAGACACTGCTGGCGGGTTTCGGTCAGGGCGAAGGGGCGGTGCATGCACGGCTGACTGTGCTGGAGACCGAGTTCAACCAGTTGAACCGCGCCCTGCAACGCTGGATGAATTCGCCGACGCAATCCGCTCGTTTTACCCCGGCGGGCGTGGCGGAGTGGCATGCGCGAAACAACATCTACAAAGCGCTCAGGCAATGCTGGCAGCGCACCGGGCCGGAGGGCATCGAGGCTTACGGGGTTGTGCGGCCGCAGGCGTTGAGTCTGGACAACATTCCCAGGCTGAGCCGACTGCTGGAAACCCTGCCGAGGCTGGAGGCCAACTTCGATCATGTCACCAGCCTGAGTCTGCGCGGTGGGCAGTTGCGTTCCGGGAACCTGTCGTTCCTCGAGCCGTTCCATCAGGTGCGCTACCTCAACCTGCAAGACAATCTGCTGACGGCTGTTCCGCCGGTACTGAAGGACATGCGTCATCTCACCGACCTGTTCCTCAACGACAACTGCATCGAGCTGGATCTAGTGGCAGTTGATCGCCTGAAGAATCTGACACGTCTGAGGTCGTTGGCGTTGCGCGGCAACCCGCTGAAGCTCATTCCCGATGTCAGCCGGATGCCGCATTTGCAGGTGTTGGTATTGAGCGATGCCGGACTGGACAGTTGGCCTGTCGGTTTGTTTTCCCAATCGCGGCCACGCAGTATCTTCATTGAGTTGAGCCGCAATCCGATCAGCCGGATACCGCAGGTCGCGCCCGGATCGTTTCGCGCCGAGCTGCTGGCACGCACGGTGATCAGCCGGGAGCCGCACTGGATATCGCCGGAAAATCTCGACACCCTCAGGATGTACATCGAGTCGGTCGGCATGGACCCGGACCGCCCATATCCACCCCGAGGCTTGCTCGACAGCGCGGATTGGTGGATGGGCATGACCGAGCGGCAATGGCAGGAAAAACAGGAGATCTGGAACGAGGTCGAAGACGAGTTTGGTTCGGTGCCGTTTTTCAATGAACTGCGCAAGCTCACCCAGTCCGCCGACTTCAAGGCCGGCGGTGACTATCAGACGGAACTGACGACCAAGGTCTGGCGCATGCTCGAAGCCATGGCCCGCGACACTGAACTGCGAAGCAAGCTGTTCAACGAGGCGGCAACGCCCACCGAGTGCGTGGATGGCGGCACGCAACTGTTCAATGCCATGGGCGTGCAGGTGATGGTGCACGAAGCCTACGCCCTGGTGCGTGCGGACCTGATCGAGGCGCAATTGCTGGAACTGGCCCTGGGCAAGTCCCGGCTCGATGAGCTGGGTGCCATTGCCCGTCAGCGGGTGTCTGCGCGGTTGGCTAACGGCGAAGGGTTCCGTCGCTACGACGCCAATGGCGATGTGATCGGCACTATCGATGAAGTGGAAGTGCACCTGGCCTACATGACCGATCTGGCGGAGCGTCTGGATTTGCCGTGGCAGGCGCGGGGCATGCAGTTTCGCAACATCGCCGGTGTGAGCAAGGAAATGACCGAAGCAGCGTTCCAGCGGATCAAGGCGCTGGAGGAAGGTGATCTGCTGAGTGATCGCCTCTTCGAGCAACCGCTCTGGCGAACCTGGCTGGAGACGACTTACCGCGAGGAATTGAACGGCTTGAAGCGCAGGATCGACGCCACTATCGATTTGCAGGATGCGTTGCAGCGCAGGGCCGAAGGTACGCGGCTCACCGCCGAGGGAAAGGCGGCGGTGGAGGCGGAAATCAAGGGGTTGTGCAGTGAGTTGGGCAAAAGTGAAACTGACTTTGCGAACGGCAAGCTGATGACTGACGAGGAATATGTTCAAGCCTTGGATGACATCGATCTGCAGATTACGCAGTTTCTGAAAAAACTGACACGGGAAGCGATGATTCGGGCCAAGCTGGATCGGCTGCGGATTGAATCCGTTCAGTAATCACGGAAAAACAAAGGCCTCGACACAGGGTGTGCGAGGCCTTTGCTCGTGTCGTGGTTGCCGGTTCAGAACAGGAAGTAACGCTGGGCCATCGGCAACGTCTCAGCCGGTTCACACCACAGCAAAACCCCATCGGCCTTGACCTGATAGGTCTGCGGATCGACGTCGATTTTCGGCAGGTAGTCGTTGTGGATCAGGTCGGTTTTCTGCACGTCGCGGCAACCTTTGACCACCGCGATTTTCTTCTTCAAACCCAGTGCTTCGGGCAAGCCTGCCTCCTGCGCCGCCTGACTGATGAAGGTCAGGCTGGTGGCGTGCAGTGAACCGCCGAAGCTGGCGAACATCGGGCGGTAGTGCACAGGTTGCGGTGTCGGGATCGAGGCATTGGCGTCGCCCATCAGGCTGGCCGCGATAGCGCCGCCCTTGAGAATCAGCGTCGGTTTCACGCCGAAAAATGCCGGGCGCCAGAGCACCAGGTCCGCCCATTTACCCACTTCGACCGAACCCACTTCATGGCTGATGCCGTGGGTGATCGCCGGGTTGATGGTGTACTTGGCGATGTAGCGTTTGGCGCGGAAGTTGTCGTTGCCGGCGCCATCACCGGGCAGCGGCCCGCGCTGTTTTTTCATCTTGTCGGCGGTCTGCCAGGTGCGGGTGATGACCTCACCGACCCGCCCCATGGCCTGGCTGTCGGAGCTGATCATCGAGAACGCACCGAGGTCGTGGAGGATGTCTTCAGCGGCAATCGTTTCGCGGCGAATGCGGCTTTCGGCGAAGGCCACATCCTCGGCAATGCTCGGGTCGAGGTGATGGCAGACCATCAGCATGTCGAGGTGTTCGTCGATGGTGTTGCGGGTGAACGGCCGGGTCGGGTTGGTCGAACTCGGCAGCACGTTGGTAAATCCACAGGCCTTGATGATGTCCGGTGCGTGACCGCCACCGGCACCTTCGGTGTGATAGGTGTGAATGGTGCGGCCCTTGAAGGCGGCGAGGGTGGTCTCGACGAAACCGGATTCGTTGAGGGTGTCGGTGTGGATCGCCACCTGCACGTCGAACCGGTCGGCCACGCTCAGGCAGTTGTCGATGCTCGCGGGCGTGGTGCCCCAGTCCTCATGCAACTTGAGGCCGATGGCACCGGCCTTGACCTGTTCGATCAACGGCTCCGGCAAGCTGGCGTTGCCCTTGCCGGTGAGGCCGATGTTCATCGGGAAGGCATCGGCAGCCTGAAGCATGCGCGCCAGGTGCCACGGCCCGGAGGTGCAGGTGGTCGCATTGGTGCCGGTAGCCGGTCCGGTGCCGCCACCGATCATGGTGGTGACACCGCTCATCAATGCCTCTTCGATCTGCTGCGGGCAGATGAAGTGGATGTGGGTGTCGATGCCGCCGGCGGTGAGGATCATGCCTTCGCCGGCGATGACTTCGGTGCTGGCGCCAATGGCGATGTTGACGTTGGGCTGGATGTCCGGGTTACCGGCCTTGCCGATCGCTGCGATGCGCCCGTCCTTGAGACCGACGTCTGCCTTGACGATACCCCAGTGATCGATGATCAGCGCGTTGGTGATCAGGGTGTCGACCACGTCGGCGGCCAGCAACTGGCTCTGACCCTGGCCGTCACGAATGACTTTACCGCCACCGAATTTCACTTCTTCGCCGTAGGTGGTGAAGTCCTGTTCCACTTCGATCCACAACTCGGTATCGGCCAGGCGCACCTTGTCACCGATAGTGGGACCGAACATGTCGGCGTAGGCTTGACGGGAAATCTTCATTCGTTCGCCTTGAGATTCAATTGAATTTGGAACCGCTCGCGTTGCTCGCTATCGCAGCCTCGCTTCGCTCGACAGCTCCTACAGGGGGCCGCGATCACATTGGAGAATTCTGTAGGAGCTGTCTCGCGAAGCGAGGCTGCGATCTTTTGATCTTTAATCGAGATCACCCATGATCCTGCCGGCAAACCCGAACACCCGACGATGCCCCGCCAGATCCACCAACTCCACCTCGCGACTCTGCCCCGGTTCGAAACGCACCGCCGTGCCAGCCGGGATGTTCAGGCGCATGCCACGACTGGCGGCACGGTCGAACCCCAGGGCGTCGTTGGTTTCGAAAAAGTGATAATGCGAGCCGACCTGGATCGGCCGGTCACCCCTGTTGGCCACCTTCAGGCTGATCGTGCGGCGGCCGACGTTGAGTTCGATGTCGCCGGGCTGGATCTGGTATTCACCGGGAATCATCAATGGGCTCCCTGAAGAATCTTGTAGTAGAGGGCGGTCGGTTTGTAGCGGCCGCTCGGGTCGCAGGCGTAGTCGGGGATTTCACCGGCGCGGGTATAGCCCAGCGATTGATAGAAGGCTTCGGCGGGCGAGCCGGCCTCGGTGTCGAGGTACAGCATGCCGCGCTTGTGCTGCAGGGCGGCCGCCTCCAGAGCGTTCATCAGTTGCTGGCCCAGACCGCGACGCCGGGCATGTTCGCGCACCAGCAGCTTTTGCACTTCGGCGCGGTTCAGGCCGTTGGCTTTCTGGCACAAACCCAACTGCACGCTGGCCTGCACCTGTTCGTCCTTGACCACCACCCACAGCAACAGATTGCCCTTGTTCAGGTTGTCCTGGACCTCATCGAAATAGGCGTGGGCCTGGGTCGCATCGAGGCCAGCCATGAAGCCGACACTGGCCCCGTAGCCGACGGCATCGAGCAGCAGGTCGATCAGGCCCTGACGATAGTGCGCAAAGCTTTCAACGTTGACGCGTCGCAGTTGGGCGGCGTTCATCGGGCATTACTCCTGGTTGACACTCGGCGGTTGCGCGCCGGGGTTGAGGGTCAGTTGCATGAACGTCAGGTCCAGCCAGCGGCCGAATTTGGTGCCGACCTGAGGCATTTGCCCGGTGGTGATGAAACCGATGCGCTCATGCAAACGAATGGACGCAGCGTTGCCACTTTCGATGGCGGCGACCATCACGTGCTTGCCGCAGCCTTTGGCGCGCTCGACCAGTGCTTCCATCAGTTGTGGGCCGAGGCCGTTGCCGCGCTGGTCGCTGCGCACGTAGACCGAATGCTCGACGGTGTGGCGGAAACCGTCGAAAGGTCGCCAGTCGCCGAATGAGGCATAGCCCAGTACCGAGTTTTCACCGTCGACGATCACCAGAATCGGGTAAGCCTGGGATTGCCGGGCGCTGAACCAGGCCTGGCGATTGCCGAGGTCGACCGCCTGTTCATTCCAGATCGCCGTGGTGTTGAGCACGGCGTCGTTGTAGATGTCGCAGATGGCCGGCAAGTCGGCAGGCACGGCATCGCGGATGTGGTAAGTCATGGCGCGGCCTCAGGCGATGGGTTGGTGGACGGTGACCAGTTTGGTGCCGTCGGGGAAGGTGGCCTCGACCTGGATTTCCGGGATCATTTCCGGGATGCCTTCCATCACTTGTTCGCGGGTCAGCAGGGTGGTGCCGAAGTGCATCAGGTCGGCCACGGTCTGGCCGTCACGGGCGCCTTCGAGCAGGGCCGCGGAGATGTAGGCCATGGCTTCCGGGTAATTGAGTTTCACGCCGCGCGCCAAACGCCGCTCGGCCACCAGGCCTGCGGTGAAGATCAGCAGCTTGTCTTTTTCGCGTGGGGTCAGGTCCATCGTAGACATCCATAATCGGCAGTTTAAAAGGTTAAATCTTGCAACCCATACCCCTGTAGGAGCTGCCGAAGGCTGCGATCTTTTAAAGATCAAAAGATCGCAGCCTTCGGCAGCTCCTACAGGATAGGCATATTCAGGTGTTCCATATTCTGGGGGGGACCGCTTCGCGGCCAAGTAGCGCTGGCCTGAGCAATCGCCACAAATCAATCAGCCAACCCCGCGCCAACAACGCCTCACTGGCCAGACACCGTGCAACCAGCAACCCGGGCAACTGGGTCAAATCCCCGCGCACGTCGTTGGGCAGCGAGCGGCATTTCTCCAGCAGTTCGCTATCGATCTCACCCGTCGTCACCAACAAGGTGGCAAACACCGGTTGCCCGTCGAGCCCGATGGGCGAATCAAGTAAACCGTCCGCTCCGACAATGCGCTGACGTTCATGCCAGAGCAACAGGCCGTCGCGGCGCACATCCAGTCGTGCCTGGAAATGCCCAAGGTCGAAGCGCTCGCCACTGGCCGGACGGCCCAGGGCCACGACGTCCCAGTAGAACAGACGCGCATCGCCTTCAAGGTCGATGGAGGTGCTGAGTTCAGCCTGGGCCGCACTGAAAATGATCGTCTCCTGGGGCAGCCACTCCAGTGTCGCACCGGCCGCCACCTTCAGATTCAGCTGCTGATAGGCGGGACCCGCGGCGCGATACCACTTGGCCGCGCCGGGGCTGGTGATTTGCGCCCAGGCATTGCCCTCGACGCTGGCCGAAATCTCCAGTCGATCCCCGCCGGCAATTCCGCCGGGTGGGTGGACGATGATGTGCTGGCAGACTTCCGGCCCTTCGGCATACAGGTGCTTTTGTACCCGCAGCGGGCCTTTGTGCCGACGCTGGACCGGGCGTGTGGTGTTGTCGAATCGGGCGTAGCCCAGCTCCAGTTCGGCGTGCCAACTGGGGGTAAACAAAACGCCTGAAGCCGGAAGAGTCATAGTCAATGCTTGTCGAGAGGTCGTCAGGATGTTTGCAAAGGCTGTGCCGCAAGGCATTGCAGGCAGGAGGTGGCTGTTTAGTGTTGTGATGCACCAATAGCGTGCGCAGTCGCAAATTCGGCGCGACAAATTGGTGCCGTGTCAAAAGAAGTGGACCGTGACGCCTCAGATGGTAACGAGCCCACGCACGCCCTCGGCTTCCATATTTTCACCACGCCCCTGTTGCACGATCTCACCCCGGGACATCACCAGGTATTGGTCGGCCAGTTCGGCGGCGAAATCGTAGAACTGCTCCACCAGCAGAATGGCCATGTCGCCCCGGGCCGCGAGCTTTTTGATCACGGCACCGATCTCCTTGATCACCGATGGCTGGATGCCTTCGGTGGGCTCGTCGAGGATCAGCAGGCGAGGGCGGCTGGCCAGCGCGCGGCCGATGGCCAATTGCTGTTGCTGGCCGCCGGACAGATCGCCCCCTCGGCGTTGTTTCATTTGCAGCAGTACCGGGAACAACTCGTAAATGAACGCTGGCACTTCCTTCGCTTCGCCACCGGGAAAACGCGACAGGCCCATCAGCAAGTTTTCCTCGACGGTCAGGCGGCCGAAGATCTCCCGGCCCTGGGGTACGTAGGCAATGCCGGCATGCACGCGCTGGTGCGGCTTGAACGCAGTGATGGGTTTGCCTTCCCAGTTCACCGCGCCTTCCCTGGCCGGCAGCAGGCCCATCAGGCATTTGAGCAGGGTGGTCTTGCCCACGCCGTTGCGCCCGAGCAGACAGGTGACTTCGCCGACCTTCACGTCAAACGTCAGGCCGCGCAGGATGTGGCTTCCGCCGTAGTACTGGTGCAGTTTTTCGACTTGCAGCATTCTCAAATACTCCTCAGTTCCCCTGTGGGAGCGGGCTTGCTCGCGAATGCGGGCTGACATTCAACATTTTCATCGACGGACACACTGCTTTCGCGAGCAAGCCCGCTCCCACATTTGGATGGCATTCACATGCCTATCGACCGAGGTAGACCTCGATCACCCGTTCGTTGTCCTGCACCTGCTCCAGTGAGCCCTCGGCCAGCACGCTGCCCTGATGCAACACGGTGACGTGGTCGGCAATCGAGCCGACGAAGCCCATGTCGTGTTCCACCACCATCAGCGAGTGCTTGCCGGCCAGGCGCTTGAACAGCTCGGCGGTGAATTCGGTTTCGGCGTCGGTCATGCCCGCCACCGGTTCATCGAGCAGCAGCAATTGCGGGTCCTGCATCAGCAGCATGCCGATCTCGAGGAACTGCTTCTGGCCGTGGGACAACAGGCCGGCCGGGCGATTGACCGAGCTGGTCAAGCGAATGGTCTCCAGCACTTCGGCGATACGGTCTTTCTGCTCGCCGCTCAAGCGCGCCCGCAGGCTGGCCCACACCGACTTGTCGGTTTTCTGCGCCAGTTCCAGGTTCTCGAACACGCTCAAGGCTTCGAACACCGTCGGCTTCTGGAACTTGCGGCCGATGCCGGCCTGGGCGATCTGCACTTCGCTCATCTGCGTCAGGTCCAGGGTTTCGCCGAACCAGGCCTTGCCGTGGCCGGGACGGGTCTTGCCGGTGATCACATCCATCAGCGTGGTCTTGCCCGCGCCATTGGGACCGATGATGCAGCGCAGTTCGCCGACGCCGATGTACAGGTTCAAATCGTTCAGCGCCTTGAAGCCGTCGAAGCTGACGCTGATGTCTTCCAGGGTCAGGATGGTGCCGTGGCGCGTATTCAGGCCTTTGCCGGCGCGCTGGCCGAGACCGATGGCGTCACGGCTGCTGCCGGCGTCCTTGTTGGGCTCTACGGGGAAAAACGCCGGCTCGAGCATGAATTCAGCGGTTGCCGTGACTCTCATGATTCACCTCTTTTCTTCAGCAGACCGATCACGCCTTTGGGCAGGTACAGGGTCACGACGATGAACAGTGCGCCGAGGAAGAACAGCCAGTACTCGGGGAAGGCCACGGTGAACCAGCTCTTCATGCCGTTGACCACGCCGGCACCGAGCAACGGACCGATCAGCGTGCCGCGCCCGCCGAGGGCGACCCATACGGCGGCTTCGATCGAGTTGGTCGGCGACATCTCGCTCGGGTTGATGATGCCGACTTGCGGCACGTACAGCGCACCGGCCAGGCCACACAACACCGCGCTCAACACCCAAACAAACAACTTGAACCCGCGCGGATCGTAGCCGCAGAACATCAGGCGGTTCTCCGCATCGCGCAGTGCGGTCAGTACCCGGCCGAACTTGCTCTGCGCCAGGCGCCAGCCGATGTACAGGCTCGCCACCAGCAACAGCACCGTGGCGAAAAACAGCACCGCGCGGGTGCCCGGTTCGGTGATGCCAAAGCCGAGAATGGTGCGGAAGTTGGTGAAGCCGTTGTTGCCGCCAAAACCGGTTTCGTTGCGGAAGAACAGCAACATGCCGGCGAAGGTCAGGGCCTGGGTCATGATCGAGAAATACACGCCCTTGATCCGCGAACGGAAGGCGAAGAAACCGAACACCAGCGCCAGCAACCCCGGCGCCAATACCACCAGGCACAGGGTCCAGAGGAAGCTGCTGGTGCCGGTCCAGAACCACGGCATTTCAGTCCACGACAGGAAGGTCATGAACGCCGGCAAACCATCACCCGAGGCCTGGCGCATCAGGTACATGCCCATGGCATAGCCGCCGAGGGCGAAGAACAGGCCGTGACCGAGGGACAGTAGACCGGCGTAGCCCCAGACCAGATCGAGGGCCAACGCGACAATGGCGTAGCAGAGAATCTTGCCCACCAACGTCAGCGTATAAGCTGAAACATGCAGCGTGCTGTCCACCGGCAACAGCGACAGCAGCGGTAACGCCAGCAGCACAATGAGGATCACTGCGCCGATGGCAATCGAGACTTTGGGGCCGGCTTTTTGGGTCGCGGTAACGAGCAGGGGCTGGTTCATCAGTCGATCACCCGTCCTTTGAGTGCGAAGAGGCCTTGCGGACGTTTCTGGATGAACAGAATGATCAGCGCGAGGATGAGGATCTTGCCGAGCACCGCACCGATCTGCGGTTCGAGAATCTTGTTGGCTATCCCTAAGCCGAATGCCGCCAGCACGCTACCGGCCAACTGGCCGACACCGCCGAGCACCACCACCAGGAACGAGTCGATGATGTAGCTCTGGCCGAGGTCCGGGCCGACGTTGCCGATCTGGCTCAGGGCCACGCCACCGAGACCGGCGATGCCCGAGCCGAGACCGAAGGCGAGCATGTCCACGCGCCCGGTCGGTACGCCGCAGCAGGCGGCCATGTTGCGATTCTGGGTGACCGCTCGCACGTTCAGGCCCAGGCGTGTCTTGTTCAGCAGCAACCAGGTCAGCACCACCACAAACAGCGCAAAGGCAATGATGACGATGCGGTTGTAGGGTAGTACGAGATTGGGCAGCACCTGAATCCCGCCCGACAGCCAGGCCGGGTTGGCCACTTCGACGTTCTGCGCGCCGAACAGCAACCGAACGAGCTGAATCAGCATCAGGCTGATGCCCCAGGTGGCGAGCAGGGTTTCCAGCGGGCGACCATAGAGGTGGCGAATCACCGTGCGCTCCAGCGCCATGCCGATGGCGGCGGTGACGAAAAATGCCACGGGTAGCGCGATCAATGGATAGAACTCGATGGCCTGCGGAGCGAAGCGCTGGAACATCAGTTGCACCACATAGGTCGAGTAGGCGCCGAGCATCAGCATCTCGCCGTGGGCCATGTTGATCACGCCGAGCAGGCCGAAGGTGATCGCAAGGCCCAATGCCGCGAGCAGCAGGATCGAACCGAGGGACATGCCGCTGAACGCCTGGCCCAGCATCTCGCCGACCAGCAGTTTGCGTTTGACCTGGGCGAGGCTGGTTTCAGCGGCGGTGCGCACCATCGCATCGGTTTCAACGCCCGGCTCCAGCAGGCTTTCGAGGCGGGGGCGGGCCAGCGGATCGCCGGTTTCACCGAGAAGGCGCACGGCAGCGAGGCGCACGGCCGGATCGCTGTCGACCAGTTGCAGATTGGCCAGGGCCAGGCTGAGGGCGGCGTGGACGCCTTCATCCGTTTCGCCCGCCAGTTGCCGGTCGAGGAATTTCAACTGCGCCGGTTTGGCGCTCTTCTGCAATTGCTGCGCGGCGGCCAGACGGATTTTGGCGTCGGCGGCGAGCAACTGATGACTGGCCAGGGCCGAGTCGATCAGACCCCGCAGGCGGTTGTTCAGGCGCAGGGTTTTCGGTTGCCCGTCGATGGTCAGTTCGCCTTGCTGCAGGGCATTGATCAATTCGATACGGGCCGGATCGGGCTGCGCGGCCCAGGCTTCCAGAAGTTTGGCTTGCTGCACGGGATTGGCGGCGACGAAGTCTTCGGCGTCATCGGCGTGGGTGGTCATCGGCAACAAGAGCACGATGGCGAGGAGGAAGCGGTAGAGGGCAGTGGGCATAGAGAGTCGCCTGGCTCGGACTAAATGTGAAGGCTGGCTTTTGTGGCGAGGGAGCTTGCTCCCGCTGGGGCGCGAAGCGGCCCCAAAAAAGGACTGCTCCGCAGTCCAACGGGAGCAAGCTCCCTCGCCACAAAAAATGCTCCCACAGGGAGTTGTGTTGGGCCTGAACAATCGTCAGGCCCAATGGCTTTAGTTGCTCTTCACCGCATACTCCGGCTTCTTGTCGTTGCCCTGGATGAACGGGCTCCACGGTTGGGCGCGGATCGGTCCTTCGGTCTGCCACACCACGTTGAACTGACCGTCAGACTGGATCTCACCGATCATCACCGGCTTGTGCAGGTGGTGATTGGTCTTGTCCATGGTCAGCGTGTAACCGGACGGTGCGGCAAAGGTCTGGCCGGCCAGGGCTTCGCGTACTTTGTCGACGTCGGTGGATTTGGCTTTTTCGGCGGCTTGCGCCCACATGTGGATGCCGACATAGGTGGCTTCCATCGGGTCGTTGGTCACCGCTTTGTCGGCGCCCGGCAGGTTGTGTTTTTTGGCGTAGGCTTTCCAGTCATCGACGAATTTCTTGTTCACCGGGTTCTCGACCGATTCGAAGTAGTTCCACGCAGCGAGGTTGCCCACCAGTGGCTTGGTGTCGATGCCGCGCAATTCTTCTTCGCCGACCGAGAACGCCACAACCGGAACGTCGGTGGCTTTCAGGCCCTGGTTGGCCAGTTCTTTATAGAACGGCACGTTGGAGTCGCCGTTGACGGTGGAGATGACGGCGGTCTTGCCGCCCGCCGAGAACTTCTTGATGTTGGCGACGATGGTCTGGTAGTCGCTGTGACCGAAGGGGGTGTAGACCTCTTCGATGTCCTTGTCGGCCACACCTTTGGAGTGCAGGAACGAACGCAGGATCTTGTTGGTGGTGCGCGGGTAGACGTAGTCGGTGCCGAGCAGGAAGTAGCGCTTGGCGCTGCCGCCTTCTTCGCTCATCAGGTATTCAACGGCGGGGATCGCTTGCTGGTTTGGCGCGGCGCCCGTGTAGAACACGTTCGGCGACATTTCTTCGCCTTCGTACTGCACCGGGTAGAACAGCAGGCCATTGAGCTCTTCGAACACCGGCAGTACCGATTTGCGCGACACCGAAGTCCAGCAACCGAACACCACGGCAACCTTGTCCTGGGTCAGCAACTGACGGCCCTTTTCGGCGAACAGCGGCCAGTTCGACGCCGGGTCGACCACCACCGGTTCCAGCATCTTGCCGTTCACGCCGCCCTTGGCGTTGATCTCGTCGATGGTCATCAGCGCCATGTCTTTCAACGACGTTTCGGAGATCGCCATGGTCCCGGACAACGAATGCAGAATACCGACCTTGATGGTCTCGGCGGCCTGGACGGTCCAGGTCATGCCCATTGCGGCAATGGATGCCGAGAGAGTGAAAGCCTTGATCAAACTGCGACGCTTCATTGTGCGATCTCCATGAACTTATGAGTTTTCTTGGTTGGCAGATGCGGACTACTGAAGGGTCTTTAGCAAGGGCTGTGCCCGGTCGGAGAAAGGTACGGGAATGGCGTTTTAGAGCGGTTGTGCGGATTGATGGCGCACCAGGAAGGGACGCGGCAGGCGTATTGGTGCGAGGAGTTGCGCCAGATTGGGGCGGGCAGCATCGATCAATTGTGGGAGCGGGCTTGCTCGCGAAAGCGTCAGGTCAGTCGATTACAGTGTCGACTGATCCACTGCTTTCGCGAGCAAGCCCGCTCCCACAAAGTCAGTGGTGCATTCGCTCAGCTTTTAATGCATGTTTCAAAACCATGTCCGCCACCTTTGTACTCCGGGCCGTAATAGTACTTGGTGAATGAAGTTTTCCCGTCAGGCGTGGAAGCGATGTTCGCTATCCCGACACCGTAGTCCTTGAACGACGGATCCGTATGGGCAAAGTAAATCGCCAGGGAACTCGAGTTGGCGGCGGCAAACCCGTCATACCGGGAGTTGTCGAGCAACGTCAGGGTAAAACCGTAGGCGCCATGTTCGCCGGTACTTTGTTCGGCATTGAGCTTCATGTCGACAACACCTTCAAACGCACCGTCATGGCTGTCCATTCCGGTACATTGATATCGGCCGCTGTAGTCAACGCCAGTAAAGGGGGGCTTGGCTGCCCATGCAGGCGATGAGACAAGTGCGATGGATATGATGATTTTTTTGAACATGGTTACCTCTTTCCGCTCTTGTAGGAGTTGTGACGATTAAGGTGTAGGAATAATCGTCATTGAAGTGCGCGAGTATTTTTTATTATTCAACTCGCGGGAGCGGAGTATGAGCGTGGTAATGGATTTGTTAAGTGCTAACTCAATACGAGGTTTTTCCAGACATAGATGCAGTTTTGAATGTTGTTTTAATTAAACATGGCGTTAACGACGTCGCATCAAACCGATGAAGAACAACCCGCCAATCGCCGCCGTGGCCACCCCGATGGGCAAGTCTTCGGGCGCGATCATCGTCCGGGCGGCGACGTCGACCCAGACCAGAAAGATGCTGCCGAGCAACACGCACACCGGCAGCACTCTTCGGTGTTCAGCCCCGACCAGACGCCGCGCGATGTGCGGCACCATCAGCCCGACAAAGCCGATCGAGCCGCTGATCGACACCAGCACCCCGGTCATCAGCGATGCAATCAGAAATACCCGCAGGCGCACGGTGCGCGCATTCAGGCCCAGGGTCACTGCCGTCTGCTCACCGGCCATCAGCGCATTCAACGGTCGCGCCATGCCCAGCAGCAAGACCAGCCCGAACAACACACTGGCGGTCGGTACCGCCAGCAATTCCCAGCGCGCCAGCCCGAGTCCGCCGAGCATCCAGAACATCACCGCCGAACTGGCTCGATGGTCGCCGAGGAACAGCAACAAATTGGCGATCGCCATCATCACGAACGACACCGCCACGCCGCACAACAACAGACGATCACTGTCGAGGCGACCGTGGCGGCTGGCGGTCATCAGCACCACCAACATGCTCAGCAATGCCCCGATGAAGGCTGCGATCGGCAAGGTCAGCAGGCCAACGATCTCTCCGACATGCAACACCACGATCACCGCGCCCAATGTCGCGCCGGACGTGACGCCGAGTAGATGCGGGTCAGCCAGGGGGTTGCGCGTCACCGCTTGCAGCACCGCGCCGATCAGTGCCAGCCCTGCGCCCACCAACGCACCGAGCAGCATGCGCGGGACACGGATCAGCCAGACGATATGCTCCTGCCCGGGGCTCCAGTCCGGCACACCGAAGCCGAACAGCTTGTGCAGCAGGATGCGCCACACCACGTCCAGCGGTACCCGCGCCGGGCCGAAACCCAGGGACACTACGCATGACACCAGCAATAGCGCACCGAGGGCGATCAGCAACAGGGCGTAGCGACGGTTGATCATTCGCCGTGGAAACCCTTGGCCAGGGTGGCGACCGCCAGCACGTTATCGATCCCCGGCGTGGCCTGCACGTACGGGATGACGATGAAGCGCCGGTGCTTGATCGCGTCCACCGATTGCAGGGCCTTGTTGGCCAGCAGGAACTGAATCTTCTGTTCGGCGGTGATTTCGCTGTAGTCGACGATCACGATCACCTGCGGGTTGTGTTCGACCACGCTTTCCCAGTTGACCCGGGTCCAGCTTGCGTCGACATCCTCCAGGATGTTGCGCCCGCCAGCGGCGTCGATCAGCGCTTGCGGCATGCCCAGGCGGCCTGAAGTCATGGCCCGGTCTTCGCCGCTGTCGTACAGGAAGACCCGCGGTCTTTGCGCGGGCAGGGTTTTGCGAATGTCCGCCACTTGCGCCTGCATGTGGGCGACCAGGGCGTTGGCGCGGTCCTGCACGTCGAAGATCCTGCCGAGGTTGCGCAGGTCGTTGTAGGTGTCTTCGAGGCTGGCCGGTGGGCGCTTCATCACGAAGGCGCAGGATTCGCTCAGCTCATACACATTGATGCCCAGCGGCTGCAGGGTCTGCGGAGTGAGATCGCCGCCGACCCGCATGCCGTAGTCCCAACCGGCGAAGAGGAAATCGACGTTGGCATCGAGCAGGGTTTCCACTGACGGGTACTTGGCCGCCAGCTCCGGCAGGCCGTCGAGCAGCGACTGCATGTCGGGTGTCACCGCCTTCCAGCCACTGACGCCGCTGTAGCCGGCCATTCGTGATTTGAGGCCGAGGGCGAGCATCATCTGGGTCATGTTGATGTCGTGGCTGAGGGCGTGTTGCGGTGCTTGCGTGAAGGTCACTTCGCGGTTGCAGCTTTTGACTGTCAGCGGGTAATGGGTGGCTTCGGCCAAGGCCTGGGCGCTGATCGACAGCATCACGAGGCAGAGGCCGGAGCGCAGCAGGGAACGCAAATTCATGGTTGGGTTATCCAGGTGATTCGTGGGTAGCCGTGCAGCGGATGGTCATCAATAAGCGCTTCGACGCCAAACACATTGCGCAGCAGGGCGGCGGTGAGCACCTCTTGCGGCGTGCCGCTGGCGACGATGCGGCCATGGTTGATCACGTACAGCCGGTCACAAAAAGCCGCCGCCAGGTTGAGGTCGTGGATGCTCGCCAGGGTGCCGATGTTCAGGTGCTTGACCAACTTCAACAGCTCAAGCTGATAGCGTGGGTCGAGGTGGTTGGTCGGCTCGTCGAGGATCAGCAGTTGCGGTTGCTGGGCCAGGGCGCGGGCGAGGATTACCCGCTGTTTCTCACCGCCTGAGAGTGTGGCGAACTCATGGTCATCGAAGCCCTTGAGGCCGACGGACTCGAGCGCCTGATGAATGAGTATCGAGTCCTCGAGCGTGTCACCATCGAACAGGCCTTTGTGCGGCGTGCGGCCCATGGCGACCACTTCCTCGACGGTCAGACCGAAGGCGTCGGGGAACTCCTGCAAGACCACGGCGATGCGTTGCGCACACCAGCGTGAAGACTGTTTCCAGACATTCTGGTGATCGAGCCTGACCTCGCCGTGCTCCGGTTTGCTGAAGCGCCAGGCACAACGCAACAGGCTGGTCTTGCCACTGCCATTGGGGCCGATCAACCCGACGAACTCACCGGCGGCGACGTGCACGGAGGCATCACGCAGCTGGAACTGATGGTGGCAATGGCCGTGGCTCAGGGGCGTCCAGGAAATGTTTGCGAGGTTCAGCGAGGTCATGCAAATGCTCTTGGTACATCGGTGGTGCGGCTGGCCCCATCGCGAGCAGGCTCGCTCCCACATTGGAACACGGTCAAATGTGGGAGCGAGCCTGCTCGCGAAGAGAGCCGAGGTGACATGCGGGGGAGTTTACAGCCCCTTGCGCCCCGCGCATCTCAGCTGTTTCATGATCAAGATGAGGCGCTCTCAGTCTGCCGGGTAAAACGCGACAGCAGCACACGATCCAGCACCCACACCACCACCAGCGAAGCGCCCACCAACGGGAAGGCCACCGCGAGGGCGAACATGATCACCATGGCGGTTTTCCATTTCGGCAGGTCGTGACGCAGCGGCGGTACGCCGAGTTTTCCTTGCGGACGACGCTTCCACCAGATCACCACGCCGCTGACCGCGCTGAGCAGGATCATCAGGCAGATCAGCAACACGATGATCTGATTGAGCGTGCCGAACATCTTGCCTTCGTGCAGCATCACGCCGATTTCCGTGGCGCGGGCGACGGCGCCATATTGCTCGTAACGCACATCGGCAAGGACCTTGCCGGTGTACTGGTCGATGTGCAAGGTGGCGTCATTGCGCGGGTCATCGGCGGACACCGCGATGGTGAACACACCGGTGGCGGTCGTTGGCAAGGTGATGCTGTAGCCCGGCTCGACCTTGCTTTGGGTGGCGATGTTTTGCACGTCCTGCAGGCTGATGGTCGGTGCGGCCGGGCCGGCTTGCGCGCCATCGTGGGCCATGTGTTCGGCGTGGCCGCCGGACATTGGCATCGGCGTGTTTTCCATGGCCCAGGGCACGGTCTGGCGCGTGGCGCTGTTGAGGCTGCGCGCCTCGACGTCGGACTTCGGTACGTTGTCCCACATTGCCGCCGGAAAGACGTTCCACACGGCCGCGTATTGCTGGCCCCAGAAGCCGGTCCAGGTCATCCCGCTGAGCAGCATCACCAGCAACAGGGCGGCGCCCCAGAACCCGGTGACGGCATGCAAGTCCCGCCAAAGCACCCGCCCGCGACTGCTCAGGCGTGGCCACAGAATGCCGGCGGCCTGACCGCGCGGCCACCACAGGAATACCCCGGAAACCACCAGCACCACACCCCAGCCGGCGGCCAGTTCGATCAGCCGATCACCGACGGTGCCGATCATCAGTTCGCCGTGAATCGCGCGCGCAATGGCTTGCAGGTTCTTCTTGGCGTCTTGCTCGCCGAGGATGTCGCCTTGGTACGGATCGACAAAAACGTTCAGCTCGTTGCCACCGTTGAGCACGACAAACTGGGCGCTGCGTTCGGCATTGACCGGTGGCAGGTACTGTTTGATCGTTGCCTGGGGATACGCATCTTTTACCCGCTTGAGCAGGTCGTCGGCCGGGACGGTGTGATGACCGGCCGGCACGTTGAGCAGGCTGCTGTACATCAGCGAATCGAGTTGCGGCTTGAACAGGTAAATGGTGCCGGTCAGGGCCAGCATCACCATGAATGGCGCAACGAACAATCCGGCATAGAAATGCCAGCGCCAGGCCAGGTTGTAGAAGTTCACTTTGGGCTGTTTCATCACGTGTGCTCCGCTTGGCTGGATCTTTTAGTTGTTTGTTTTGCGGTTGCTGCGCAACCGATCGCGGGCAAGCCCGCTCCCACAGAGGGAGCGGGGCCCTCAAGGGTTAGAAACTCATGTCCACCTTGGTCCAGAGCGTGCGCCCCGGCTCCTTGATGGCCTGCGGGTCATTGGCCGGGTAGCCGAAACCTGCGTTGCCGGCCAGGTTCAAGTGCTCGGCGTAAGCCTTGCCGAACAGGTTGTCGACGCCGCTGCTGACCTTCCAGTGGCTGTTGATCCGATAGGCACCGTTGAGGGAGAACACGCCGAACCCCGGCGTCTTGCCGAAGTCCTTGCCGACCACGTTGCCCTTGTTCTGGTCGATACGGTTTTGTGCGGCGACCACTCTCCACAGTGCGCCGGCACTCCAGTTGTCTTCGCTGTAGGTCAGGCCGAAACGGGCATCCAGCGGCGGCATCTGCGGCAATGCAGAGCCATCGCTGCTGTTCTTGCCCCAGGCGTAGGCCAGGGTCGCGTCGGCTTTCCAGTGTTCAGTGAGGCTGTACGCGGCGCCCAGTTCGCCGCCCATGATTCGTGCGTCGATGTTCTCGGCTTGCGAGGTCGTGCCCATCATCGTCGGGGTGTAGTTGAACAGGATGTAATCGCGCACCTGCCCGACGTAACCCGAGGCCCAGGCTTCGAGTGTTTCGGTCTTGTATTGCAGGCCGAAATCGAGCTGGGTGGTTTTTTCCGGTTTGATCGAATCGAAGGCATTCACCGATCCGGCGGGGCCGGAGTTGGGCGAAAACAGCTCCCAATAATCCGGGAACCGCTGGGTGTGACCGAGGCCCGCGTACAAGGTGGTCGGGCTGTCGGCCAGGTCATGCTCGTAGCGGATGAAGCCGCTTGGCAGGGTGTCGGCGCGGGTGTCGTCGGCGGTCGGATTCGGGCGGGTCATCATTCCCGAGCCGATGGTCTGCCGATAGTCCTTGGCCGAGGCGCGGTCCAGGCGTGCGCCGCTGATCAAACGGTCACGGTCGGCGGCGTACCAGGTCAGTTCGCCGAACACACCGTAGTTATGAAAGTCGGCATCCTTGGTGTAGGGCAGGTCCTTGTAGGCGTCGATGCCCATGGTGCTGCGCTGGCGATGTTCGTTGGTCTGTGCGTCGATGCCACTGATCAGTTGCACATCAGCCCAGCGCCAGGTGGCCTTGATCCGCGCGCCGAGGGTGCGGCGGTCGACGTTGGAGGCCATGGGGCCGGCCATCATGCCGGTACCGGACGGCGTGCGCAGGGTGTAGTTGTCCATCACGTGGTCGGCATAGTTGTAGTAGACCTGCGCCTCGACCGTATCCAGCACATCGCCGATGTTGGATTTCTCGAAGCGCAGGCCGAGGCTTTCGCGCAGGAACTGCGAACCGTCCATGCTGCGCCCGGCGTAGCGCGCTTCACCGTCACCCTTGCCGGCGGTCAGCTCCAGCAGGGTATCGGCATCCGGGGTCCAGCCGAGTGCGACGTCGCCGTTCCATTTGTCGTAGCGCGATGGGACGGTGTCGTTGTTGCCATCCTGATAGTCGTCTGCATGTGCGGTGTTGCCGATTACCCGCACGTAGCCCAGTGGCCCGCCGGCAGCGGCGTCCACCAGTTTGTCGAAGCGCCCGTTGGAGCCGGCCAGCACGCTGGCATTCACCCTCGTGCCGAGTTCACCGAAGCTTTCCGGCTCGCGTTCGAACAGGATGGTGCCGGCCGAAGCGCCCGGTCCCCAGAGCACGGTTTGCGGGCCTTTGATCACGGTCAGCTTGTCGTAGGTTTCCGGCGAAATGTAGGAGGTCGGCGCGTCCATCCGCCCAGGGCAGGCGCCGAGCATCATGCCGCCGTTGGTGAGGATGTTCAGCCGCGAGCCGAACATGCCGCGCAGCACTGGGTCGCCGTTGGTGCCGCCGTTGCGCACCTGGGCGAAACCGGGAATGGTTTTCAGGTAATCCGAGCCGTCGCTGGCCGGCACCGGTTGGCGCGGGTCCTTGGGGTTGGTGACGATGGTCAATGGCGAGCTGGGGGCAACGGCGGTAATCACCGTCGGGCTCAGTTCTTCAGTGTGACCGGCGTGTTCATCGGCCAGCGCGGAAGGCGCCAGCAATGCACTGCACAAAATCGCAGTGGCGTGCCTGAAACGAATGCCGGATTCGTTTTGGGCCATGGAGACTTGAGCTGGGCTCAAGCCTGTGTCAGCAGAAAACCTGGACATGAAATTTCCATCGTACAGTCGTAAACGACACGGCCGGCAGCCTGAAGCTGTCCCTGTGGGAGCGGGCTTGCTCGCGAAAGCGGTGTGTCAGGCGACATCTGCGTTGACTGACACTCCCTCTTCGCGAGCAAGCCCGCTCCCACCGGTTGCTTGGGTTGTCTTGCGGACCGTGTGAGATCGGAGGTGGGTGTTTACGCGACGGAAGGCGGGGCGCGGGTGCGGGCGCCGGGGAAGAAGGTTTGCCGGGCATGGCCCTGGCGCGGAGAAGGCGTGGTGAAGGTGTTGACGGGGGGAATGACAAAGTTGGCGAAGGACAGGCCACCGGTCAGCGCCGGGCAATTGAACAGCAGGCTGCAATAGCCGCACTTTTCCCACAGCACATGGTGCCCCGGGGCAGGCGGGCAATGTTCGGCGGAGGTTTGCTTGCCGTGGTCGGCATGCTCCATCGCCGACATGTCCATGCTCATACCCGCAGGCATGCTCATCGACATGGCGCGCGAATCCATCGGCATCGACTGGGAAATCAGCGGACCGATAAAGATCATCAGCATGGCGAACAGGCTGATCCAGCTGCCGCGTGTCAAGCTCAATGCCTGACAGCGTGTCCTGGATGACCTGGCGCTAAGCGGGCGCATGGGCGTTTTCAGCTCAGGTGATTACGGATTGTGCACGTGCGCTTGCATGCCGTCCGGCGCCTGCTTCTGCACCGCGACTTCGACCGTCACGTCACCGGCCTTCTCGAAGTGCAGCGTCATGGGAAAGCGCTTGCCGTCAACCAGCAGGCTGCGGTCCTTGAGGCCCAGCAACATCACGTGATAGGCCATCGGTGCGAAAGTGACCTCGCCACCGGCGGGCACTTCCACGCTCGGTACGTGCTGCATTTTCATCATGTCGCCTTGCATCACGTGCTCATGCAATTGCGCTTCGCCGGCAATGGGGGTGTCGACGCTGAGCAGGCGGTCGGCGGTCTTGCCTTCATTGTCGATCACGAAATACGCCGCAACGGTGGGCGCATTGGGCGGCAACTCCTGGGACCACGGATGGGCGATTTCCAGCGTGCCGACCTTGTATTCGTGGGCATTGGCAAAGCAGGCAGGCAGCAGCAACGCAGCCAGAACGATGAGTTTGTTCAACATGGCAGTTCTCCGGAACGATTTAAAACGCAGTCAATTGCGAGAAAAAATCACACCAGAGGGGACGCGCGGGGGTTGAGACTCGGCCATTGCTGGCGCGGCGACGGGCTGTCGAGCGAGGTGGCAGGCAGGCTTCGGTTGGATTCGAAGTGCGCGAAATACAGCTGTGGCGCATGCCCCGGCAACGCCACCAATGGCGCAGACCCCGAACAGCACCAGCAATGCTGCATGTTGGAATGATCGTCGTTTTGCGGGGCTTTCTGTTCAAGGTCGCCGATGGAGATCGCCACCATCCTGGTGCCGCTGGCGCTGCAGAAACTGCCCCACAACAACTGTTCGGCAGGTGAATTCGACGTTTGCGCCATCGCTCCGGACATCGGCATGGCAAGCAAATTGAACAGCACTGCGAAGCAGGCTATCCAGGCAATTGCGAGCCGTTGTCGGGACATGGGACAAAATCCGTTTGGGTGGGCGATCAGGCGCGGGCTATTTAGCCTGATCAGGGCCGATAAGTAAAAACGCGGTGTGCGGTTTGGTGTCGCAGTGCGTTGCGTCCATTGATTTCATCATAGCCGCGAATTCCAGAATGCCAGCACCGCTTAAACATTGTTCAGAATCTCAAGAGAGTCAGTCGTTCCTTAAAGGTTTGTACGTAAAGTCTGAGTGACTGGCAGGTTCCAGCCTTTGCGTTACCACTGATGGCGCCTTCGCGGGCAAGCCCACTCCCACAGGGTTTCTTTATCTAGCCCTGGATTTGTGCTCGGTGAAGTCCACTGTGGGAGCGGGCTTGCCCGCGAAGGCGTCCTGACGTGTTCGCAAAAATCAGATCAATTGCTGCTCTGCCATTACCTGCAGTATCTCGGCCACCGCCGCAAACTCTCGCTCAACCCCAGGCAACTCCGGTCGTTTCAATACAATCACCGGCACCCCACGCTCACGCGCCACTTCCAGCTTCGGCTCGGTCGCCGTGCTGCCGCTGTTCTTGCTGATCAATACGTCGATCTGCCGACGTTCGAACAATGCTCGTTCATCCTCAATCAGGAATGGCCCCCGTGCGCCGATCACTTCGCAGCGCGCGTTGCCCGGATAGACGTCCAGCGCGCGCAGGGTCCAGAATTGCTCCGCAGGAATTTCATCCAGATGTTGCAGGGGCTCGCGACCGAGGGTGAACAGTGGTCGGCGGAAGGGTTTCAGGGCTTCGATCAGTTCGGCCCAATCGGCAACTTCCCGCCAGTCATCACCCGCCCGGGCTTGCCAGGCCGGACGCCGTAGCGCCCAGCAGGGAACACCGCTCAAGCGCGCGGCGGTCGCAGCGTTCTGGCTGATTTGGGCGGCGTAGGGGTGAGTGGCGTCAACCAGCAGTTCGATACCTTCATCGCGAATGAATTGCGCCAGACCCTCGGCACCGCCGTAACCTCCCACGCGGATCTGACATTGCAGGTCCGTCGGCACCCGGCCGATACCGGCCAGGCTGTAAATGTGCTGCGGCCCCAGCGTGCGGGCAATGGCCAGGGCTTCGGTCACACCGCCGAGCAACAGGATGCGCTTCATTGAAAAGCACCTGCATGGCCGACAATCCCGCCCTGGCGATCGATGGCAAAGACTTCCACCTGAACCTGCGCCGGCACCACGCTGCGGGCAAAGTCCAGGGCGTGCTGGCAGACTGCATCGCCCAGGGCTACTCCGGCTGCAGCGGCCATGGCCAGTGCCTGCTGGCTGGTGTTGGCCTCGCGGATGCTTTGCTGCAATGCCGTATCGGCGCCGACCTGTGCGGCCCATTGCGCCAGTTGCGGCAGGTCGATGCTCGAATGACGACTGTGCAAATCCATATGCCCGGCCGCCAGTTTGCTGATCTTGCCGAATCCACCGCACAGGCTGAGCTTGTCCACGGGCACTTTGCGCAGGTGCTTGAGTACGGCACCGACGAAGTCGCCCATTTCGATCAGGGCAATTTCCGGCAAGTTGTAGACCTGGCGCATGGTGTCTTCGCTGGCGTTGCCGGTACAGGCGGCGATGTGCAGGTAACCGTTGGTTTTCGCCACGTCGATGCCCTGGTGGATCGAGGCAATGTAGGCCGCGCATGAAAACGGCCGGACGATGCCGCTGGTGCCGAGGATCGACAGTCCGCCAAGAATGCCCAGGCGTGGGTTCATGGTTTTCAGTGCCAGTGCCTCGCCATTCTCGACATTGACCGTCACGTCGAAACCGCCGGCATAACCGAGTTCGTCGGCCAGTCCCGCCAGGTGATCGCCGATCATTTTGCGTGGCACCGGGTTGATCGCCGGTTCGCCGACACCCAGCACCAGCCCGGGCCGGGTCACGGTGCCGACGCCGCGGCCGGCATGGAAGCGAGTCCCCGGCTCGGCGCTCAGGCGCACCTGCGAGTAGAGCAGGGCACCATGGGTCACGTCGGGATCGTCGCCGGCGTCCTTGAGGGTTCCCGCTTCGGCGCCGTCCCCGGTGAGGCGGCAGAACTCCAGGCGCATCTGCACGTGCTTGCCTTTGGGCAGCACGATGTCCACCGCATCGGCCCTTACACCGGCCAACAGCAAGCGTGCGGCAGCGAGGCTGGTAGCGGTGGCGCAACTGCCGGTGGTCAGGCCACTGCGCAGCGGTGCGGGTTGTTCGGCGGTTTCGTCACGCATCGAAGGGCTTCGTCACGTCCAGCAAGGTAATCGGCAGGGCCTGACGCCAGGTGTCGAAGTCGCCCAGCGGTTGAGCCTGCGCGATATGAATCCGCGTCAACTCTCCGCCGTGTTGTTCGCGCCAGGCCATCAGGGTCATTTCACTTTGCAGGGTGACCGCATTGGCAATCAGCCGGCCACCGGGTTTGAGTTTGGCCCAGCATGTATCCAGCACGCCTTCACGGGTGACACCGCCGCCGATGAAAATCGCGTCCGGTCGCTCCAGGCCGACCAAGGCCTGCGGAGCACTGCCGCGAACCAGTTGCAGACCGGGAACGCCAAGGGCATCGCGGTTATGTTCGATCAACGCCTGGCGGCCGTCATCCGCCTCGATGGCCAGTGCACGGCAACCGGGGTGGGAGCGCATCCATTCGATGCCGATCGAGCCACTGCCGGCACCGACATCCCACAACAGTTCGCCGGGGATCGGGGCCAGGCGCGCGAGGGTGATGGCGCGCACATCGCGTTTGGTCAATTGGCCGTCGTGCCTGAAGGCCGAGTCCGGCAGTCCGGCCAGTCGGGACAGCCGCAACGTGTTCGGCTCTGCGATGCACTCGATGGCGATCAGGTTCAGATCGGCGATCGGCGGATCGTTCCAGTCGCTGGCGATACCGTCTACACGCCGCTCGGCCTCGCCGCCCAGGTGTTCCAGCACGGTGAGACGACTGAGACCGAAGCCTCGTTCGCGCAACAGTGCAGCGATGGCGGCGGGGCTGCGGCCGTCGTTGCTCAATACCAGCAAGCGTACGCCGCTGGACAGTTGGGCATTGAGTGCGGCGATCGGCCGGGCCACCACCGAAAGGGTGACCACGTCCTGCAAGGGCCAGCCCATTCGCGCAGCGGCCAGTGAGCAGGAGGAGGGCGCGGGGAGCGTCAGCATCTCGGCGGCGGGGAGTTGCCGGGCCAGGCTGGCGCCGACGCCGAAGAACATCGGATCGCCACTGGCCAGGACACAAACGGGTTCGCCACGTCTGGCCAGGACCGGATCAAGGGAAAAAGGACTTGGCCACAATTGCCGTTCGCCACGGATGCAGGCTGGCAGCAGATCCAGTTGTCGTTGACCGCCAATGATCCGCGAAGCCTTCAGCAGAGCATGTCGGGCATTTTTTCCAAGCCCCTTGAAGCCGTCCTCTCCGATGCCTACTACTGTCAGCCAGGGGGTCATGCTGTTCCTCATCTATCAATCGAAGCCAAATCACGGAGCCGGTCCGTGCCGGGCTGGCGGTTGCGCATCATACCGCGGCGCGGCATTCGCCTGTCGTGATCGGATGAAAGCGTGCTTTTGACCGTGATGACACCGTTCAAGTGTCAGGGTATTCAATCTTATGATGGTTTGCGCAGTTCGAATCTCTTCATGGCGATCTCGCGAATCTTTTTTTCAATCCATAGTTTGTTGTTTTCGAGTTTGTATCTGTCCAGTTTAAGGCTGGCCCGTCGCTGGGTGATTTGTGCATCCTGATCTTCCCAGTTCCAGAACAAAAAACCATTTTTTCTTGTAGTGACTTCCAATTCAAGATTAAAGACGGCTATTTCAAGGAAACCCTTTGAATCGTAGCGTGCAGGTATTACCTGAAAGCCTTCTCCCATAAGACTTTCTTTATCCAGCGAAAACAGCGCTGAATTGTCGGGCTTCAGCGCGTCGAGCGTGTCTATCATGGCAATGCCTTGTCGGGAGTCCCGCATCCCTTCAGCGCTTTGCACCAGAAAGTCCGCAACGCTGTGTGTAATGACGCTACGGGTGCGGGTGAAAATCGCGTCTTCAAAAACAGACCAACCCAGGTATTTCATCGTAAATACATACTCATCCAGCCACTTGAACGAATCAGCGAAGCGACTACAAAGCATGTCGGCGGACTTTGTGGCTATTTGCGTGCAATCGGTAAGGTCTTCGTAATCTTGCGGTGAGATTTCGTCTATGCATGAAGTAAGGCTGTGTCCGGTTAATACTCCAGGCAGGTTGTTTTTGCTCATGTGTTGTTCCTGATAGTTATCTGTTTGATATGTTTGCTATCGTTGTTTGCGAATGAAAAGTACAGGAGTCGATAGGGGGGTGAAACAAGAGCGGGTTGTGAAGTTGATTTTTGTTGTCAGTATTTTTTGCGGCGTTTATGCCTGACATGAGCCAGTACGACTCGTGCGCCAGAACAAACACTCTGACGCCGGAGCCAGGCGCTTTTCGTCGTCCATCTGCCTGGACTTTTCATCCCGCCTGACAAAGCAGGCATAATGCTGCCCTTCGCCTCGTACCGGTCATCCAGTGAATTCTCGTCAGAAATCCAACCCTTTACGCCCTTCGGCCTGTCCCGGATTACTGCGTATCGTCCAGGCGTTGGACGGCGGCATTTGCCGAATCAAACTCAGCAGTGGTTCCATGCGCACACAGCAGGCTGTCGCCGTGGCCGATGCAGCCGAGCGATATGCCGGTGGTGTGATCGAGGCGACCAACCGCGGCAACTTGCAGATTCGTGGCATCGGCAACGAACAGGCCGCCTTGATCGACTGCCTGCTTGCCGCAGGATTGGGCCCGAGCCATGCGGCGGGTGACGATGTGCGCAATCTGATGCTCAGCCCCGCCGCCGGGTTCGATCGGCAGATGCTGTTCGATACCCGTGCACTTGCCGATCGGATTTTGGCCATGGTGCAACAGCACGAACGCTTTCACGATCTCAGTGCCAAGTTCGCTGTGCAGCTCGATGGCGGCGAGGCTCTGGCGATGCTTGAGCATCCCCACGACCTGTGGCTCGCGGCCTTCGAGCGAAACGGTGAGCAACGGCTGGCGTTTGGGTTGGCCGGATGCCCGACGGACCAACCGGCCGGTTCGGTCGCGCTCGACGATGGCCATGCCCTGGTCGTCGCGGTGCTTGAGTTGTTCCTTGAATGGGCGCGCCCCGAGCAGACGCGGATGCGTCATTTGCTGGCCGAGTACTCGATCGAGCACGTTCTGCTTCGGCTGGCTGAGCGTGTATCGATGCAAGCGGTTGTCGATTGGCAGCGGGTTTCGGTTGGCAGCGATTTGCACATCGGCGCCCATCCCCAGGCCGAGTCCGGCGTTGTCTATGTGGGGGCTGTCCCGCCACTGGGGCGGCTCGATCCGACGATGCTGAGAGGGGTGGCGCAAGTGGCCTGCGAACTCGGTGATTCGAGTCTGCGTTTCACGCCCTGGCAAAGCCTGCTGGTGCCCAATGTCCGCGCGGAAAATGCCGCTGAGGTCATTCGGCGACTGCAGTGTCTGGGGCTGCAGTGCGAAGCCGATCAGCCATTGTCCAGGCTGATCGCCTGCACCGGCTCAAACGGTTGCGCCAAAGGCCTGGCCGAGACCAAGGGCGATGCCCTGCAATTGGCCGCGCTGCTGCGCCGCCACGGACCGGCGCTCAACATACACCTGAGCGGTTGCCCGCGCTCCTGCGCCGCCGCGCATATTGCGCCCGTCACCTTGCTGGCCGTCACCCCCGGTCACTACGATCTATATTTTCGCGATGCAGCGCAGCCGGGTTTCGGTGCGCTGCACGCACACAACCTTACTATTGAAGCGGTCGCGGCCTTGCTCGACGCCCGCTCACGGAGCCCCCTTGATGCTTGATTACATCCGCGACGGTCAGGAGATCTATCGCAACTCCTTCGCGATCATTCGCGCCGAGGCCAACCTCGACCGAATTCCGGCCGATCTGGAGAAACTCGCGGTCCGTGTGATTCACGCCTGCGGCATGGTCGAGGCCATCGACGGTCTGCAGTTTTCCGAAGGGGCGGGCAAGGCCGGGCGTGATGCGCTGGCGGCCGGCGCGCCGATTTTGTGCGATGCGCGAATGGTCTCCGAAGGCGTGACCCGCGCGCGGTTGCCGGCGAACAATCCGGTGATCTGCACCTTGCGCGACGAAAGCGTTCCGGAACTGGCCCGTGAATTGGGCAACACCCGCTCAGCCGCTGCGCTGGAACTGTGGCGTCCCCATCTGGAAGGTAGCGTGGTGGTCATCGGCAACGCTCCGACGGCGCTGTTCTATTTGCTGGAAATGCTCGACGCCGGTGCGCCGAAACCGGCGCTGATCCTCGGCTTCCCTGTAGGTTTCGTCGGCGCCGCCGAATCCAAGGCAGCGCTGGCGGCTGACAGCCGTGGCGTGCCGTTTGTCATCATGCAGGGTCGCCTGGGCGGTAGCGCCATGGCTGCCGCCGCCGTCAATGCCCTCGCCACGGAGATCGAATGATGCAGCAACCTGGACGTTTGATCGGCCTTGGTGTCGGTCCCGGTGATCCGGAACTGATTACCGTCAAGGCGCTGCGGCTGCTGCGCGAGTCGCCTGTAGTGGCGTACTTCGTCGCCAAGGGCAAGAAGGGCAACGCCTTCGGTATCATCGAAGCCCACCTGCAAGACGCACAGAATTTGTTGCCACTGGTGTACCCGGTGACCACCGAAGCCTTGCCGGCGCCGTTGTCCTACGAGCAAGTGATCAGCGACTTCTATGATGACGCTGCCGCAGAACTGGCCGCGCATCTGGACGCAGGCCGCGATGTGGCGGTGATCTGTGAGGGCGACCCGTTCTTCTACGGTTCCTACATGTACCTGCACGACCGGCTCGCCCAGCGTTATCAGGCTGAAGTCGTGCCTGGCGTGTGCTCGATGCTCGGCGGTGCTTCGGTGCTCGGTGCGCCGCTGGTGTATCGCAATCAGAGTCTGTCGGTGTTGTCCGGTGTGCTGCCGCACGACGAACTCAAGCGTCGCCTGGCCGATGCCGATGCGGCGGTGATCATGAAACTGGGACGCAATTTCCCCAAGGTCCGCCAGGTGCTGGAAGAGCTCGGCCTGGCCGAGCGTGCGCTGTACGTCGAACGCGCAACCATGGCCAACCAGAAGATCGTGCCGCTGGATCAGGTCGAGCCGATGTCTTCGCCGTACTTCTCGTTGATCATCGTTCCCGGTGAAAGGTGGCAAGGCTGATGACCCGTCCAGTTCCGGCGATTGTCATTCTCGGCAATGGCAGCCTCGCGACCGCGCGCAGGATTCAACAGCTTTATCCCGATGCGCTGATCCACGGCCTGGCTGAACGGGTCGAAGGCGCGGATCGGGTCTATCACGAATTCGGTGCGACCCTGCGCGAGCTCTATCAACAGGGCACACCGGTGATTGCCCTGTGCGCCGCCGGGATCGTGATCCGCACCCTGGCGCCGTTGTTGCTGGAGAAAGGCGCAGAGCCCCCAGTGCTGGCCGTTGCCGAAGATGGCAGTGCCGTGGTGCCGCTGCTCGGCGGTCTGGGAGGGGTCAATGTCATCGCCCGCGAAGTGGCGGCGCATCTGGATGTGGCGCCGGCCATCACCACCAGTGGTGAACTGCGTTTCGGTACCTGCCTGCTGAATCCTCCCCAGGGGTATGCATTGGGCGACCTGGCGTTGGGCAAGCGCTTCGTTTCCGATTTGCTGGCCGGGGAAACGGTGCGCATCGAAGGTTCGGCGCCTTGGTTGGCAGGCGCGCAACTGCCCGAGAATGAACAGGCGCGGCTGATTGTTCACGTCGGTCATGCCCGGCGCGAGCCGGCCGCCAACGAATTGCTGATCTATCCACGCAACGTGTTGGTTGCCGTGGCGGGCGAATCGATGCCTGTGTCAGAGACCATTCGCGAGGCATTGCATCAGGCCGGAATCGCCGCGCAATCGGTGGCTTGCCTGTTGGCTGCCGACACCGAAATGAGCAGCTCCACCTTGCGTGAAGTGGCGCTTGAGTTGGGTGTGCCGTTGCGTTTTGTCAGTTCGGCTGGTGTGGCCGGCGAACTGGTGCGGCACGCCATCGGGCAACCTGTCTCCATTGTCGGTGATGACACTATTGCCATTGCTGTCGCCGAACAGCCGCTGGACCCTTTGCATATCGGCCGCCCTCGCGGACGTCTGGCGGTGATCGGTCTTGGGCCGGGAGCTGCCGAGTTGATGGTGCCGGCGGTGAAGGCGGAACTGGCTCGTGCCAACGATGTGCTCGGCTACGAAACCTACGTGCGCATGGCCGGCCCGTTCCGTGCAGACCAGGTCCTGCACTGCACCGATAACCGTGAAGAAATGCAGCGTGCCCGACACGCCTTCGAACTGGCGGCTCAAGGGCGGTCGGTGGTGGTGGTTTCGTCCGGCGATCCGGGTGTTTTTGCCATGGCAGCTGCTGTGCTGGAGGCGCTTCACGAGTCCAGCGATGGCGCATGGCACGGCGTCGATCTCGAGATCTTGCCGGGAGTCTCTGCTTCGTTGGCAACGGCTGCCCAGGCGGGTGCGCCTTTGGGTCATGACTTCTGTGTGTTGTCACTGTCGGACAACCTCAAGCCGTGGGCGATCATCGAGAAACGTCTGGATCTGGCCGCTCAGGCCGACCTGGCACTGGCTTTCTACAATCCGATTTCGCGTTCGCGGCCGTGGCAATTGGGCCGGGCGCTGGAGATTGTCGGCCAGCACCGTGAGCCGGCGACTCCGGTCGTGTTGGGGCGCGATATTGGCCGCCCCGGTCAGACCTTGCGGGTCACCACGCTGGGGCAACTGAGCGTTGATCAGGTGGACATGCGAACGATGGTTCTTATTGGCTCGTCGACCACTCGGGTGTTCCCTCGCCTGGACGGTAGTACCTGGGTTTACACGCCGCGCAGTTACGGCGACAAACTGACTCCAATCCAATAGTTATAGTTCTTCTCTGCTGAGTAGCATCAGGCCACTATTTATGAGTAGTGGCCTGGTTGTTGCTGATTGTTTGTGTTGTTAGTGATGGGTGGTGGATATACATATGTTGTATTTAGTTGCGGTTGATAGTTGGGATTGGCCGCGCTAGGTTTAGGGCGCTCCAGGACGGGGCGTTTATTAATAAATAAGGGAATGTTATTCGTGGATAATTTTGAGAGTTCGGTAAATATTACGAAAAGTGCTGACTTTGTACGGGCATGCATTAACAAACGTAAAAGTGCTGTGGCCAAGCGGCCGCCCATGATGTCGCTGATGTCGTCGGTCGCTTCGAGTCCTACCAAGGAATTGGACGCGCTGGTGCTGGGCAATAGCCTGATTGGCTACGGTGACAAGATCAGCATCGAGAACATGGCGATCATTGAAAACCTGATCACCATGTCGAAGATGGAAGCCAATTACGAAGTGCCCGGAAATAAGGACCCCAAAGCTTGGTACCAGGCGTTTACAAAATGCCTGGAGGACTTGGGGTGTTTTGTCCCGGATAAAGGTTACTCAAAATACAGTGCCACTTCGCTAAATATCACAATGGATAATGTCATGGTCGATATTATCCAGGCTGCCGTCGACGCCGCAAAGGCTGCAATTCCTGGTGCAACTGTGCTCAGTGCAATCACCAGCTCCACGCTGGATGCATTGAAGAAAGAGTCTGATGCAATAAATCTGTTCAACCTTGAAGCGAAGAATACGGAAGGCGTACGCCTGACCACTATTCCCTGCGAGCAAATGGCCAACGGAATTATCCTGATCGCGGTAGGCGCGGTTGATCATCAGGGTGGAGGTAATGATGGCGGTCTGCTGTTTGTCGACTGGAGGACTTCTTCCCTGGACATCTTTCACGGAAAGTCGTTTGTAACGTTCAACCCTGCCCGTTATGCGGAAATCAAGTCGGACATCGAAGAGTACCTCGGCGAGCACCGAAAAGATGTGTTGGTCAAGCGGTTCAGTCGGCGCAAGTGAAGGAGCGAGGCCAGAGGCTTCAGGCCTTTGGCCTTCCTGAATCAAGGAAAGCGAATGACGTACTCCGTAGTAATAAATTCAGGCGGCGTTTTGCTGATGTCGAAGGCGTTGTCGCCTGCGGCCCTGCAGGACAGCCTCGACACTGTCTTGTTTGCGCAACTCGCCGCCGAGGAAGATTTTCCGAATGGTCACGCCCACGTCAAATGGGCCGAAGTATTTGTGGATACGCTGGCCGCTTGTGGCTGGCAGTTCCATGACCAAGGGCAAACCTCGGGGATGTTCCCTTGCGCAGGCGTTACGATTTTTTCCGTGTATGACGCTGTGCATGCAGCCTTTCAATCAAGGCTGTCCGCTCAGCAAGTCATTCTGATGGGAAGTGCTTTGCGCATGATTGCGCAACTGCCGGTACAGTCGCTGGGGGCCAGGGTTTTCCGTGAGCAATCGATATTGGAGAGTGGGACTCATTCAGTCGGCATCGAAGACAATCTCAAGCGTACTCATCGTGTGAGAGTGCTGGCAGGCATAGTCGAGGCTGATGGTTTTTTAACATTGGCCACCGTGTTCTTTGAAACGGATCAGCCGATTGAAGGCCAGTTTATCGGGCAAGACTTTGCTTTGAATCGCGTGGAGGGAGGTGTGAAGACTTCATTTCTTCACGCCCGATTTGCTGTCAACGACTACACGGCATTCCGAGAAGACACAGTGCAGTGGCTAGGGCAGCAACGGCAGGCACTGTGCATCAAGGTCGGCGAACATGCGGTGCAGCTTGCTTAGGGTGGCGCGGGCTAAGGCACCAGATAGCCTTTGACGCCGGTGAAGATGATCTGCGCCGCCAGTGCGCATACGAATAGCCCCATCAAGCGGCTGACGATCTGTAATCCCTGATCACCGAGAATGCGCTCGATTCGGCTGGACAAAAACAGCACCACGCCCACGGTAAAGCTGGCCATGGCAATGCCGACAATGGCCGTGAGCTTGTCGTCCCAGTGCGGCTGACTCACGCCCATCACCAGTAACGCACCGATGGTGCCGGGGCCGACGGTCAGTGGAATGGTCAACGGGACGATGGTCACATCCTGCTGCACGTTGTCGGTCTGTACCGCCGATTTGCCTTGTGCCATTCCGAGTGCCGAGATGAACAGGACACTACCGGCGCCGATGCGGAATGCGTCCACGGTAATGCCGAAAACACTGAAAATCACTCGGCCGAACAAGTACAGCAGCACACTGGAGACCAGTGTGGCGACCGCAACTTTCCAGGCCAGCCGTCGCTGTTCCTTGCGCGAATAACCACGGGTCAGGCTGATGAAGCAGGACAACACGAAGAATGGGCTGTAGAGCACCAGCATCTTCAGGTAAACGCTGAACAACACATGGAGCATGGTGCCGGGCTCACTGGCGAGGGAAGTCGAGGGGGAGTCTATCAGGGGTTGCGCAGTCTGTCGGCTCAGGACGTTTGGGTCGTTGTGCGATTCTGCTGGTCACGCTGGGCGACCCAGTGTTCGATCAATTCACGCAGTTGTGACAGTTCGACCGGTTTGGCCATGTGTCCGTCCATGCCGGCCTGGCGCGCACGCTCTTTGTGTTCGGCCAGGATGTGGGCGGTCAATGCCACCACGGGGGTACGGACCCGCTGGTTGCCGACTTCCCAGGCACGCAATTGCTGGGTGGCCGAGAAACCGTCGAGGATCGGCATTTCGCAGTCCATCAGCACCAGGTCGTAACGCTGGGCTTTCATCGCCTGCAAGGCTTCTTCGCCGTTGCAGGCGGTATCCGGTTGCAGGTTGAGCTTGCTCAGCATGCCGCGGATCACCTTGGTCGAAATGCTGTTGTCTTCGGCCACCAGAATGCGGAAATCGCTGGGGACCTTGACCGGCGGGGGCGGGCCGCTTGGCAGTGATTGCGTGACGACCAGGCCTTTGTTGCGTTGGGTCAGTTCGTCGGCCAGGGTGGTCTTGAGGGTGTAGCCGGCCACAGGTTTGGCGAGGATGCGCTTGATCCCGGAGTTGCGCGCAATGATCTTGCTCGGCGCATTGCTGATGCCGGTGAGCATGATCAGCAGGATGTCATGGTTCAGGCTCGGGTCTTCCTTGATCTTGGCCGCCAGTTGCATGCCGGTCATGCCGGGCATGTTCTGGTCCAGCAGGACCACATCGAAGTAATCGCGCAAATGCGCCTTGGTGCGCAGCAGTGCCAGCGCTTCCTTGCCGGAAGGCGCGGCGCTGACGTTAAGGCCCCAGGCGCTGCATTGCTGCACCAGCACCTTGCGACAGGTATCGTTGTCGTCCACCACCAATACCCGTGCACCTTGCAGCGGGCCATCGAGGTCGGAGGTCGGGTGCTCGAGGCGATCCGGATCCAGCGGCAGGGTCAGCCACAGGGTGCTGCCCTGGTTGCTGCCACTCTTGATGCCGAATTCCCCTTGCATCAAGCGTATCAGTTGCCGGGCAATCACCAGACCCAGGTTGCCGCCGAGGTGGGTGGCCGACAGAAAATGCCGGCTGTGCAGTTCGGCGTGCATCAGGGCGTCGCGTTCTTCGGCATCCATCGGCTCGCCGCTGTCCTGCACGGCGATACGCAGGCGCGGTTTGGTGTTGCGCTCGTCGAGCGCCACGACGATCAGGATTTCGCCTTCATCGGTTTTTTTCAGGGCGTTTTCGAGCAGGCTCAACAGGGTCTGGCGCAGGCGCGTCGGGTCACCGCTGATCACTCGAGGCACTTGCGGCTGGATGAAGCTGATCAACTCGACGTTTTGCTGCTCGGCCTTGGCGCGGAAGATGCTCAGGCAGTCTTCGATCAGCGCGTTGAGGTCGAACTGCACATCGTCCAGCTCGATCTGCCCGGACTCGAGTTTGGAAATGTCGAGAATTTCGTTGATCAGTGTCAGCAGCTCGTTCCCGGCGCTGTGGATCGTCTGCACATAGTCGCGTTGCTTGACCGACAGCGGTGTGCCCAACAGCAGTTCGGTCATGCCGAGAACGCCGTTCATCGGGGTGCGGATTTCATGGCTGATCTTCGCCAGGAACTCGGCCTTGGCGTTGACCTCGGCATTGCTGGCCGCCAGGTCACGGCTGATGCTGAAACGGTCTTCGGTGATGCGGCGCTGGCGCTCGCTCAACGCAATGCTCATCAGCAGGCCGCTGATGCAGATGAATACCAGCAAGGTGGTGATCAGGCCATGGGGTTCGACCAGGGTCAGCCCCAACAGCGCAGGCAGGATGACCAGGGTCCCGAGGTTGAACACCACCATGGCCGCCACGAAGAGACGCGCCGGGCGATAGCCTTTTTGCCAGTGATAGGCGCTGATGAACAGCATGGTCAGGCCAGCCAGGGCTACCAGGCCGTAGGTAATGAAGTTCAGCGGCAGGGTATTGACGAACAGCAGCATCAGGCCGCAGGCGGTGATCAGCAGGACCTCGCCGAGCAGCAACCGGTTCAGCGGGTGCGGACCGAGCGGGGAGAAGAAGCGATAGGCAAGCATCAGGCCGCAGGGCGCCGTCAGCAGCAATGCCAGGTAAGCCCCCGGCGTTTGCAGTGCGTGCCAGTCCGGTAGCCAGGGGCCAGCAAGGTTCAGCAACAACAGCAGGCTGAGCATCAACAGCCCTTCGCACGCTGCCAGCCAGAGGGCGCTGTGCGAGCGGGTGTAGGCGTAGCGGATGAGGTTGTGCAGGATCAGCATGGCGATGCAACCGAACAGCAGGCCATAGATCAGCGTCTGGTTCTGGTTGGCAGCCGCGATGACCGCCGATTGCAGGGTGATGTAGGGCCGTAACTGGTGGTCGGAGGCCAGTCGCAGGTAGACATCCAGAGGGCTGTCACTTTGCGGCAGCGGCAGCATGAAGTCGCTGCTGGGCAATGGACGCTCGGATTGGGGCTGTTCGTTGCCCGTGCTGGATTGGTCGATCAGCTTGTCGCCGTCCAGTACGTACATGTTGAATTGGCGCAGGTCGGGCGCGAACAACCGCAGCACTTGTTCGTGCTTGCCCGGTGCAAGCTTGAATCGCAACCATAGCGCCCCATCGGGTTCAGCCGCTGTAATGCGGTCGAGTTCGATGGGGCTGAATTGATTGGTGTAGCGTGCGGAACGGATGTCGCTCAGTTGCAGGTCGCCCTGTTCGTCGAGCAATACCGCCCAACCACTGCCTTGCGCGGCCTGGGCCGGTAGCATGCAGAGCAGGGTCAGCAATGTGACGGTTAAGCTTATGGCAATCCTGAGCCAGCGCACGGCGAAATCCCTTCGTTAGGTTGATGCCAGAATATAACGATGCGCGGCGCCGGAATAGCCAGGCAATGAACCGTGTTCATTGCCTGGTGCGGTGTCTACCTTATTCCTGGCTTTCGCCACGCTCGCGGGCAATGGCGCGATAGCCAATGTCCTTGCGATAGAAACAGCCTTCCCAGTCAATCGTTGCCGCCAGCTTGTAGGCCTGCTGCTGTGCAGCGTCGACGCTGGCACCCATGGCTGTGGCGCACAACACACGACCACCGGCGGTCACTACCTGACCGTCCTTGAGCGCCGTACCGGCGTGGAAAACCTTGCCTTCCAGTGCGGCGGCTGCATCCAGTCCCTTGATGGCTGTGCCCTTGGCGTAGTCACCAGGATAGCCGCCAGCGGCCAGAACGATGCCGACGCTCGGACGTGGATCCCATTGCGCTTCCACTTTATCCAGCGCCTGGGCCAGGGCGGCTTCGACCAGCAACACCAGGCTCGACTGCAGGCGCAGCATCACCGGTTGGGTTTCAGGGTCGCCGAAACGGCAGTTGAATTCGATGACTTTTGGGTTACCAGCCTTGTCGATCATCAGGCCTGCGTACAGGAAACCAGTGTAGACGTTGCCTTCTTCGGCCATGCCGCGCACGGTCGGCCAGATCACCAGGTCCATGACGCGCTTGTGCACGTCGGCGGTGACCACTGGCGCCGGGGAGTAAGCACCCATGCCGCCGGTGTTCGGACCGGTGTCGCCGTCGCCGACGCGTTTGTGGTCCTGGCTGGTGGCCATCGGCAGCACGTTCTTGCCGTCGACCATGACGATGAAGCTGGCTTCTTCGCCGTCCAGGAACTCTTCGATGACCACACGCGAACCCGCATCGCCAAAGGCATTGCCCGCCAGCATGTCGCGCACGGCGTCTTCGGCTTCGGCCAGGGTCATGGCGACGATCACGCCTTTACCGGCGGCCAGGCCGTCGGCCTTGATCACGATCGGAGCGCCTTTTTCACGCAGGTAAGCCAGGGCTGGCTCGATTTCGGTGAAGTTCTGGTAGTCGGCAGTCGGAATCTTGTGGCGAGCCAGGAAGTCCTTGGTGAAGGCTTTCGAACCTTCCAGCTGCGCAGCGCCAGCGGTCGGGCCGAAGCAATCGAGGCCGCGGCTGCGGAACAGGTCCACGACACCGGCAACCAGTGGCACTTCAGGGCCGACGATGGTCAGGGAAACGTTTTTCTCGGCAAAGTCTGCCAGTTGCTCAAGCGCCAGTACGTCGATGGCGACGTTCTCGCACTTGGCTTCGATGGCGGTACCGGCGTTGCCCGGCGCCACGAACACTTTCTGCACGCGCGGATCCTGAGCCACTTTCCAGGCCAGGGCGTGTTCACGGCCACCGCTGCCAATGATCAAAACATTCATTTCAAAAACCTCGGATGACGCAAATTCTTGATAGCACCGCTGGGATGCTCTTATGTGGGAGCGGGCTTGCTCGCGAAAGCGGTGTTTCAGTCACATCAATATTGAATGTGCCGCCGTCTTCGCGAGCAAGCCCGCTCCCACAGTTGATCGTCGTATCAGTGACGGAAGTGGCGCATGCCAGTGAAGACCATGGCGATGCCGGCTTCGTCGGCCGCAGCAATCACTTCAGCATCACGCATCGAGCCACCTGGCTGGATCACAGCAGTCACGCCTGCCTTGGCCGCATTGTCCAGGCCGTCGCGGAACGGGAAGAATGCGTCGGAAGCCATCACCGAACCGGCTACCTGCAAACCGGCATGTTCAGCCTTGATGGCAGCAATGCGCGCCGAGTTCACGCGGCTCATCTGGCCGGCGCCGACACCGATGGTCTGGCGATTCTTGGCGTAGACGATGGCGTTGGACTTCACGTACTTGGCGACTTTCCAGGCGAAGATCAGGTCGTTGATTTCCTGTTCGGTCGGTGCGCGCTTGGTCACCACTTTCAGGTCGTCGGCGCCGATCATGCCGATGTCGCGGCTCTGTACCAGCAGGCCACCGTTGACGCGTTTGTAGTCCCAGGCAGCGGCGCGGTCAGCCGACCACTCGCCGCAGGCCAGCAGGCGTACGTTGGCTTTGGCGGCGACAATGGCGCGGGCTTCTTCGCTGACACTCGGGGCAATGATCACTTCGACGAACTGGCGCTCGACGATGGCCTTGGCGGTCTCGGCGTCCAGTTCGCGGTTGAAGGCGATGATGCCGCCGAACGCGGATTCGGTGTCGGTGGCGTAGGCCAGGTCGTAGGCCTTGCGGATGCCGCCTTCGGCGTCAGGGCTGACAGCCACGCCGCACGGGTTGGCGTGCTTGACGATCACGCAAGCCGGCTTGACGAAGCTCTTCACGCACTCCAGCGCGGCGTCGGTGTCGGCCACGTTGTTGTACGACAGTTCCTTGCCTTGCAACTGGGTTGCGGTGGCGATGCCGACTTCGGCAGGCTTGGCTTCCACGTAGAACGCCGCGCTCTGGTGCGGGTTCTCGCCGTAGCGCATTTCCTGGGCCTTGATGAACTGGCTGTTGAAGGTGCGCGGGAATTCGCTGCGTCCTTCCGTGCTCAGGGTGTCGGCCGCCTGGTTCACGGTACCCATGTAGTTGGCGATCATGCCGTCGTAGGCGGCGGTGTGTTCGAACGCCTTGAGCATCAGGTCGAAGCGTTGAGCGTAGGTCAGGCCGCCGGCCTTGAGGTTTTCCAGGACGCTGGCGTAATCGCTGGCATTGACCACGATCGCTACGTCTTTATGGTTTTTCGCGGCCGAACGAACCATGGTCGGGCCGCCGATGTCGATGTTCTCGATGGCGGTCGGCAGGTCGCAGCCTGGCTTGTTGATGGTGGCTTCGAACGGGTACAGGTTGACCGCGACCAGGTCGATCGGCTTGATGCCGTGTTCGTTCATGATCGCGTCGTCGATACCGCGACGACCGAGGATCCCGCCGTGGATTTTCGGGTGCAGGGTTTTCACCCGGCCGTCCATCATTTCGGCGAAACCGGTGTAATCCGCGACTTCCACTGCGGCAACGCCGTTGTCCTGCAGCAGCTTGAACGTCCCGCCGGTGGAGAGGATCTCGACGCCCAGGGCTTCAAGCTCCTTGGCGAATTCGAGGATCCCGGTCTTGTCGGAAACGCTGATCAAGGCGCGGCGGATCGGCAGGCGGGTAGTCTGGTCGGTCATCTCAATTTCCATCAAAAGCAAAGGAAGTCAGCAAAAAAGGCGACCGGTTTTACGCGGGCGCCTTTCTGGTTTGATTGAATGCTTACAGCAAATCGTACTGCTTGAGTTTCTTGCGCAGCGTGCCCCGGTTCAGTCCGAGCATCTCGCTGGCCTTGGTCTGGTTGCCCTTGACGTAGTTCATCACGCACTCGAGCAGGGGAGCCTCGACTTCGGAGAGCACCAGGTTGTACACATCAGTGACGGCAGCGCCCTCAAGGTGGGCGAAATAATTGTGCAGCGCCTTCTCGACACTCCCGCGAAGGGTCTGGCCCTCTTCGCTCGGTGTATTGAGGTGCTGTTTCAAATTCACGTTGTCGCTCACGGGTGTTGTTCCACTCACTAAAGTCTCGGTCATCATCGTCATGCGGCCACCCACTCTCCGTCCCCTGTCAGGCTCTTGTAACGCTCGGCGAAAAACGCCCGAACGTTGGCGCATTGTGTATCCGTACCATCCAAACGATTGAAGTGGGCGCGAAACTCCCTGGCGCCCGGCAGGGTTGCGAGATACCAGCCCACATGCTTTCGAGCAATGCGTACACCCATGACATCGCCATAGAAGGCGTGCAGGGCAGCCAGATGCTCTAGCAGGATGCGTTCCACCTCGATCAGTTCCAGCGCCGGGAGTTTCTCGCCGGTACGCAGGAAATGGTCGATCTCGCGAAAAATCCATGGCCGCCCCTGGGCAGCCCGGCCAATCAACAAACCATCGGCACCGGTCGCGTCGAGCACGTACCGGGCTTTTTCCGGCGAATCGATATCGCCGTTGGCGAAGACCGGAATCGACACCGCCTGCTTGATCGCGGCAATGGTGTCGTACTCGGCTTCACCGGTGTACAGGTCGGCACGGGTGCGGCCATGCACTGCCAGCGCCGTAATGCCTGCCTGCTCGGCGATCTTCGCCACCGTCAGACCGTTCTTGTTGTCCCGGTCCCAGCCGGTCCGGATCTTCAGGGTAACCGGCACATCGACCGCAGCCACGACGGCCTGCAGGATCTCGGTGACCAGGGTTTCATCCTTCAACAGTGCGGAACCGGCAGCCTTGTTGCAGACTTTCTTGGCCGGGCAGCCCATGTTGATATCAATAATCTGCGCGCCCATTTCAACATTGGCACGGGCAGCGTCCGCCAGCATCTGCGCGTCCCCACCGGCGATCTGTACCGAGCGTGGCTCGGGATCGCCTGTGTGGATCATGCGCATGCGCGACTTGCGGGTGTTCCACAAACTCATGTCGCTGGTGACCATTTCCGAGACGACCAGTCCCGCGCCCAATCGCTTGCACAGCTGACGAAAGGGCTGGTCGGTGACACCCGCCATGGGGGCGAGAATCAAGCTGTTATGTAATGTGTATGGGCCGATGCGTACCGCCGACATAGGACTTCCCTGTTGTGGGGCCGGATCATGAGAGTTCGAAAAAGGGTTGGCATGATACCCGCTCTCGATGACTGGATAAAGGCTGAATTGAACAAAATCTGAACAGTTATTCTGTTATTACCCGTGGTTTGGTTGGCCAGGGGGAGTCAGAAAGCCCACGTCAATCGGGGAGCGATGAAGCGTTTCACTCCGGAGAGTGGAAGCTCAGACTGTAGTTCACGGCCTTGGCGCCGGGGTCGAGAATGTCCAGGGCGATGTGGATCGGCGTCTGCGGAGGCATTTCCGCCATGCCTTCGAGATCGCCTTTGAGGTACTCGCCGGGCTTGAAGCGGCGACTGGCGATCAGGTGGCCATTGAGGTCGGCGAAGCGCAGTTCCAGCAGCGGGAAGGGCTGGGAAAAGGTTGCGCGGTTATAGATGATCGCATCGACCACCAGCGCGCCATTGAATTCGGGATGGCTGCGCACCACCAGGTTGCTGCTTTTGATTTTTGCAATGTCGACCTTGGAGGGCACGGAGCAGCCGATTTGCGGGCACAGTTGCTGGAACCACGGGCGATATTGATCCTGTCGCGCCAGTTCGTCGAAATGGTAGGCGATGTACTGGCCGGCGAGCGCGCCAGCGGCAATCAGCACCAGCAACAACCACAACAGCCGTCGGCCCCAGGGCGAGCGGCGTTTTTGCCAGTCCAGTTGCAGCGGGTCGTCGGTCAGGTCTTGCAACACTTCGGCACGCGGGCCCGTCTCGCTGCGTTCGCGGCGCTTGCGCAGCGGCTCGACCGAGGGCAGGTTGTCGTCGAGTTCGTTCTCGTCGGCGGCCGACAGGCGTTCGTGGTGCAGCGGCGCATCGAGTGGGTCGTGCAAGCGCAACTGGGGTGGTTGCAGTTCGTCGTCGAGATCGACCGGTTCCAGAGACAGCGAAGGTTCGGTGCGCGAGGCTTTGCCCGATTCGATCGTCGGCTCAGGTGTTTCAAGTTGGTCGAACGGTTCGTCGACTTGCGCACGATCGGCCGCGGACTCACTGAACAGGCTGTCGGACCACGGCTCCTCGTCATCCTGCCCGGTGCTGTCGCGGCGGGCGCTCAGTGAGTCGTCGCGATGGCGACCGAGCTCGGTGGCGGGCTGGATTTCCCGCTGTTCGAGCCGGGCGAGTTCTTCGTCGAGGTCGAGACTGTCCAGGTCCAGTTCGGTCGCGCTCCATTGCTTTTGGCTGATGGCGCGCGGTGCCGATGGCTCGAGGGGTTCGGCAGGCTGCACAGGCGGTAACGGCACCGCTACCGGTGGTTCCTTGCCGGCCTGCTCAAGCAACTGCCTGGCGGCATTGAACACCTGCAGGCAGGAGCCGCAGCGAACCACGCCGCGAGCCACGCTCAATTGGGCATGGCTGACGCGGAAGCTGGTTTGGCAATGCGGGCACTGAGTGACGAAGCTATCGGTCATGCGGCGTTCCGGATTATGCAGGCGGCCATTCTAGCGCCGACGGCCAGTGATGCGCACCCAGCCATCGCGATTGGCGATCGGATCCAGATCGAAGTCCTTGGCGTAGGCGGCAGCAACTTCGTCGCCTTGTTCGGCGAGGATGCCCGACAGCGCCAGGCGACCGCCCGACTTGACCAGGCCGGACAGCTGCGGCGCCAGGGAAACCAGCGGGCCGGCGAGAATATTGGCCACCAGTACGTCGGCCTGAACCTGCGGCAAATCTTCCGGCAGATACAGTGGGAACAACTCATCAGCGATGTTATTGCGCCCGGCGTTGTCGCGGGACGCTTCCAGCGCCTGCACGTCGATGTCGGTACCCACGGCCTCCTTGGCGCCCAGCAGCAGGGCGGCAATCGCCAGAATCCCCGAACCGCAGCCGAAGTCCAGCACGTTGCAGTCCTTCAGGTCCTGACCGTCGAGCCATTCCAGGCACAGTGCGGTGGTCGGGTGGGTGCCGGTGCCGAACGCCAGGCCCGGATCAAGCAACAGGTTCACTGCCTCAGGTTCCGGCGCGGCGTGCCAGCTCGGCACGATCCACAGGCGCTGGCCGAAACGCATCGGCTGGAAGCCGTCCATCCAGCTGCGTTCCCAATCCTGGTCTTCGATGACTTCGCTGTGGTGTTCAGGCAGCGGACTGCCGGTCAACAGTTCCAGGTGGGCCAGTACCGGGCCAGGCTCGGTGCCACCTTCGAACAGGGCCAGCAGGTGCGTGTGCGACCACAGTGGCGTGGTATTGAGTTCCGGTTCGAAGATCGGCTGGTCTTCGGCGTCCATGAAGGTCACCGACACGGCGCCCACTTCAAGGAACGCGTCTTCATAGGTTTCGGCTTGTTCTGGGCTGATGGCGAGACGTACTTGCAGCCAAGGCATGGCGGGCACCTTTGAAAAATGTTGATTGCAGCCTGGCGGGCTGCGAGAAGGACGCAAGTTTACGCGAGAGAGCGGGTTTTGTGGGAGTCCGCTGTGCCTGTGGGAGCGGGCTTGCTCGCGAATGCGTGCTGTCTGTCGCATTGATGTTGGATGTGCCGACGTCTTCGCGGGCAAGCCCGCTCCCACAGGGATTGTGCAAAGCCACCTATCTGATGAAATGTCCAGATACAACAAAGCCGCCCGAAGGCGGCTTTGTCGTGTACCAGCTGAAGCTTAGTGCTTCTCGCCAGCCAGCTTGTGCTCGAGGTAGTGAATGTTCACGCCCCCTTTGCAGAAGCCTTCATCGCGGGTCAGGTCGCGGTGCAGCGGGATGTTGGTCTTGATCCCGTCAACCACGATCTCGTCCAGCGCATTGCGCATGCGCGCCATGGCTTCGTCACGGGTTGCGCCGTAGGTGATCAGCTTGCCGATCAACGAATCGTAGTTCGGCGGAACGGCATAACCACTGTACAGGTGCGAGTCGACGCGAACGCCGTTGCCGCCTGGAGCGTGGAAATGCTTGACCGTGCCAGGGCTCGGCATGAAGGTTTTCGGGTCTTCGGCGTTGATCCGGCATTCCAGCGCGTGACCGCGGATGACCACGTCATCCTGGGTGAACGACAGCTTGTTGCCGGCGGCGATGCTGAGCATCTCCTTGACGATGTCGATGCCGGTGACCATTTCCGAAACCGGGTGCTCTACCTGGACACGAGTGTTCATCTCGATGAAGTAGAAACGACCGTTTTCGTACAGGAACTCGAAAGTGCCTGCGCCACGGTAGCCGATGTCGATGCATGCCTTGACGCAGCGTGCGAGTACTTCCTGGCGTGCGTTTTCGTCAATGCCCGGTGCCGGCGCTTCTTCAAGAACCTTCTGGTGACGACGTTGCAGCGAGCAATCGCGGTCGCCCAGATGGATAGCCTGGCCCTGGCCGTCGGAAAGAACCTGGACTTCCACGTGGCGTGGGTTGGTCAGGAATTTTTCCAGATAGACCATCGGGTTGCCGAACGCCGCGCCTGCTTCGGAGCGGGTCAGTTTCGCCGAGGAAATCAGGTCTTCTTCCTTGTGCACAACGCGCATACCGCGACCACCGCCGCCGCCAGCGGCCTTGATGATCACCGGGTAACCCACTTCGCGACCAATGCGCAGAGCGGTTTCTTCATCTTCCGGCAGCGGGCCGTCAGAACCCGGAACGGTCGGTACGCCAGCAGCGATCATGGCGTGCTTGGCCGATACCTTGTCGCCCATCAGGCGAATGGTTTCGGCTTTCGGGCCAATGAACGCGAAGCCGGATTTCTCGACCTGTTCGGCGAAGTCGGCGTTTTCCGCAAGGAAGCCGTAGCCCGGGTGAATGGCGGTGGCGCCAGTCACTTCGGCTGCGGCAATGATTGCCGGAATGTGCAGGTAGGAGTGGGCGGCCGATGCCGGTCCGATGCAGACGGATTCGTCTGCCAGGCCCAGGTGCATCAGTTCCTTGTCAGCCTTGGAGTAAACGGCGACGGTCTTGATGCCCATCTCTTTGCAGGCGCGCAGGATCCGCAGGGCGATCTCACCGCGGTTGGCGATCAGAACTTTTTCCAACTTCGCAGTCATCAAAGGCTCTCCGCGGTTCAAACGATGGTGAACAGCGGTTGGTCGTACTCAACCGGCTGGCCGTCTTCGACGAGGATGGATTCGATCACACCGCTGGTTTCAGCTTCGATGTGGTTCATCATCTTCATGGCTTCAACGATGCACAGGGTGTCGCCTTTCTTCACGGTCTGGCCGACTTCAACGAAGGACGGCGAGGTTGGCGAAGACTTGCGGTAGAACGTACCGACCATCGGCGAACGGGCAACGGTGCCGTTCAGCGCTGGTGCGGCGGCGGCAGCAGGAGCAGCAGCGGCAGCCGGAGCGGCGGCAGCGACAGGCGCGGCAGCCGGAGCAGGCATTGGAGCCGGCGCGTAGTACTGCTGAGCCGGGGTTTTGCTATGACGGCTGATGCGTACGGACTCTTCGCCTTCCTTGATCTCGAGCTCGTCGATGCCGGACTCTTCCAGCAATTCGATCAGTTTCTTAACTTTACGGATATCCATGAATCATCAACTCCCAAGGGTCGGTCAGGGGCGGTTAACTTGTTGTTCAAGCTGTTCCAGGGCGGCCTCCAGGGCCAGTCGGTAACCGCTGGCGCCAAGGCCGCAGATCACTCCCACCGCTACGTCGGAGAAGTAAGAGTGATGGCGGAAAGGTTCGCGTTTGTGCACGTTGGACAAATGCACTTCGATGAATGGGATGCTCACCGCCAGCAGCGCGTCACGTAATGCGACACTTGTATGTGTAAAAGCTGCCGGGTTGATCAAAATGAAGTCCACGCCTTCGCTGCGGGCAGCGTGAATACGGTCGATCAATTCGTACTCGGCATTGCTTTGCAGGTGCAGCAGATGGTGACCGGCTTCGCGGGCACGGCGTTCCAGGTCCTGGTTGATCTGCGCCAGCGTCGTGGCGCCGTAGGTGCCCGGTTCACGAGTGCCGAGCAAGTTCAGGTTGGGTCCGTGCAGAACCAGTAGGGTCGCCATCGGCTGTTCCTTTATTTTCTGTGAGCAATTGTCAGAACCCGGCGACTATGCCGCAAAGCCTTTGTGACTGTCCAGTTCTCTGCAATAGGCAGCACGATGACCGATGTTTGCGCGAAATATATGACTGCTTGATTAAATGCGGTCATTCGCCCTGGTAACACGTTCGGCGAAGTCCCTGGCGTTGATCTCGCCGATCACCCGTACATCGGCGCGTTCGACACCGTCCTTGCCAAAAAACATAAGGGCCGGTGGACCGAACAACTGGTAGCGGTCGAGCAGGGCGCGTTGCTCGGCATTGCTGGCGGTGATGTCGAAGCGGATCAGCCGGTAACCCTTGAGGCGTTCGATGACGACAGGGTCGTCCAGCACCTCACGCTCGATGACTTTGCAGCTGATGCACCAGTCGGCGTACCAGTCGAGCAGCAGCGGTGTGCCGGAGGAGCGTGCGTCGGCGAGTGCGCGGTCCAGTTCGGCTGGCGTGCTGACGGTTTGCCAGGCGCTGGTGTTTTGCGCGGCGCCGCTGTTGGCAACGATACGGGGCTGGCCGATCGGGTTGAACGGGTCGGTCTGGCCGCTGAACGCGCCGTACCAGCAGGCCAGCGCGTAAAACACCAGGAACATGCCGAGCAGCTGTCCGAGGCGTTTGCGTGGTGGTTTATAGACGAACTCCAGCGCCCCCATGAACAGGCCGACACCGCCGGCCAGCAAACCGATCAGCAGCAAGGTGACCTGGCCCGGCAGGACGCGACTGAGCAGGCCGACGGCCAAGCCGAGCAACAACACGCCAATCGCGTTTTTCACGTAGACCAGCCACGGACCACTTTTTGGCAACCAGGCTGCGCCACCGGTGGCCACCAGCAACAGCGGTGCCCCCATGCCGAGGCCGAGCATGAACAGCTTCAGGCTGCCGCCCAGCGCATCGCCACTGGCGCTGATGTACAGCAACGCGCCGGCCAGTGGTGCCGAAACACAGGGTGAAACCAGCAAGCTGGAGACCACGCCCAACACCGCGGCGCCCCACAGTGACCCGCCTTCGGTGCGACCGGCGATGCGGTCCAGGCGACTGCTGATGGCGTGCGGCAGTTTCAGTTCGAAGACGCCGAACATCGCCAACGCGAACAGCGCAAAAAACATCGCAAAGGGCACCAGCACCCAAGCCGATTGCAGCCGCGCCTGCAGATTGAGCTGGGCACCGAACAGGCCCATCAGCGCACCGAGCAGGGCAAAGCACGCGGCCATCGGCAGTACATAGGCCAGCGACAGATTGAAGCCGCGCCAGCCGCCGACCTGGCCGCGCAGCACCACTCCGGACAGGATCGGCAGCATGGGCAGCACGCAGGGTGTGAAGGTCAGGCCCAGGCCCGCGAGGAAAAACAAGGCCAGTTCGCGCCAGCTCCATTGAGATGTCGTCGGCGCCGTGCCGCTGCCGTCGATGCTCAGGCGCTCGGTCTCCGGCGGATAGCACAGGCCTTTATCGGCACAACCCTGATACGTCACGGCCAGGGTGAAGGCCCGCTGATCGGTGCGCGGTAGTTCGACGTCGAGAATGCCGTGGTAGACCTCGACGTCGCCGAAGTACTCATCGTGTTTTTTCTGGCCATCGGGCAGTTTCGCCGCACCGAGCACGACGTCGGCCGGATCGGCGCGAAACTGGAAGCGGTGACGGTAGAGGTAATAGCCTTCAGTGGCGACGAAGCGCAGCTTGATCGATTGCGGTGTGCTTTCTACCAGGCTCAACTGGAAGGCTTCGCGCACGGGCAGGAAGTCGGCGCTGTTGTTGATCGAGCCCAGGGTCGAGCTGGGACGATTTTCCAGCAAGCCGGTGGCGCTGGCCGGCAGGGCGAATACTAAAAGCAGCAGGCAGAGCAAACGGCGCATGACGATCTCGCGTATCGGAATTGGGGGGATGATAGCGGACAGTGACCAGGCGTGCAGAGCAGGAGTCTGCTGTGAATGTTCTGACGCCATCGCGAGCAAGCTCGCTCCCACAGGGGATTTGTGTCGTGCACAGATCAAATGTGGGAGCGAGCTTGCTCGCGATGGCGGTCTGTCAGACGCGGAAGGCTTGAACGGCGGTGTGCAATCGCCCACCCAACACCAGCAGGTTTTCCCCTTGCTCACGCCCTTCGCCAATGCGCAGCAAGTTATCCCCACCCAACTGATGAATCCGCTCGCTGTGATCACGAATCTCGCTGACCGCGCCGCTTTGCTGGGCGGTGACATCGGCGATGCGCACCGCCGTGTCGGAAATGGTCTGGATCGCCCCGACGATTTTATCCAGCGCGCCATCGGCGGCCTGGGCCTGGCTGGCCGTGGCTTCGGCGTGTTCGACCTGGGCACGCATGCCTTCCACCGACTGCCGGGCGGCGGTTTGCAGCCCGGCGATCAGCGTCTGGATTTCTGCCGTGGCCCCGGCGGTACGTTGCGCCAGTGAGCGCACCTCTTCCGCCACTACGGCAAAACCGCGGCCCATTTCCCCGGCCCGGGCCGCCTCGATGGCAGCGTTCAAGGCCAGCAGGTTGGTCTGGTCGGCGATCGAGCGGATCACCGTCAACACACCGCCGATGGTGGCCGACTCCTCGGCCAGGTGTTCGATCATTTGCGCATTGCCTTGCACTTCATCCACCAGCGCATGCAGGCCGGTGAGGCTCAGGCCGATGACTTTCTGTCCGTGCTCCACGGCCAGGCCGGCGTGGCGGCTGGCGTCGGCGGCCTGGCTGGCGTCACCGGCGACTTGCTGAATGGTCGCTTCCAGTTCGCTCAGAGAGTCGCGGATCAGCGCCGTGTCGCCGGCCTGATGTTGCGCACCGTCATGCAAATCGTTGCTCAGGTCGGCCAGGGTGCGACTGCTGCCGGCCACTTGCTCGGCATTGAGGCGAATGGTCCCTACCAGGTCCACCAGATAAGCGCGCAGGCGGTTGAGCGAGGCTTCAATGTCATGCAATTCGCGGTTGGTGTTGCCCAGTTGAATGTCGCGGCTGAAGTCGCCTTCGGCCCAGGTCGACAGGGCCGGGGCGAGGTTGGTCAGGGTCCGGGCCAGTTTGCGCTGCAGGGTGTCGATCAGCAGCGCGATCAACAGGATCAAGCCGATCATCACGCCTTGCATCAGCCGCACTTCACCCTGGATCTGCCCGTGCTGGGCGCGTACCACCGGCTCCAACCCGGCAATGGCCTGTTGCACGTCGGCGATTTTCAGGTGAGTCGCGGTGCTCAGGTCAGCGCGTTTGCCGATTTGATCACGGGTGCGCGCGAGCTCGGCCGGGTAGCGGGTGAGCAGGCTGTTGAGCTCACGCTTGAGGCCGACGCCAGCATCTTCGGCGACGGTTTTTTCCTTGTTCTCAAGGCCCATCATCGCGGCGAAATCATCGGTGTTCGATTCGCTGCTGGAGGTCACGCCCAGCAAGGGCAGGGCATCGAGTTTTTCCGCCTGGGTGCGAATGTTGGTCACTTCGCGCTCGACGTCGGCAGCCAGCTCGCTGCGGCCACTGCTGACCAGCTTTTCCCGCGCCAGGGACAATTTGCCCAGGTGCTGCGAGGCGCTGAGCAGCGGTGTCAGATAGGCGGCATTGCCACTGGCGTACTGGCTGAGCTGATCGAGATTGGCGCCCAATTCCCGTTCGGCCTGCAACAGCAGGGCCTGCGGATCGCCGGCCAGTTTGCCGGCTGCCAGCAGGTCGGTTTTGCTGAACTCTTCAAGGGTCGACAGGCTCGGGCGCAAAGTCTCGGCCAGGGCGGGTGGCAATTCGCCGAGTTGTTTTTGCAGGCTGTCGATACCTTGGGCGGCACTGCTCAGGCGCAGGGCATCGCCGCTGCCAAGGTAATCCTCGATGCAGCGGGCGACTTCATGCTGAAACTGCTGCGACAGGCCCAGGTAGCGCTCCATGAGTAGGTACGGACGCTCAAGGGCTTTTTGCGACCACCACAGCGTGGCGCCGAGGGCCACGCACACGGCCACCAATAGGAGGGTATTGAGATTGGTCAGCAGCTTCAGGCGCATTAAGGACTACCAACGGCAGAAATGGTAAGCGCCTGAAGTTATTGCGTTTCTGTTACAGGGTTATGACTGTATCGGTCGATTCCGATGAAAAAGTGGCACTTTGCTTTGATGTGCGAGCGGCCTGTACGCGATTGCGTCCGCCGCCCTTGGCACGGTACAGCGCCTCGTCTGCCAGGCTGGCCATCATCAGGCTGTCAGAGCTTTCGCATAACTCCACCACCCCGGCGCTGAAGGTGCACCACAGGTCCTGGGGTTGAGCGGGGTAGTGAATCTCGGCAAAACGCTGGCGGATTTCATCGAGCACGTTGTAGGCCGCTTCGATATCGGTGTCCGGCATGACGATGGCGAACTCTTCGCCACCGTAGCGGCCGATGAAGTCGGTCTTGCGCAGGCGTTGCTTGAGAAACAGCGCCAAGCTCTTGATCACCCGGTCGCCCATGGGGTGGCCATGGCTGTCGTTGACCCGTTTGAAATGGTCGATGTCGAGCATGGCAAAGCTCAGCGGCTTGTTCTCGCGGCGGGCGCGGAACGAGCAGTCTTCGAGCAATTGCAGGATGTGCGTGTGGTTGTACAGGCCGGTGAGGCTGTCGCGAACCATCCGTGCCTTGAGGTTGCGGGCCCTTGCTGCACGGTTGCGCACGGTGGTGATCAGGTGCCGGGGCTTGATCGGTTTGGTCAGGAAGTCATCGCCGCCCTCGCTCATGGCGTCGAGTTGCTTGTCCAGGTCGTCTTCGGCCGACAGGTAAATGATCGGCACGCTGACATAACGGTCGTTGTGACGGATCACCTTGGCCAGTTCCGTACCGGTGCAGGCCGGCATGTACATGTCGAGGATGATCAGGTCTGGCTGGAAGTCCGCCAGTTCGGCCATGGCCTGGATCGGCTCGATCAACGTCCGGGTGACGATCCCGGCACTGTTGAGCAGGCGCTCGGTGTGCAGGGCCTGGGCGCGGGAGTCGTCGATGATCAACACTTTATAAGGTTCGTACTGGGCGACGCAGGTCAGGACTTCGATTTTCTCCAGCAGGCTCGACGCTTCGAGGGTGCCGGTGAGGAACTCCTGGCCTCCGGCACGCACGGCGGCGAGGCGGGTCGGTGTGTCGGTTTCGTGCAGGCTGAAGAACAGCAGCGGCAAGCGATGATCCAGGCCTTCCTGGGCTTCGGCGGCCAGCTTCAGGCCGACGCCGGGGCCGCTGAAGTCCACGTCCATGACAATCGCCGCGGGCAAGCGCTCGACCATCGACGAGCGAAACGCGTCTACGCTGTCCAGGGACTGGGCGCTGAGCCCGAAGAATTCCAGTTGTTTGGCCAGGCGCTCGGCGCGGTCGTGATCCTGCAGCATCACATAGATGGGCTTGCGCAGTGGCGGCAGGAAGGTTTGATCGAGTTGGTCGCCATGGCGCAAGCCGGTGCGTGACAGGCGCTGCATCAAGCGATTGAGGTCGGTGATCAGACCGCTGCTCAGGCGTCCGCGGTTGGCGTCGACCGCCTCCAGGGATTGACCGATATGACGTGCCAGTTGCGTGTGTTCCGGTTGCTCGAAGCGCTCGGCGAAACGCAGCAGGCGCAGATTGGCCTCGCTCAGTTCCGACAGGTCGGCGGTGGACCACTCGCTGCGTTGCAGGCGCTGCCATATCTCAAGAATCTGACGAGCCTGATGAATTACCCGCTGGGCAAAGTGGTGCTTGAGGCGCTCGCGGCTGGGGTCTTCTGGCTCGGTCATATCCTGACTACTAGTTAGGGTGCACACTGAGGTCGACTGGTGGCTCTATGCTAGCACCACTTTTCCATTACATGAGCGCTGTACGTCAATAATCTGTAATGCGACCACATTCAGTTTGTGACCGGTCAGTCTGGTTCTAGCCTTTAAAGTCGCGGAGTGCGGGGGTGAAGGGCTTTATTCAGGGCACTTGGCGGGCGTGGGATGGCCATTGGAGTGTGACTGGCATTTGGAGATTCATGATTTTCCAGCCAGTGCACAGTGGCCCGGTTTTTTCGGTTTCAGGGGTAGGGGATTCCCTTAGGCGGCAGTCCAGGGCATTAGCCGGATTCTGAAGGTCGTAGCGTCGTCGGGAGGCCAGGAACATTTTTCATCCACAAGCCCGGTAATTTTCCCCATCGGTGCAATGGCGGGTGCCGGGCCAAGGCACGTTGTTGTATGGTTGTGGTCGAACCGTTGAACTCAAGAGATTGAAAGGATATCGCCATGCTGGACTGGAAGAACCGCACAGGCAGTGCGCCTGAACGTGCCGCTGAACCGAAGTCGGAGACCCGCAGTTACCTTGGCGGTCTGTTGTTCAGCCGGGCGCTGGCCACTCTGCTGGGCATCTACCTGTTGGTGGCGAGTGTCCTGGGCTGGTACTGGAGCCAGGAGCCGGCGCTCTTCCCGGTCCAGCAGACCGCACAACTGGCGGCCGAGAAAGAAGGCAAGCAGATGGTCGTCGGCTACACCACGGTGGAAACCCTCAAGACCGTCGCCGGGACCTTGCTGACCAAGCCGGGCGGCTATATATCCAACGACCGTTTCCCGCCAGGCCTGTGGATGGACAACATGCCGAGCTGGGAATACGGCGTGCTGGTGCAGGTCCGCGACCTGAGCCGGGCGTTGCGCAAAGACTTCGCCCGTTCGCAGTCGCAGTCCGCCGAAGACGCCGACCTGGCCAAGGCCGAGCCGCGTTTCAACTTCGACAACAAGAGCTGGGTGCTGCCGTCCAGTGAGTCCGAGTACCAGGAAGGCATCAACTCCCTGAGTCGCTATCAGGCGCGCCTGTCCGATCCGAACCAGAAGAGCGCGCTGTTCTATGCCCGTGCCGACAACCTGAACAACTGGCTGGGTGATGTCGGTACCCGCCTGGGTTCGCTGTCGCAACGGCTGTCGGCCAGTGTGGGTCGGGTCAAGCTCAATACCGCATTGAAAACCGAAGTCGTGGCACCGGGCCAAGTGCCGCAGGTCGACGAGGAAATCGTCGAGACGCCGTGGATGCAGATCGACAACGTGTTCTACGAAGCCCGCGGCCAGGCCTGGGCGTTGTCGCACCTGTTGCGCGCCATCGAAGTCGACTTCGCCGATGTGCTGGCCAAGAAAAACGCCACGGTCAGCGTGCGCCAGATCATTCGTGAGCTGGAAGCCTCGCAGGAGCCGGTATGGAGCCCAATGATCCTTAACGGCAGTGGCTTCGGCGTACTGGCCAACCACTCGCTGGTCATGGCCAACTACATTTCCCGGGCCAACGCCGCGGTGATCGATTTGCGTCAACTGCTCAATCAGGGCTGAGTCATGGTCGAAAACACCAGGGAAGCCGCACACCGTGCGGCTTCCGATGCCGAACAGATCGCCTGGGTAGACGAGCAGGACAACCTGCTGGGCGCCCTGGTCCGTTCCGATTTGCGCGAGCGCGGGCTGATTGGACGCGGTACCTACATCATGTTGTTCAATTCCGCTGGCGAGCTATGCGTGCATCGCCGCACCCTGAGCAAGGCGATCTATCCCGGTTACTGGGACGTGGCGGCGGGGGGCATGGTGCTCGCCAGTGAAACCTACGCCGAATCGGCGGCCCGGGAACTGGAAGAGGAACTGGGCGTGAGTGGCGTGGAGCTGACCGCCCATGACCATTTCTTCTTCGAGGACACGGGCAATCGCCTGTGGTGCTCGGCGTTCTCGGCGGTGTGGGACGGCCCGTTGACCCTGCAACCGGAAGAGGTGCTCGAAGCACGCTTTATCCCCATCGATCAGGTCATGCTGGAGATCGAGCAAAAGCCTTACTGCCCGGACTCTCTGGCGGCGTTGAAGCGCTATCTGAAGGCTCAACAAAGCAACGTCGCAAAACAGCTATAAATTGGCGCCGATTGGCTCTTAGCAATCGGCGTTTTTGCCGTTACACTGCGCGACCTTTTTAAACTGAACCGGTATTGCTGTAACTGTAGGAACGAGCCTGCTCGCGATGGACGTCAACGATAACGCGGGCATCCAGAATGAACGCGTCGCCTTTGAGTTCATCGCGAGCAAGCTCGCTCCAACAGTGAAGTGAATGTTGTACCGTTTCAGTAGCGCTGCCCCTGCCTGAGTGGGGCTTCGCGGTCGATAGCCTTCCCAAGTGCTGCGACCAGTCTTTGTCCTCCGAAGAGGATTGCCGGTGGCCAAAAAAGCCGCATCCTTCGCCGCCTTGGGCGGCCTGGTATTTTCCACCGACGCAGGTCGTCATTGCCCGGAATGCAGTAAACCGGTGGACGCCTGCATCTGCAAACAGACCGTTATCCCGGCCGGCGACGGCATTGCGCGCGTGCGTCGCGAAAGCAAGGGCCGTGGCGGCAAGACGGTGACCACCATCACTGGCGTGCCATTGGCTGAAGAGGCGCTCAAGGAACTGGCCACGACGTTGAAGAAGCGTTGCGGAACCGGTGGGGCGTTGAAAGACGGTGTCATCGAAATCCAGGGCGATCATGTCGAGCTACTCTTGGCAGAACTGATCAAGCTCGGTTTCAAGGCGAAGAAGTCCGGCGGCTAGCAGCCTCTGTGAAAACCACCCTCGGCTTGATCCGGTCCTGATGGCATTCAGGCCTGGCGCCGTCCACATGGTTTTCACAGAGCCTGTTCATGACCGGTTTCTAAACTCACTGCGGTCGGCGGGGTCTATTGCCTCGTTGACGAACCGTCATTTTCATTCTTTAGACTGCGCCGGCCTGAACCCAGGCGACGCACTATGACTTCTTTATAGGGGACTTCGATGTCCGTACGACGCACACGCAAAGACGATGGCAGCCAATGGACAGTTGCGGACAGCCGCAGTGTTTACGGGATTCGCCATTGGGGGGCCGGGTATTTCGCGATCAATGACGCCGGTCGCGTCGAAGTTCGTCCGAACGGTCCGAGCAGCTCGCCTATCGACCTGTTCGAGCAAGTCGACCAGCTGCGCAAAAGCGGCCTGTCCTTGCCGTTGCTGGTCCGTTTCCCGGACATTCTGCAAGACCGCGTGCGTCAGCTGACGGGCGCGTTCGATGCCAACATCGAGCGTCTGGAATACCAGAGCAAGTACACCGCGCTGTATCCGATCAAGGTGAACCAGCAGGAAGCGGTGATCGAAAACATCATCGCCACCCAGAACGTTTCCATCGGTCTGGAAGCCGGGTCCAAGCCAGAGCTGCTGGCGGTGCTGGCACTGGCGCCGAAGGGCGGCACCATCGTCTGCAACGGCTACAAGGACCGCGAGTTCATTCGCCTGGCGCTGATGGGCCAGAAGCTCGGCCACAACGTGTTCATCGTGATCGAGAAAGAATCCGAAGTCGGCCTGGTGATCGAAGAAGCGGCCTCGCTCAAGGTCAAGCCTCAGGTCGGCCTGCGCGTGCGCCTGTCGTCCCTGGCGTCGAGCAAGTGGGCAGACACTGGCGGCGAGAAATCCAAGTTCGGCCTGTCGGCGGCGCAACTGCTGTCGGTGGTCGAGCGTTTCCGCGCGGCCGGCCTGGACCAGGGCATTCGCCTGTTGCACTTCCACATGGGCTCGCAGATCGCCAACCTGGCGGACTACCAGCACGGCTTCAAGGAAGCGATCCGTTACTACGGCGAGTTGCGCAACCTCGGCCTGCCGGTGGACCACATCGATGTCGGTGGCGGCCTGGGCGTGGACTACGACGGCACGCACTCGCGTAACGCCAGTTCGATCAACTACGACATGGACGATTACGCCGGCGTCGTGGTCGGGATGCTCAAGGAGTTCTGCGATGCGCAGAGCCTGCCGCACCCGAACATCTTCTCCGAAAGCGGCCGTTCCCTGACCGCGCACCACGCCATGCTGGTGATCCAGGTGACCGATGTCGAGAAACACAACGACGACGTGCCGCAGATCGAGAACAAGGAAGCGCTGCCGGAAACCGTGCAGTGGCTGGTCGATCTGCTCGGCCCGACCGACATCGAGATGGTCACGGAAACCTACTGGCGCGCCACGCACTACATGAGCGATGTTGCGGCCCAGTACGCCGACGGCAAGCTGACCCTGGCCGAGAAAGCCCTGGCCGAGCAGTGCTACTTCGCGGTGTGCCGTCGCCTGCATAACTCGCTGAAGGCGCGCCAGCGTTCCCACCGTCAGGTGCTGGACGAACTCAACGACAAACTGGCCGACAAGTACATCTGCAACTTCTCGGTGTTCCAGAGCCTGCCGGACACTTGGGCCATCGATCAGGTCCTGCCGATCATACCGCTGCACCGTCTCGACGAAGAGCCGCTGCGTCGTGCAGTGCTGCAAGACCTGACCTGTGACTCCGACGGCAAGATCAACCAGTACGTCGATGAGCAGAGCATCGAAACCAGTTTGCCGGTGCACGCGCTGAACGAAGGTGAAGACTACTTGCTGGGTGTGTTCCTGGTCGGTGCCTACCAGGAAATTCTTGGCGACATGCACAACCTGTTCGGTGACACCGACTCGGTGAACATCTACCAGAACGCCGACGGCAGCGTGTACCACGCCGGTATTGAAACCCACGACACCATCGAAGACATGCTGCGTTACGTGCACTTGTCGCCGGAGGAGTTGATGACTCACTACCGCGACAAGTGCGCCAGTGCCCGCATCAGCGCAACCGAGCGCACGCAGTTCCTCGATGCCTTGCGTCTGGGGCTGACCCGTTCGTCTTACCTGTCTTCCTGAGGTAAGCGCCACGCTCATCAGGTTGTCTGAAAATTTTCCTTTTGCCTCGGAAATTTCAGATGACCTGGTGCGGCAATTCTCCAATTTCGCGGGAAATTACCTGCGTTTCGACTACCCAGCGCATTTGGTCTTCTTTTCGCGTAGGTTATTTCCTAAGTTGTATTTCGGCACTCTACTCGGCCATGTCTCTCAGCGAGAATCCCCGGCCGCCCCTCCCGTAGAGAAACGCCGATGTTCAATCCAGTCAGCGAACCGTCATTTCGTCTGGATGTTGCAGGTTTGCCCGACTCCCTTGAGGTCCTGGCCTTTACCGGTAGAGAAGCCATCAGCGAGCCCTTCGTGTTCGACCTGGAGCTGCTGATCGATGACCCGGTGCTTGACCTTGCCAGTTTGCTGTACCGCCCGGCCTCCTTGCATTTCGGGCCAGCCGGAAACCATGTGCATGGACAATTGCATGAACTCGTCCAGCGTGATCATGCCTCGGGGCCCCGACTCTGCCAGGTGCGCCTGGGGCCAGGACTGGCTTGTCTGGCCCAGCGCTTCAGCCAACGAATCTTCAGTGCCCGTTCAGTTCCGCAAATCCTCGATCAGGTGCTCAAGGAGCACGGCATTACCGGTAAAGATCGACGCCTGGCGCTGAGCGGCGACCACCCGCCCCGGGATTTCTGCACGCAATATCGAGAGTCGGACCTGCAGTTTCTCCAGCGACTGTGCGCCCAGGAAGGGCTGCATTACCACTTCGAAAACCGGGTCGGGGGGCACTGCGTGGTGTTCAGCGACGATCAGCAACATTTTCGAACCGCTGAGCCTGCGGTAATGCACAGCGAGGGTGATCGGCCGGCAGTGCGGCAGCTCGAACGCCAGCGTAGCGCTGCGACAGCGGCGCAACGTGTCGAATGCCGGACAGACCTGGCGACCTTGCGCAGCGGTCGGGTGATGCCGCTGTCCGGTCATCCGGTTGCCGATTGCAATCGGCTCTGGCTGGTGACCCACGTTGAGCATTGGGGCAGCCAGGATACGGATACGCCGTACCACAACCAGGCCCGTGCCCTGCAATGGCCGGCCCGCTTCGAGCCGCCCTGCGCGACGAGCAAACCAAAGATGCACAGCCTGCAGCGGGCATGGGTCGTCGAGGTCGATGAACAAGGCCCCGATCCGGCAAGGCCGGTACCGGTGCAATTCGACTGGCTTTATCAGGGTGAAGGGGCCGCGCCCAGTCACTGTTGGCTGGCATTGGCCGGGCCGTTGCAGGCCGAGACGTACTCGCCATTGCGCGAAGGAACCGAACTGGTCGTGAGTTTTGTCGAAGGTGATCCCGACCAGCCGCAGATAACCGGGGTGCTGCATGCGCCGGCAACGATCGAGGAGACGAACGCGGACACTTTCCAGGCCATCTGTACCCCCGATGAGGGCCTGGAGCAATGGTTGCACTCGGCAGAACCGCTGCTGATGCTGTGCCTGCTGCCCGGTGGTGGCAGTTTCAGTCATTGCGCACAGGCGTTGTGCACCTGTCGTCTGGCGACGCAGCTTGGCCAGAGCTCTGGAACATGATCGTCACACGCACGCCCGAGGCGCCCCCGCAGTGGTTGTTGCTGGACGTGCCGGGCACGCCGCAGGCGGGTGTCATGCTTCGGCAGATGTTTGCACAAGCCCGCTGGTCCGGGTTGTTCGAGGGGACGGAGTGGCATGCGCTGCGTGAGCAGGGGCCGGTCCTGGTCGATCTGCGCACCTGCCCGGCACTGGCCGACCTTTGCATCGTCGACGGCCAACGCTGGCCCGGATTGCTGATGGTCAGCGAGGTCGGCGCTGCATCGTTGCTGGCGCATTTACGGCGCATGCTCACGGTTACGCTTGGCTTGCACCGGGCCCTTTTGAATTACTACAACCCGGTCACGGCCAGCTATTTTTTCGATGCTTGCGATGCCGCTGAGCTGAGTCGCTGGCTAGGGCCCATCCAGCAGTTGCGTTGGTTCGGCGGCAGCTGGGCAGATCGCGCAACGGGATGTGAAGGGTGGCAGCGCTTGTCCAACCCCGGGCTGGCGGTCAGCCCGTTGGCCGTCGAGGAGAGCCTCAGTGCCGGGCAACAGGGAAAACTGCAAACCTGCCTGCTCGAACAGCATGCCTGGCGCTGGAACCGATCCACCGGGGCCGATTTCTCCCGCCTGTGGGCCCATGTGCAGGAAGGACTGGCGCTGGGGTTCAGCGAGCGCCCGGTACTGGATGGCTGGGTGTGGCTACGTTTGCAGTATCCCGACGCCGTGCCCGTGCAGCCATTGCCGGGCAGGACTCAGCAGGAGCGCCTCGATAGCCTGCGCCACCGGTGGCAGAGCGACCGACCCTGGCCATGAGCTCGACCCGCTCAGTGAGTGCTGACGGCAAACCAGCCATCGTGACGGCGCAGGCGCCAGGCGATCACGCCGAGGGTCAGGCTGCGCAGCAGCATGAACAGCAAAAAGGTTATCCACAGGCCATGGTTGCCCCAGCCTTGCAGTGCCCAGCCGAAAGGCAGCACCAGCACCACGGTCAGCAGCATGCCGTTGCGCATTTCCCTGGCGCGGGTGGCGCCGATGAAAAGGCCGTCGAGCAGGTAACTCCAGACGGCAATCAGCGGCAGTACGGCGAGGTAGGGCAGGTAGATGAACGCGGTGTCGCGCACACTTTGAATGTTGGTCTGCATCTCGATGAACAAATGCCCGGCGAACAGAAACAGTGCGGCAAAGCCCAGGCTCGCGAGCAACGACCAGCCGCCCGCCACCACCAATGATCGGCGCAGGGCATCGCGGTCGCGGGCGCCGAGGGCATGCCCGCACAGCGCTTCCACGGCGTGGGCCAGGCCATCAAGGGCATGGGCGGTCAGCAGCAAACCGTTGAGCAACAGGGCATTGGCCGCGACCGTGGCGTCGCCCAGCCGCGCGCCCTGCACCGTGATCAGGAAAAACACCGATTGCAGCGCCAGGCTGCGGATGAAGATGTCGCGGTTGACCGCCAGCAATGGCCGCCAACTCTGCCACAGTGCCAATGCCGCCCAGACGATATGCCCGGGATAGGCGCGCAGGGCCTTGCGGGTCATCAGCAAGCCGATCAGCGCCCCCGTCCATTCGGCAATCACCGAGGCCCGGGCCGCGCCGACCACGCCCCATTCGAGGCCGAGGACGAACCACAGGTTCAGGGCGATATTGACCAGGTTGGTACTCAGCAAAATCGCCAGCGGTGCCCGGGCATTCTGGGTCCCTAGAAACCAGCCGACCAGTGCATAACTGGCCAACGCGGCGGGCAGTCCGAACAGGCGGGTGTGGAAAAACTCGCGGGTCAGCTGATCGAGCTCCGCCGACGGTTGCATGAAGTGCAGCGCCGCTCCGCTCAACGGCACGCCCACAGCACCCAGGACCAGGGCTAGGCCGAAGGCGAGCAACAGGCCTTGCAACAGAATCTGCCGCAAGGCCGCACCATCCCCGCGTCCGGCCGCCTGGGCGGCGAACCCGGTGGAGCCCATGCGCAGAAAACCCATGGCCCAGGCAAGGAAGGTATACAGACTGGCCCCGACCGCGACAGCGCCAAGTTGATGGGCATGGGGCAGGTGACCGATGACGGTGCTGTCGACCAGCGCCACCAGCGGTACGGAAATGTTCGAAAGAATCATCGGCGCGGCGAGCGCCCAGACCCGGCGATGGGTAGGGCGGTCGCGCCAGTCGGCGGTCAGGTTGGACATGCAGGCTCCTTGGGAGAGCGGGCATTGTAGCGGCACATTTGAAATCTTCCGCGACCCATTGTGGGAGTGGCGGTGCGGCGATCCGACTTGCTCGCGAAAGCGGTTGTCCAGTCAATAATAATTCGACTGACACTCCGTCTTCGCGAGCAAGCCCGCTCCCACAGTGTCCGGTGGGGTCAGTGGATGATCCAGCTGAGCAGCCAAAGCCCCAGCATCAACCAGATGATCCCCATGATGAACGACGCATTGAGAAAGGCGCGGATCGCCGTCCACAGCAGGATCAGCCCGAGGATCAAGGTCACGATGCTGACGACCGAAGTCTCCATGCCCAGCGCCTGGGACAAGCCTTCGATAAAATTGCTGCTGGCGTTGCTCAACAGATTGAACAGCCCACTGAGGCCATCAACGATGAAGCGGATGATCGAGCCGAGTACCTGGCCGAGCCATTCGGAAAAACCTTCTACCTGCATGGAGTGAGCGTCCTGATTAAAAAGTGGCATGGTTGCCGATTTGAGCCTTTGGCTGCTGATCATGCTGGCGAGTTCCCCACAAGCATAGAGCGTTGCACTGCACCTGTGGGAGCGGGCTTGCTCGCGAAAGCGGTTGTCCAGTTAAAAATGATTCGACTGACACTCCGCTTTCGCGAGCAAGCCCGCTCCCACAAAAAGACAATGCCAACCGCTCAATCTTTGTCACTTGCCTTCACTCGTCATCCCCCCGAAGCTATACGCCTTCAGGAGAGCCCGATGAACCTTGTTGAACTGACCGAACGCCTGCACGCCATCCGTGACCGCAATGACTGGCGGCAATTTCACAGCCCGAAAAACCTGGCCATGGCCGCGAGCGTGGAAATGTCCGAGCTGGTGGAGATTTTCCAGTGGTTGACCGAAGACCAGTCACGCCAGTTGGCGGCGGACAAACTCGCCCATGCCGGGCAGGAAGTCGGTGACATCGTGCTTTATCTGTTGCTGTTGTGCAGCGAGCTGGGCCTGGACATGGAGGCCGTGGTGCGCAGCAAACTGGCAGACAGCGAGCGGAGGTTCAGCTGATGAGCGACCGTCATTTCGATCAACTGGCGACCCGTTTCGCCGAAAAAATCTACGGCGGTGCCAAAGGTGCGATCCGTCTGGCGGTGTTGCAGGCCGACCTGGCCGAAACCTTGCCCGACCGCCCGCTGCGTGTGTTGGACATCGGCGCCGGCCTTGGCCACATGTCGTTGTGGCTGGCCCAGCGTGGCCATCAGGTGACCCTCGCCGAGCCTGCCGAACCGATGCTCGAAGGCGCCCGCCAACGTTTTGCCGAAGCCGGGCAGAGCGCCACCTTCATTCAGGCACCCTGGCAGGAACTGCTCGGGCAGCTCACCGAACCCTACGACCTGGTGCTGTGCCACGCCGTGCTGGAATGGCTGGCCGAACCCCACGCCATCCTGCCGGTGCTGCATCAACTGACCAAGGCGGACGGCTGGCTGTCCCTGGCGTTCTACAACCGCGATGCGCTGATTTACCGCAACTTGCTCAAGGGCCATTTCCGCAAGATGCGCAAGAACGACATGGCCGGTGAAAAGCAGAGCCTGACCCCGCAGCAGCCCCTTGATCCGCGCGAACTGGCGGCGCAACTTGAAGGTCTGTGGCGGGTCGAAACCCAGAGTGGCGTGCGGGTTTTTCACGATTACATGCCGGTGGAATTCCAGGCTCGCGCCGAGCTGGTGGACCTGCTGGAAATGGAACTGGCCCACCGCCGTCATCCAGCCTATGCCGGGCTTGGGCGTTACTTGCACTGGATCTGTCGGCCTGTCTGATCGGAGCACGCAATGAAAAGTCATTCAGGTGTACTGCTGTTCTGCCTGGGGCTGGCGGCCTGTCAGGGCAGCAACCCTTATGTCGCCACGTCCAACCCCTTGCCGCCGGCACCGCCCCAGGCCGCCAAGACCTTCGATCGCAGCGCTTACCCGGCAGCACCCCGTGACTATGGGCGCTACCGCAGTTGGGCCTGGCTCGACGGGCACCTGCCACCGGGCACGGCCTGGGCTGATTCCGCACAGATTGCCGAAGCGATCAGCAATGCGCTGGATCAGCGGGGTTTGCGCCCGTTGCATGACAATCGTCCAGCGGACCTGTTTGTCAGCGCAGACCTGCGGATGGAAACCCGCTTGCGTCAGGTTCAGGACGACTATTACGGCGGCGGTTATGGCGGCTACAACGGCTACGGCCCTGGATATGGCGCATACGCCACCGTGCCGATCATCCGGACCTATCAGGAACAGGTCGTGGTGGTTCAGGTGGATATGTATGACGCCAAAAGCGGTCAGCCGATATGGAGCTCCAGCGCTGAAACCGGCAACCGGGGCAGCGAAAGCGAGCGCGCCGATGCCATACGGGAGGCTGTGGAAAAGGCGATGTCGGCGTATCCTCCCAGTTAGCTTCTGTAGATAAGAAGCATTTCGCAGGAGAACCATCATGTTCCGCCGTTTCATTCTACTGGCCATGGTCGCGCTGCTCAGTGCCTGCGCCGCCAACCAGGTCAATCATGATTTTGACGCCAGCCGCGATTTTGCTGCCTATCGCAGCTGGGCGTGGAAAGAACCCGCCGTGCAATATCGTCCCGATGATCCACGGATCAAGAGCGACCTGACCGACCAGCGCATCCGTCAGGCGGTTGCCGATCAACTGGACCAGCGCGGTCTGCGCCCAGCCGCCGCGGGTGCCAAGGGTGACTTGAATGTGCAGACCTACCTGATTGTCGAAGAGCGGCAACAGCAGGTGACCACCAACTACGGCGGCGGGTGGGGGTACCCGTGGTATGGCTACTACGGCGCGCCCATGTATAACGAAACCCGCAACGTCAGCTACAAGGTCGCCACCATCCAGATCGACCTGCTCGATGGCAAGGACGGCAAACTGGTGTGGCGTGGCAGTGACGAACAGATACTCAGCCGCACACCGAACCCGTCGGATCGTCGTGATGCCATCCTGGAAACAGTCATGCGGATATTGGCCAACTATCCACCGCACTCAACCTGATCCACTCAATACCAACAATCATCCCTGTGGGAGCGGCGGTGCGGCGATCCGACTTGCTCGCGAAGGGGGCGGCACATCCAACTACAGATTTGCCTGACAGAATGCCTTCGCGAGCAAGCCCGCTCCCACAGGGTTTTTTTGTTGCCTGCGCTGGCGAGTTGCCAGCAGTCTCCGCCACCCTTGTCTACACTGCTTTGCACCAACGGAGGTCGCGCCCGGCAGTGCGCCGGCAAAGGAGTGCGCCATGTCTCCCCGCATGCAGTTTCGCGGCCCGGTCCGGCAACGGGGGGCGATCGGCTTGATGGCTGCTTTGACCCTGACCTTGGCTTTGGCATTCATGCTGTTGGTGGTCGACACCGGCAGGCTGTACCTGGAAAAACGCAGTTTGCAGCGCGTGGCTGACATGGCTGCCCTTGAGGCGGCCACAAGGGGGGGAGACTGTTCCGCCGGCTCAACCGCGAACACCTATGCCACGGCCAGCGCGCAACGAAATGGTTTCGCCATTCCCTCCACTGGACGCGCACTGGCGGTGGCGTGCGGCGCGCTGACCCTGGATGCCAACAACCTGCGGGTATTCGGTGCAGACCCAAACAAAAGCGAGGCTATCCGGGTTATCGCCAGCCATGTCGTGCAACAGAGCTTTGCCGGTGGGATCGGCGCGCTGGCCGGCGGTGCACCGGCGGGCTCGACGCTGACGCTCAGCGCCACGGCGGTCGCTGCGCTGCCGCCCCCCGTGGCTTCATTGACGATCCGCAGTGCGACCCTGACCTTCGATACCAACAAGGCGGCCATTACCAGTCTGCTGTTCGGGGGATTGCTGGGAGGCACCGTCAGTATCAGCGCGGCGGGCTGGAACGGTTTGTTCAATACCGACATCAGCCTGCTCGGCTACCTCAATCGGTTGAAAACTGACCTCGGCCTGACGGCTGGCGGCTACGACCAGGTACTGGGCAGTACGGTCAATGTCAGCCAGTTGATCCAGACCGCCATCAACGTACTGGACCCCAACGGCACACTGGGAGCCTCCGCAACCATTGTCAGCCTGCAAGCGTTGAAGGTGGCAGCGGGTACGACGTCCGTTGTGCCGGGTAATATGTTGCATGTTGAAAGTGGCACCGACATCTCGACCCTTGCCGTGAATCTCAAAGCCTTCGATCTGATTGAAGGCTTTGTGCAACTGGCCAACAAGAAGAATGCCTTGGTCGCGACTTTACCGATCAACCTCGCGGGCCTGGCGCAGATCACTGCACGGGTGCAGGTGATGGAGCCGCCGCAGCTGTCGGCCATCGGCAATCCGAAAAACGCGGCATTGGCACCTTTGGGCCCCAACCGTATCTATGTACGCACGGCCCAGGTCAAGACATTGTTGTCGATCAACCTACCCGTGCTGGACGCCATCACGCCTCTGGTCAACGCCGTCATCGATCTCGCTGCGCCACTGACCAACACCCTGAATTCATTGCTGCATCTGGACCTGGTAGGCGTCGTCAACTCATTGACCTGCGCCTTGCTCGTGCCGTGTGACACGCCGGACATCAAGCTCTTGCCACCTCCGATACGCATCGATGTGGCGCTGGAGGCGGCCGGTGCCTGGAGTTATGTCACGGCTTACAGTTGTGTGAGTGCGACGAACAAAAGCCTGACGACCAACACCACCACCACGTTGATCGGATTGAAGATCGGGCAGATCAACCCTGCCGATGTGTTTGGCTCGCCGACTGTTCCACCCAGCAACAACGTCAATCCCTTGAAGGTCATCGATATCGGCGTGAAGACCTGCCAGCGGCTGCTGATCTTGCCGCCAACCTGTTACAACCATCAGCCTGGCGTTGGCGGTAGCGTCGATATCATGGTCAACACTGCGGTTGTCCAGAATGCCAACATGCCTCACGTCTATTCCGCGCCGGCGGCCACCAACCTGCCGGAGATCAATCAGCCGCCGTTTTACTACGCCTACACCACGACCAACATCGTCAACAGCCTGAGCACCACCGTGAGCAACCTTGGCGTGAACATGTATGGGCCGTCGGGCAGTATCGTCGGTGGCTTGGGCAGCATTTTGAGTGAGGTCACGACTGCGTTGGTCAATGCGATCAATACGGTACTCAGCCCGTTACTGGATACGCTGATCAATACGTTGCTGGCGAGCCTGGGGATCGACCTGAACAAAGTCGAGGTGGGTGCCAACCTCAGTTGTCACTCGGGGCGAGCGACGCTGGTGAACTAGTCCGGCTTCACTATCGGCAGTTCAATGCAGAAACGCGCACCCTCGGTGGCGTTTTGCACGCTCAGTTTTCCGCCCATGTTCTCGACGATGCCATAGCTCACCGAGAGCCCCAGACCGGTGCCGACACCCACCGGTTTGGTGGTGAAGAACGGCTCGAAAATCCGCTCCAGCAAACGCGGGTCGATACCGCCGCCGTTGTCCTCGACCCACAGGCGTACCACCTGTGTATCCCGTTCGGCGTACAGCGAAATCCACGGTTTGAAATCGGGGTTGGCCTCGCGCTTGCCGAGCAATGCATCCCGGGCGTTGACCATCAGGTTGATCAGCACCTGCTCAAGCTGATCGACGTAGCCGCGCACCAGCACTTCAAAACCGGTCTCGCTGATGCGCAGGTCGACACCTTTGCCGCGCATCCCTTCGGACAACAGCGCCAGCGTGCCTTCGATGGCCTGGGTCGGATTGAACGGTTGCTGCTCGATTTCCGAGCGACGGCCGAACACCCGCATGTGGTCCACCACCCGCGCGGCGCGTTGCACCTGGCTGTCGATGCGGGTGAGCTTGTCGATCAGGTAATCGACCTGTACGTCGCCGTTGTTCAGGCGCTTGAGGACATTGACGATGGCCATGCGCATCACGTTCAACGGCTGGTTGAGCTCATGGGCCAGGCCGGTGGCCATTTCACCGAGGGTGGCCATTTTCGCGCTTTGGGTGAGCTGCTGCTGCGAGCGTCGTACCTCGGTGTTGTCGCGCCCCACGGCCTGGACCTCGAGCAAACGGCCCTGTTCGTCGAACACCCCGCGATCGGACCAGACCCACCAGGCGTGCTCGCGGCCGGGCAGTTGCAGGTTGATCTCGGCGGTGCTGACCGGAAACTCCGGGCTCAACTGGTTCAGCCGCCGGGTGAATGCCTCGCGCTGTTCCCCGGACATCCAGTTGCCCAGATTCACCCCCGGCAATTGCTCGGGCGCCAATTCCAGATAGGTGGCCAGCGGGCGATTGCCGAAGGTCAGGGTCAGGTCCGGCTGGTAGCGGCAGATCATCGCCGGCGAGTCCTCCACCAGAATCCGGTAGCGCTCCTCACTCTGCCTGACCTGCTCGGTCGCCAGGGTCGCTTCGGTGACGTCCAGCCACAGGCCCACGGCTTCCACCGGCAAGCCGAGGTCGTCGCGCAACAACTTCGCTTCATCGAGCAGCCAGTGATAGTCGCCGTGACTGTCGCGCAATCGATAGCGGGCGCGCACCGAGCCTTCACGCAACAACAACCGCGTGCGCTCGAAATACTGCAGGCGGTCGTCGGGGTGCACCCGTTCCACCAACGTTCCGGGTGCGCAGTCGGCCAGGGTCCAGCCGAGCAACGGGAACAGGCTGTCGCTGAAGAACACCGGTTGCAGAGCGCCTTCGTCATAGCGCTGTACATAAATCACCGCCGGTGAACTGGCGATCAGATTGTCCAGGCGTGCATGGGCGGCGGCGGCGCTCTGCTGCTGATTCTTGATGTCACTGATGTCGTGCATGAAACCCACCAGCCGACGGTTTTTGCCCACGCCCAGCGCTTGGCCCTGCAGGCGATACCAGACGGGTTCGAGTGCATCGTCGGGGCGATACAGGCGCACGCACAACTGCAGCGGCATGCCCGACGCCTGCAAGTCCTGCAGGCGGATGCGCAGCTCTTCGCGGTCGGCGGGATACACCTGGTCGAGCCAGTCCTGTACCGATAAACGCGACGTTCCAAGGTTCAAGGTCGTCGCCAGCGAAGGCGCCAACTGCACCTCTTCGCTGTCGCTGAAAATCTCCCACCAGCCTGTGCCCAGCAACGCTTGCAGCGATTCCAGGCGTTCCAGTTGCAGGTGATGCCGGTGCTCGCGCAGGCGCTCGAGCAAGGGGCTGGCGAGCGCGGCGGTGATTTGCAGCCAGTCGCGTTCGGTGACATCGGGGGCGCGTTGTTGTGGCGTGTAGAAACCGCACAGCAACCAGGCGACCACCCCTTGCGCATCGTGGTAGGGCACGGCGAAGCCATCGGTATTGCCGAACGTGCCTTGCAGGCGCGGGTGTTCGCGCGGGGTCAGGTACTGAGGTGCCGAGCCGCTCAAACTGTCCAGCCCCGTGCCCAGGCGCTGGTTGTTTTGCCATAGCTGCGGTGCATCGAAAGCCGTGTAGTGCTGATGAATTTGCCAACCCTGTTCCTGCTCATCGAGCAAGGCCAGGGCAATGCAGGGGATCTGAAAGCGCTGGGCCAGGCTTTGCAGTTGTTCGCCCAGCACCTCGGGCAGGCGTGTCAGGCTGCACAGGCGCAACTGTTCGGCGATTTGCAGCACCAGCACCTGGCATTGCTCGCGGTTGCGCGATTGCCGGCGCTCGAGCAGCAAGTCGCCGATGTCGAGCATCTGCAACAACCAGGCATCGGCCAAGGGTTGCACCCAGCCGCGCAAATGCAGGGGTGGACCGTTGAGGCTGTAGAAGTCCAGATCCAGGGTTTGTCCCTGCCAGTGCGCCGGCGCGCCTTCGATGACGAGGCCGCTGTGGGGCAACAGGAAATCGAGCAGGTGCGGTGCCTGTGCGCCTGGGGTTTGCTGGGCCAGCAAGTGGCGCAGCGGACCGCTCAATTGAACGACACGCCCATCGGCATTGAGCTGCATCTGCAATCCGAAGCTGTGCACCTGCAGTGCCTCCGGCGGCTCCGGTGGGGGCGGCGGGTGGCGATGCAGCAGGCGCCCGAACAGTTTGTCCCCGGCACTCAAAATTGCAGGCTCGCACTGGCCGTGAGGGTGGCCGGCAGATTGGGTACCCGACCGATGCCGGGCAGGTTCAGGAACGGGATGACGGCGCTGATTTTATTGGTGGGGTAACTGATGCGCACTGTCAGCAACCCGCCCACGTAAGTGATGTTGGCGTCGGTGGCGACATTGAAGTTCAGGGCCGGCGCAATCCAGGCCGTTTGCGTGGTCAGCTCCGTCGTGGCGCGGGCGATCAGCGCGGCGCTGTAACCCGGGGTGGCCGGGTCCAGCGCCACGCTGCGGCGCACGGCTTCGGCGGTCGACTGGTTGAATGACTGCATCAACAGCAGCGGCAGGCTGTAACTGATGATGCCGTAGAACACACCAAAGAAAATGATGAACACCAGGGCGAATTCAATCGCGGCGGCGCCTTTTTGTTTGTGGGGGAGGCTGGCTTTCATGAGTGCGTCTACCCTGACCAACACTGAGTAATGTCAGCATAGAATCATTCAGCCAAAACGGACGTTTTTTACCGAATGCAGAGCTTTGTCCTATTGATCTGGCTGGCGCTTTGCGCCGCACAGGATGCCCGGCAACGGCACATCGCCAATGGCCTGACACTGGGCGCCGGCGCCCTGGCCCTGGCGTGGTTGCTATGGAGCGGCACGACCTGGCTGGGGGCCGAGGCGCAACAGGGCGGCTGGGCTTTTTTGCTGGCCGTGGGCTTCACGCTGCCGGGCTACGTCATGAAGCGAATGGGCGGCGGGGACGTGAAACTCATGGCCGCCCTGGGTCTTGCGACGGACGGTATGCACGTACTCGGCACGTTTATTGGCGCCGGATTGGCCAGCGTTTTCTGGCTGCTGCTGGCGCCAAGAGTCTGGCTTCATATGAGTCAAGGGCTTAGAACCCATCTTTTTTACATGGCGCCCGAAATGTCAAGGAAGCAGCCATTTGCGCCCTTTGTGCTGGCGGGGCTGATGCTGACACTGGCCTGGTTCCACTAGTCGGTCCTGACATGTACAGAGCCGGAAACTACGTCTACTTTTCAGACAGAAGTTGTACAGCCGCTGGCTGTCGGTGGGGGACAGGTCAACCTTTGACCTGACAGGGAGTTGCTCGTGAGCAAGTTTACTTCGGCAGTAAAAGTCCTTGTGGTCGACGATGCGCCATTGATCGTTGAAGAGCTTTGCGAATTTCTGGAGGGTAAAGGTTACCGCTGTGTTCCCTGCGAATCGGGCTATCAGGCGATCAAGCGTTTCAGCGAAGACCTCGATATCGGCCTGGTGCTGCTGGATTTTCACATGCCCGGCATGGACGGCATCGAGCTGATGCAGGAGCTGCAACGGCTGTCGGGCAAGCACCGGGCGTTCGAGGCGATCATGCTCACCGGGTGTGCCGACAAGCAGGACGTGATCAAGGCCTTGCGCGTTGGCGTGTCCGACTATTACCAGAAACCGATCGATCTGAATGAGTTGTTCGAAGGTTTGCAGCGCCAGGAAGTGGCCTTGCAGGAGAGGCACAAGAACCTGCAGTTGGGGCATTTGAATCAGAAGCTGCAGTATTTGTCCGAGTCGATCGATGATCTGTACCAGGACCTGGACAAGGTTCGGCGCGGGCCGCAGGCGGCAGACGCGGGGGGGCAGGGTGTCGCTGATACTGATGCGGTGGAGGTTCCGGCGATTTTCAACCAGCTGTCTCCGCGGCAACTGGAAGTGGCGCGGTTGGTGGGCAAGGGGCAGACCAATTATCAGATTGCCTGTGAGTTGGGGATTACCGAGAACACGGTGAAGTTGTATGTGTCGCAGGTGTTGCGGTTGACGCATATGCATAATCGGACGCAGTTGGCGTTGGCTTTGTCGCCCAATGGTTCCGGGGGGCGGCAGCGGGTTTCGGCGCACTGAGGCTTGGCGGCCTCTGGGCCGACCATGCTGGTGGTTTGAATTGAGTACATATCCATTCCTGCGGTAACGGCGGCTTATGGTTCCGCTCTTACAGCGGGTCACTTTTGGCAAACGCCCGGAGTGCCGGCCCAGCCAAAAGTAACCAAAAGGTCTCGCCCCTTACGTACGGCCCCTCGCTGAGGCTCGGGGTTCCTTCGCTCCGGCATTCATCCGGGGGCATTGCCCTCCGGTCGGCTTCGCTTCGACCTACATGCAATGAGTTCGACTGCGTCGAACGGCGCTGCGCGCCCATCCCCGGATGAACACCTCCACTCAGCCTTCCGAGGGGGCGGGTGGATCAAGAGCGGCAGGCGAGCTAACGCTCGGCCTGATGAGTGGTGAGAAACGGCGCGGTGTGGGCTGCTCTGCTTTTGCTCTTCTGTGGGAGCGAGCCTGCTCGCGAAGGCGGCCTACCGGCCGACCTGAATCTGGCGGATGTACCTCGACCCTGTGGGAGCGGGCTTGCTCGCGAAGGCGGCCTACCGGCCGACCTGAATCTGGCGGATGTACCTCGACCCTGTGGGAGCGAGCTTGCTCGCGAAGGCGGCCTACCGGCCGACCTGAATCTGGCGGATGTACCTCGACCCTGTGGGAGCGAGCCTGCTCGCGAAGGCGGCCTACCGGCCGACCTGAATCTGGCGGATGTACCTCGACCCTGTGGGAGCGAGCCTGCTCGCGAAGGCGGCCTGCCGGCCGACCTGAATCTGGCAGATGTACCTCGACCCTGTGGGAGCGGGCTTGCCCGCGATGACGGCCTGCCTGCCGACCTGAATCTGGCGGATGTACCTCGACCCTGTGGGAGCGAGCTTGCTCGCGATGACGTCCTTCCAGCCAACACATTCCTGTGTAGTTTTCCCCAAATCCCCAGGAAATCTCCGACACGCTTTTCAGGTTGTCCGTCGGAAGCGCGATCTCTAGCCTTTGTCGGTCACTGCAAATTCAGTGATCGGGTTTGGTCGCCCGGGTTTAGAATGGCGCACAGTGCCGCGTGAGCGGCATTTTTGTGCTTGCTTAATGGCGAGCCGTGCGTGGGAGGGCCCAGGCCCTGCCGGGTTTCCATTCCCTGGTCGACCAACCTGCGTACAGTTCGCCACCCTTCTGCTTGGTCACAGTGATGGTGAAACTCCAATCCAAGAATGGAGTTTCACCATGATCAAACCCACCCCAAATCCCCCCAAACAACCTGTCCCCCGCAAACCCAGCACGATGTTCGTCATCGCCCCGGACATCAACACCGAAACCCTGCTGGCCCACGCCTGTGAATCACTGGCGTCGGCGAGTGTGATGGCGAGTGATTTCGCGGGGTTTCTGCAGGGCTCGCAGCGCAATACGATGCTGGGGATTGCGCAGGTGATCATGCTGGGTGAGCTGGCGGTGAACCGGGCTCTGGATAATCTCGATCCGCAAGACTGAACACCGGAGCTTTTGTGGCGAGGGAGCTTGCTCCCGTTCGGGTGCGCAGCACCCGCAAAACCAGCCAATACGGTGAGTCAGGAAAAACCCATTTGCCGGAGTCGGGGCCGCTTCGCAGCCCAGCGGGAGCAAGCTCCCTCGCCACAGGGGTTTATCAGGTCAAGTCAGCCCCCCGACCTGCCCTGTGGGAGCGGCGGTGCGGCGATCCGACTTGCCCGCGAAAGTGGTCTGACAGCCAACCAATCCTGTGTAGTTTTCCTCAAATCCCCAGGAAATCTCCGACACGCTTTTCAGGTTGTCCGTCGGAAGCGCGATCTCTAGCCTTTGTCGGTCGCTGCAAAATCAGTGACCGGGCTGTCGCGGCCTTTCAGTCTACTTGGTGCATAATCCACCGGCTCAAACCGGAGCACTTCGGTGCTTGTCGTTTGATGTAATGGTGGCTGTGCGCGGGATACCTTCGGGTATGCCGGGTTTCCAAGTAGCTCGGTCCGCGACCCCGCGTACAGCTGCCACCCTTGATTGCTGTCGCGGCGATCAGTGGCAGCTCCATTTCATACTTGGAGTTTCACCATGATCAAACCCACCCCAAATCCCCCCAGCCAACCTGTCCCCCGCAAACCCAGCACGATGTTCGTCATCGCCCCGGACATCAACACCGAAACCCTGCTGGCCCACGCCTGTGAATCACTGGCGTCGGCGAGTGTGATGGCGAGTGATTTCGCGGGGTTTCTGCAGGGCTCGCAGCGCAATACGATGCTGGGGATTGCGCAGGTGATCATGCTGGGTGAGCTGGCGGTGAACCGGGCGCTGGATAATCTCGATCCGCAGGATTAGTGGACAAAGGCCCGACCCAGGGCGGTGAAGCCCGGGCCGGCCAGGACGATCAATAACGCCGGGAAGAGAAACAGCATCATCACGACGGACATTTTGGCGGACATCTTGGAGATGTATTCCTGCAGGCGCGTCAGGCGCCGGTCGTCGAGCAGCTGTTTGAGCGCCAGCAAGGACTTCATCGCGCCGCCACCCTGATGGATCAATTGTTGAAGGATCACGCAGGTGTCGGTGAACTCGTCTACCGCAAGCAAACGGGTGGTCTTGTTCAACTCTTCACCCAGTTCCAGGCCTGAATCGACGCGGGTCAGAATCAGGCGCAGTTCATGGGTCAGGGCGGGCAGCAAATGCCTGCCCTCCTGGCTCAGCACACGCAGGGATTGCTCCACCGCCATGCCCGATTCGAACAGGGTGCGCAGCAGCGCGATGAAGGTCGAGGTTTCAGTGGCCAGTTGTTTTTGCCGACGCTGTGCAGCGGCGGCCAGCCAGCGTTTGGGCAGTAGATAGCCCATGCAGGTGGCGAGCATCGGGGCGATCCAGTGGTTCTCCACATTCGGGTAGAACAGCCCCTGGATCAGCAGGCACAAGGACAGCGCCAACACCGGCGCGCCCACCTGCAAGGCGGCGAACAGTGAGCGTTGACGTACGCTGCGCCAGCCCAGGCGGTTGAGCAGAGTCTGGGTCTCGTTGTCCATCTTGACCGACTGTTGCCCCAGGCGGCTGGCGCCCAGGGCTTGCAGCAGTTGGGTGAGGTGGCTATCACCCGGCGCCTTGCCATCCAGGCGCTGGGCCACCTGGCGTGCCCGTCGGCTTTGCTCCAGCAAGGCGCTGAGCAACAACAGCGCAGCCCCGAAAAGCAGCAGCGCGCTCACCAGCAAGAGCATCTTCGTATTCATAGGCTACGCAACATGCGCCAAAGCGCCAGGCAACCGATCACCTGAAATCCGAAGGCACTCGCCAGCATGGTTTGCCCCGAGCTGTCGTGCCACATGGAAAGCAGGTAGGTCGGATTGGTGAGTAGAAAATAGCCTGCGACCGAGACTGGCAGCAGGGCCAGGACTACGGCCGTGATACGGGTTTCGCCGGTCATGGCCTTCAACTGGCGAGCCGCTTGCTCGCGTTCACGGATCATCTTGATCAGGTTTTCCAGCAGCTCACTGGCATTGCCGCCGTAACGGTGGTTGACCTTCAAGCCGAGTGCGAGCAGGCGCAGTTCATCTTTTTCGTACAGCTCGGCGAAGTCCGAAGCGGCGTCTGCCAGGTTGACCCCCAGTTGCACATTGCGTTGAATCCGGCCCATGGCATTTTTCAGCGGGTCTTCGGCCGCATCGATGGCGCCGAGCACGGCATCGGCCAGGGTCCGTCCGGACTTCAGGCTGCGTACGGCATGGTCGAGCAACATCGGCAGCTGTTCGATCATGCGACTGAGGCGACGCTGGTAACGCCAGCTGACGAACAGTCGTACCGCCACCGGAGGCACCAGCAGCACCAGCAGCGCGCCGATCCAGCCACCCAGGGCAACTCCCAGCAGCACCCCGAGTATCCAGAACACCAGCCATTGACCCAGGCGTTCGGTGGGGCGTCCGAGTCCGGCACGCAGGAACGCGCGCTCAAGGCCCGCCCAAGACGACTTGTGCTCGACCCGCAGCGGTTGCCCCTGGCTCAGGCGTCCCAGAATCCGTTCGTTGCCGGTCTGGCGCAAGCCGTTATAGAGCAGGCGCAGCGCCAGGCCGAGAAAGATCAGGCAAACGAGGATGAGCAGCGCTGGTTTGAGCATGCCGTGACCTCAGTACGCCGAGGGAGACAGCGCCGAGTCCCGGCGCAATTTGTCGCCAGCCGGGTTCACGGCCTCGCGCAGAAAACCGAATCCGGTGTGGCGGTCGAAACGGAACAGCGTGTTGGTGACATACACGTCGTCGCGCACACCGACGACTTCCACCACTTCACTGACACAGCGGCGGCCGTCGGGCAGGCGCGTGAGCTGGATGACCACGTCGAGCGCCGCGCAGATCATTTGCCGCAAAGTGCGCTCGGCGATGCTGCGGCCGGTCAGGCCCACCAGGGTCTCCAGGCGCAGCAGCGCATCCTGGGCGTTGTTGGCGTGTACGGTACTCATCGAGCCGTCGTGGCCGGTGTTCATCGCGGTCAACACATCGACCACTTCGACGCCGCGAATCTCGCCGAGGATGATCCGGTCCGGTCGCATCCGCAGGGCGTTGCGGATCAGGTCGCTGGCTTTTACTTCGCCATGACCTTCGGCATTCGGTGGACGGGTTTCCAGGCGCACGACGTGAGGGTGGCCCAGTTGCAGTTCGGCGACGTCTTCGATGGTGACCAGGCGTTCCTGAGGGTTGATCAACTGGCTGAGAATGTTCAGCAGCGTGGTCTTGCCGGTGCCGGTACCGCCGCTGATCAGGATGTTGCAGCGTTTGCCCACGGCTTCCTGAATGAATTCGAAGATCGCGTGATCGATGGTTTGCATCGCCACCAGGTCGGAGCTTTTGAGCATGTCCTGGCGGAATTTACGGATCGACAGGCACGGGCCATCGAGGGCTATCGGCGGAATGATGGCGTTGACCCGGCTGCCGTCCGGCAGGCGCGCGTCGACCATGGGCGACGACTCGTCGAGCCGTCGGCCCAGGGGCGCGAGAATCCGTTGCATGACACGTTCGACGTGGTGCGAATCGATAAAGCGCAAGTCGCTCAGATGCAGCAAGCCTTCGCGTTCGACAAATACCCGGTGTGGACCGTTGACCAGGATCTCGGTCACCGCCGGGTCGCGCAGCAGTACTTCCAACGGGCCGAAACCGGTGAGTTCGTCGACGATCTCCTCGGCCAGACGCTCCATTTCATAGCGGGAAATCGCCAGGTGCAAGCGCGCGATGTACTCGGCCACCTTGTCGATCACGAATTGCGACAGCGCCTGGCGCGTGCCCTCCAGCAGGTTTTTCCCCGACTCTTCGATAGCGTCGATGATGTAGCGGTGCAGCACCAGTTTCAGGCCTTCGTGGTCGGTATTGCCGACCGCGCCGCGATGGGGGGAGCCGAAGAGTTTTTCACTGCTCATTGTGCGCCCCTCAAGCGGTTGAACCAGCCGGTCTTGGGTTTGACCAGGCCTTCGGAGTGCCTGGCCAGGCGCTCGCCGAGTGCGCGCAGGCTCTGGGTGAGGCCCTCGCGCGGGGCCAGTTCGAACAAGCTCAGGCCCTGGTTCTTGGCGTTGAGCCGCACTTCCGGGCTGTAGGCGAGGGTGGCGATGATCTCCAGGCCGAACGTCTTGCCCAGGGTGTCGGAGTCCGGTGCGACGTTGCGCAGGTAGCGGTCCACGAGCAGTTTGGCGTGATCGAGCTTCATGCCTTTTTCGCGCCAAAAGTTGAGCACCGTGAGGTTGCGGCGGCAGTCGAGCACGTTCTGATCGGTGTACCACAGCAGTTTGTCGCAATGGCTGACGAAGGTGCGCAGCGCTTCGCTGTCGGGTTGGCCCGTGAGGTTTACCACGATGTGCTGGAAGTGTTGGCGCAGGGCGCTGAGCAACATGTACAGCTCGGCGGCACTGGTGTGCTCCAGCGGTTCATCGCCATTGGCGTAGGCGAGGATGCGCAGCCCGGCCTCGCAACTGGTGAAGGCGCTGTCGATCAGCGTCGCGTCCAGGCGTCGCAAATGGCGCAATGCATCGCCGAAATGAAACGAGCTTTCAAGGCCCAGCAGCGCCAGGCTATCGCCCCGGGGCAGTCCAAGGTCCAGCAGCAGCGTGTGCTGTCCGCTTTTTTGCACCACTTGCGCCATGTGCGTGGCCAACAACGCGCCGTCGGCGCTGCTCTGCACGCCATACAGCACGGTCAGGCGGCCCAGGTGCGTGTTCGGCGCGACAGCGGGCAGGCGTTTGCTCAGGCGTCGCACCAGCCCCGCGACTTCACTTGAGCGTGAACCATAGGCCACGAAATCCCTGGCCCCGGCGCGCATCGCATTGAGTACAAGCTGGTTGTCCATGCCGTCGCCCAGCGCGACGATCGCCAGCATCGGCTTGGCTTCCAGCGCGCCTTCGATCAGCGCGCTTTGGGTGACCACGTGGTCGCGGTCCAGGCCGATGAACACCAGGCTGGCGCAGGTCACGTCCACCAGTGCCAACAGTTCGTCAAGGCTGCCGCCACCGGCGCTGACCACCTGGCCCAAGGGCGCAAGGGCACCTTGCAGCCATTCCAGGTCGGTGCTGTTGCGCGTGATCGCGAGGAAGGTTTGACTCAGGTTCTGGCTCATTGCGATAACTCGCTACGTGATATCGCACTTGCCGACAGGCCGCCGGGCAAAGTGGCCCGGATCAAGCCGTTGAACAATGGCGTAAGAGGTCTGCGCATGGAAAGGCATCCTTGCTCGACTCAGGGTGTTTGTTGGGTGATCTCGATACCGCGAATGACTTCCACGCTCTGCTTGCGCGGGGCGGCGACAGAGTGGGTGACAGGTTTGGGTGGCCCGGTCATGGCCAACTGGCTGAATTGCAACAACTCGCGGTTGGCATTGGCCAGGTTGGCGGCAGAGTTGCTTTCGCCGGCCCAGTAGCGCGCCAGGCGTTTCTCATCGGCGCTGCGCACGGCCAGGCGCAGCACGCCGGCCTGGGTCGCGAGCATCAGGCGGCTCACCAGTTGTTCAGGAACGGCGAGCAACACGGTGCGGGCCGCGGCGCGCGATTGATCCTGTTTGAGTTTTTCCTCGGCGTTGCGCGCCGGGCTGGAAGGCTGGCCGTCGTTGGTCAACCCCAACTGCTCGCCGACCCCGAGCACCCGCAAGGCCGGCACCACGAGTTGGGCCGTTGGCTGAGGATTGAGGGTGTCCATGCGCAGGAACAGCAGCACATCGACATAGTCGCCCGGGGTCAGTTGCCCGCCGACAATGACCACTTCGTCCGTGGCGACCGCCAGGGCGCGTTCATTGGGGCGGATCATCCGCGACAGCTTGCTGCCGGCTTCGAAGCTTTCGTCGTTGAGCCAGCTGCCGGCGGTGAGGGCGCGCCAAGGGGTGCGGCCAATCGCCTGGTCGAGGCTGGTGAGGCTGCCGGCCGGAGCGGTGTGCAACTGTTCCAGCACGACATCGGCGGCGGTGATCGGCGTATAGGGCGCGACATCGTTGACCAGCACGACCACGGGATGGCGGGTCGGGTCATTTACCGACACGGGCGCTTGTGCGATGGCCGGCGGTGCATTGACGGTGGATTGGGCTACGGCCTCGGGAGCCGGTTGGCGACTCAATGTGAGCCCCCAGTAACCGGTAATGATGGCGCCGACCAGAAACAATCCGGCGAGGCCCAGAGTGACACGGCTGTTCATGAAGGCTCTCCCTTTCCTGCTGCGCAAACCCCGTCAAGTCCAACGAGACAACTTCGCAATCAGGCAGCTATGAACATGGAACTATTTCGCTATTTGACCGTAGCGCAGGTAGAGCAAAATGCCATTAGCGCGGGGAAAATATCTAACGAAAGTGCAAAGTTGCGATAAAACGACCTGTTTTTGACGTCAACGAAACGGTTAATACTTTAGTGTTAATGCGTATTTACAGTTGTTGGGCCAGGGAATGCCGACAATGCTGGTGCTGGCACTGGGGAATCATGTTGCGTCCGTGCAACACCCGTCGTCGTCCAGGAGAAATCTCATGTCTTTTTCCAAGCTTGTTGAGAAGGTCAAATCCGGGATCGCTTTTTACAAGGGCCTGGCCAAGGATACCGAGGGTGCGTCCGGTATCGAGTACGCGATCATTGCGGCCATGGTCGCAGTGGTGCTCGCCGGTTTCAGCCCGGGTGTCCAGAACGCCATCACGGCCACGTTCAACACTATTCAAGCGGCGCTGTGACAAGGAAGCCGACAATTTGCGGTTGCTTCACAGGGTTTCTAACGTCAGCGCTTCGTCCCTTGCAGGTGTCACCTCATGAACGCTCACGCACAGCCACGCCAACAGCTGCTTCTGGTGGATGACGAAGAGGACGCATTGCTTGAGTTGGCGGAGTTGCTGGAGGGTGAGGGGTTCAATTGTTTTACCGCCACTTCGGTCAAACTTGCGCTGCAGCATCTGACCCGGCATCCCGATATCGCTTTGGTGATCACTGATTTGCGCATGCCGGAGGAGAGTGGCATGTCGTTGATCAGGCGGTTGCGCGAGCATACGTCTCGTGAGCATTTGCCGGTGATTGTGATGTCGGGGCATGCGGGTATGGATGATGTCAGTGATATGTTGCGCTTGCAGGTGCTGGATCTTTTTCGCAAGCCGATTTATCACGTGCGGTTGTTGGAGACGTTGAATAATCTGTTTCCGTTGCCGCAGGTTTATTTGGTTAAGGGGTGAGTTGAGTACATATCCGTTATTTAGGTAACGGCGGCTTATGGTTTCGCCCTTACGGCGACTCCCTTTTTTACAAGCGCCTAAAAAAGGAAGCAAAAAACACTCGCCCCGAACGTACGGCCCCTCGCTGAGGCTCGGGGTTCCTTCGCTGCGGTATTCATCACCTCCGCTCAGCCTGCCGAGGGGGCGGGTGGATCAAGATCAAAAGCGGCAGGCGAGCTAACGCTCGGCCTGTAGGAGCTGCCGCAGGCTGCGATCTTTTGATCTTGATCTTCCGCTCTTAAAAAACAAAATCAAAAGATCGCAGCCTGCGGCAGCTCCTACAGGGATTTTTGTCCGTCCGCGATATTCGCGGTTTACCCGGTCAATGTAGGAGCTGCCGAAGGCTGCGATCTTTTGATCTTGATCTTCCACCCTTTCGACATTGTCAAAATCAAAGGTAGGAGCAAGCTTATCAGGCCACCGGCCGCCAATGCCCGACCATGTGCTCCAGCTCTCCGACACCCACCAACTCAAACTCCCCGCTCGCCCCTGGCTCGCTGGCCAGCAACGCCACCTCACTGGGCAACCGTACCGGCTTCTTGAACTGCACCGCGATCTCGACGTTCGCCACAGGCAGGTGCCCGGCCAGTGCCGCCAGTGTGCGCGCCTTGTTCCACAGGCCGTGGGCGATGGCGGTCGGGAAGCCGAAGAGTCGGGCGCTGGCCGCGCTCAGGTGGATCGGGTTGTAGTCGCCGGACACCTTGGCGTATTGCCGGCCGATGTCCGAGGGTGCTTTCCAGTGTTCGACTTCGTTCATGTCCAGACTCGTTACCAGGTTCTCCTCAAGCGGTTCGCCCTCGAGTTTGACGCCGCGGCAGAGCATCCGGCTTTGTGCCTCCCACAACGGCCCCAGTTGATCGTCAAGGGTGGTCAGCAAATCGAACGTCGCGCCTTTGGCGTGGGGTTGCAGGTTCTGCACCTGCACGCTGACACGCGCCCGACTTACCCCGCCCATGGGGCGTAGCAGGCGAATTCGATTGCTCAGGTGAATCAGGCCCAGCAGCGGGAACGGGAAGTCCCTGGCTGTGAGCAATTGCATCTGCAAGGCAAAGCCGAGGATATGCGGATAGGTCGGCGGCAGCAGGCCGTTGTCGGCGAAACCACAGACCTTTCGATAGGCCGCCAGGCGTTTGGGATCGACGTCGACCCAGCAGCGCAAACCCGAATCGGGCAGGGTGGTGCCAGTGATTTTTCGCCGTGTCGCCGCTCGTGCGTACAACCCCGGGAGGCTCGGTTCGCGGTTGAGAGTGTGCCAGTCGGTGATCATCCTCAAGCCCCCAGAACGCTTTGCCCGCAGACGCGCAACGCTTGCCCGGTGAATGCGCCGGTGCCCGGTTGCGCGAGCCAGGCCACGGCTTCGGCGACGTCCTGTGGCAGGCCGCCCTGGCCGAGGGAGCTCATGCGCCGTCCGGCTTCGCGCAGGCCGAAGGGGATGTGCGCGGTCATTTGCGTTTCGATGAATCCCGGTGCCACGGCGTTGATGCTGATGCCGCGTTCGGTGAGCAGCGGCGCCCAGGCTTGCGCCAGGCCTATGAGCCCGGCCTTGCTCGCGGCGTAGTTGGTTTGCCCGCGATTGCCGGCGATACCGCTAATGGAGGCCAGCAGAATCACCCGGGCGTTGTCGTGCAGGGCGCCGCTATCGAGCAGGGCTTTGGTCAGCACTTGCGGTGCGTTGAGGTTGACGGTCAGTACGGCGTCCCAAAAGTCCGGGGTCATGTTGGCCAGGGTTTTATCGCGGGTGATGCCGGCGTTGTGCACCACGATGTCGAGGCCGTCGGGCAATTGTTCGATCAACTGCGCGGCGGCGTCTTCGGCGCAGATGTCGAGGCTGATGCTGCGCCCGCCGAGGCGTGCGGCGAGGGCGTCGAGATCGGTTTTGGCCGCAGGCACGTCGAGCAGGATGACGTCGGCACCGTCACGGGCCAGGGTTTCGGCGATGGCGGCGCCAATGCCGCGTGCTGCGCCGGTAACCAGTGCCTTGCGCCCGGCGAGCGGGCGCGTCCAGTCGCTGACGGGTGTCGAGCACGGATTCAGGCGAATGACCTGCCCGGACACGAAGGCGCTTTTCGGCGAGAGGAAAAACCGCAGCGGGCCTTCCAGTTGCGCCTCGGCCCCTTCGCCGACGTAGATCAACTGCAGGGTGCCACCGCTGCGCAATTCCTTGGCCAGGGAACGGCTGAATCCCTCCAAGGCACGCTGCGCACTGGCGGCGAACGGGTCACGCAGGGTGTGCGGATCGCGTCCGAGAATCACCAGGTGCGCGCAGTGATCGAGGTTTTTCATCAGCGGCTGGAAGAACTCGCGCAGTTGCTTGAGCTGATCGGTGTGCAACAGGTCACTGGCGTCGAACACCACAGCCTTGAGTTTCGGTCCGTGGCCGGGAATCCAGGCCGTGGCCATCGAAGGCTCGGTGCCGTAGCTGTAGATCGCGTCGGTCAGGCGGTTGGCGAAGGCACTGACCTGTTCCGCCAACGGCCCGCCGCCGATCAGCAGCGCACCTTCCACGGGCCGCAGCCGGCCTGCCTGCCAGCGCTCCAGTCGAGTCGGTGTCGGCAACCCCAGGGCACCGACCAGGCGATGGCCGATGGACGAATTGGCGAAGTCGATATAGCGGTCAGACATGGAACGCGCTCCGAAAGCTGGGGTTCAAAGTGTGGACCATGAATGGCGATCAGTCGTTCGATCCACGAGATAAGGCCTACGCTTGGTTACATTGTAGGAGCGAGCTTGCTCGCGATGGCGGTTTATCAGGCATACAAAATTTGACTGACAGACCGCCATCGCGAGCAAGCTCGCTCCCACAGGGGACCTTGCTCACATTTAAAATTTTGCAGAGGCTTTATATGACCCAGCTGCGCCGCGTCGCGATCATCGGCGGTAACCGGATTCCTTTCGCCCGCTCCAACGGCCCCTACGCCACGGCCAGTAACCAGGTGATGCTCACCGCTGCCCTCGAAGGCCTGATCGAGCGCTACAACCTGCATGGCCAGCGCATCGGCGAAGTGGTCGCTGGCGCCGTGCTCAAGTTGGCGCGGGACATGAACCTCACACGCGAGTGCGTACTCGGCTCGCGGTTGTCGCCCGCCACCCCGGCCTACGACATCCAGCAGGCGTGCGGCACCGGGCTGGAAGCGGCGTTGCTGGTGGCGAACAAGATTGCCCTGGGCCAGATCGACTGCGGCATCGCCGGTGGCGTGGACACCACCTCGGATGCACCGATCAGCGTCAGCGAAGGGCTGCGCAAAATCCTCCTGCAAGCCAACCGCGCGAAAACCACCGGCGACAAACTGAAAACCTTCCTGCAATTGCGCCCCAAACATCTGATCCCCGAGTTCCCGCGCAACGGTGAGCCGCGCACCGGGTTGTCTATGGGGCAGCATTGCGAACTGATGGCCCAGACCTGGAACATCCCGCGCGAAGCCCAGGATCAATTGGCGCTTGAGAGCCATCAGAAGCTGGCGGCGTCCTACGCCGAAGGCTGGCACAACGATCTGATGACGCCGTTCCTGGGACTCACCCGCGACAACAACTTGCGCCCGGATTCGACCCTGGAAAAGCTCGCCGCACTCAAGCCGGCCTACGAGAAAAGCGCCAAGGGCACCCTGACGGCAGGCAACTCCACGCCGCTGACCGATGGGGCGTCACTGGTGCTGCTGGGCAGCGAGGAATGGGCGAAGGCGCGAGGGTTGCCGATTCTTGCCTACTGGCGTGACGGCGAGGCGGCGGCGGTGGATTTCGTCAACGGTGCCGAAGGGTTGTTGATGGCGCCGGTCTACGCCGTGCCGCGCTTGCTCGCGCGCAATGGCCTGACCCTGCAGGACTTCGACTACTACGAAATCCACGAAGCCTTCGCCGCGCAAGTGCTGTGCACATTGAAGGCCTGGGAGGATCCGCAGTACTGCAAAACCCGTCTCGGGCTCGATGCACCGTTGGGCTCGATTGACCGCAGTCGGCTCAACGTCAAGGGCAGTTCATTGGCGGCGGGGCATCCGTTTGCCGCCACCGGTGGGCGCATCGTTGCCAACCTGGCGAAGTTGCTGGATGCGGCGGGCAAGGGGCGGGGACTGATTTCGATTTGTGCGGCGGGCGGGCAGGGGGTGACCGCGATCATCGAACGCTGAGTTAAAACAACTGTGGGAGCGAGCTTGCTCGCGATGAGGCCATCAGCTTCAACATCTATGTTGCCTGATATACCGCCATCGCGAGCAAGCTCGCTCCCACAGGGTTTGGGGGTGTGCCGGCTGATCAGGTACGGAACCTGCGCACCAGCCCGTCCAGCTCGTTCGACAGCCCGGCCAGGCTCTGGGAGTCCAGGCGTGCCGAGTTGGCCAGTTCCGCCACCAGTTGCGCATCGCCATGGATCTGGCTGATGTGCCGGTTGATGTCTTCGGCCACTTGATGCTGTTGTTCCGCCGCCGTGGCGATCTGGGTGTTCATGTCGCGGATCACGTCCACCGACTCGCGAATCTGCCCGAAGCTGTTGCGCGCCTCACCGATGCGCGTCACCGATTGCTGGGACACTTCCAGGCTGGCGTGCATCTGTTGGGTCACCTGGCTGGTGCGTTTGGCCAGGTTGCCCAGCAGCCCGTCGATTTCCGCCGTGGAGTCGGCCGTGCGCTTGGCCAGGGCCCGCACTTCGTCGGCCACCACGGCAAAGCCGCGTCCCTGTTCACCGGCCCGTGCCGCTTCGATCGCGGCGTTCAGGGCCAACAGGTTGGTCTGTTCGGCGATCGAACGGATGGTCCCCAGGATCGACTGAATGTCGTTGCTGTCGCGCTCCAGTTGTTGCATCGACTGGGCCGACTGTTCGATTTCCTGGCTCAGGCGATCCACGCTGTTCACCGCTGCATCGATCTGTTGCTGACCTTCGCGCGCCTGGCGCTGGCCACTGTCGGCGGATTCCGCCGCCTGGCTGCAAGAGCGCGCGACTTCGTTGGCGGTGGCGACCATTTCGTGGAACGCCGTGGACACCATGTCCACCGCTTCACGCTGGCGTCCGGCGGCTTCGGCCATGTCGCTGGAGACCTGGGTCGAACTCTTGGACGTGGCGAGGATCTTGCCCGCTGCGCCGCCGATGTTCTGGATCAGGTTGCGAATCGCGGTCAGGAACTGGTTGAACCAGTTGGCCAGTTGCGCGGTTTCGTCGTTGCCACGGATTTGCAGGTTCTGGGTCAGGTCGCCTTCGCCCTGGGCGATGCCTTCCAGACCGCTGGCCACACTGCGGATCGGACGCACGATGAGGCTGGCAAAACTGGCGCCGACGATGGCGAAGATGACGGCCAGGACGGCGGCGATGATGGCGATCAACCAGGTCAACTGGGTCGCGGAGCTCATCACGTCGTTCTGTTTGATCAGGCCGATGAAGGTCCAGCCCAGTTGCTCCGACGGCCAGACGTTGGCCATGTAGCGCTCGCCGTTCAACTCCACTTCCACCAGGCCCTTGCCGGCCTTGGCCAGTTGCGCGTAGCCCTCGCCCAGGCTGTTCAGCGGTTTGAAGTTGTGTTCCGGTTGTTTCGGATCCACCAGGACCGTGCCGGTGTTTTCCAGCAGCATCAGGTAGCCGGTTTCACCGAGCTTGATCTGTTTGACGATTTCGGTGAGCTGCTTGAGCGTCACGTCGATGCTGACCACGCCGCCGTTGGTGCCCAGCTTGTTGTCGATGGTGCGCACGGTGCTGACGTAGGTCGCGTCGTCCTGGGCCCAGTAGTAGGCCTCGGTGCGGAACGGCTTGCCCGGTTTGGCTTGGGCGGCCTTGTACCAGGGACGCTGGCGCGGGTCGTAGTTGTTCAGCTTCGGATCATCCGGCCACGACACGTAGCCGCCCGCAGCCGTGCCGAGGATGGCATAGGCGTAGGACGGGTGGCTGTTGCCCAGGTCCTGGAGCAGGGTGAAGACTTTCTTGTCCATCTCGCCCTGGGGAACGCTCTCGGCGTTGGCAGCCATGTAAGTCTTGAGGCTGTCGTCGGAGTTTCGGATCAGCGGCTGCTTGGCCAGGTAATCGACGTTCTGGCTGATGCCGTCAAAGAACAATTGCATGGCGTTGCTGACCTGACGAATCTCTCGGGCACTGCCGTCGATAAATTCGTCTCTGGCATCACTGCGCAGGTTCAGCACAACGAGGGTGGCGACCAGCACCACGGGCAGGCAGGCGATGATTGCAAACGCCCAGGTCAACTTCTGTTTGATGTTCATCCGCGCTCCAGATTTTCTTGTAGGCCCACGCAGTGCAGATGACTCGCGGTTTATTGGCAGCCGTAATCGTTCTTGGTCAACCCGGGTCCTTGAGTGCGGCATCGCTTTTGTTGTGGCAGCGATTGTCGGACAAATCACTTTGTCACTAAGGACTTCGGCTGTTGTCGGAGGAAATTGAGGCCTGTTGGGAAAAATCCTACGGAAGGATTCAGAAGTGGTGTCAGCTTCTGTCGCAATTGCCCTCAATGTCCTTGCACAACAAGTGACGCAGGCTCGGCTATGATCCGGAGCGACCTGTGGCGGTCGTCGGTTTTACCCGTTGAAATCGGCACATTGTGTGCTTGTTCAATGTTCATAAGTCGGCAACCCCTCCCCCCCGTGAGTGGATTGCCGTATAACGAATGACTTTCGCGTGTTTGGTAATAAAGGACCCACAATAAAAGCTGATGAAGACTCCAAAACGCATTGAACCCCTGATCGAGGACGGTCTGGTCGACGAGGTGCTGCGCCCACTCATGAGTGGTAAAGAAGCAGCTGTTTACGTGGTGCGCTGCGGTAACCAGTTACGTTGCGCGAAAGTCTACAAGGAGGCGAATAAACGCAGTTTCCGTCAGGCGGCCGAGTATCAGGAAGGCCGCAAGGTGCGCAACAGCCGTCAGGCCCGGGCGATGGCCAAGGGCTCCAAGTTTGGCCGCAAGGAAACCGAAGACGCCTGGCAGAACGCTGAAGTGGCGGCACTGTTCCGTCTGGCCAATGCCGGTGTGCGGGTGCCCAAGCCGTTCGACTTCCTTGAAGGCGTGCTGCTCATGGAGCTGGTGGCCGACGAGTACGGTGATGCCGCGCCGCGCCTGAACGATGTGGTGCTGGAACCGGACCAGGCACGGGAATATCACGCGTTCCTGATTTCGCAGATCGTGCTGATGCTGTGTACCGGTCTGGTGCACGGCGACCTGTCCGAGTTCAACGTGCTGCTGACGCCGACCGGCCCGGTGATCATCGACCTGCCTCAAGCGGTGGATGCGGCGGGCAACAACCACGCGTTCAGCATGCTGGAGCGCGACGTGGGCAACATGGCCTCCTACTTCGGGCGGTTTGCGCCGGAATTGAAGAAGACCAAGTACGCCAAGGAAATGTGGGCCTTGTACGAGGCCGGCACCTTGCACCCGGCCAGCGTCCTGACCGGCGAGTTCGCCGAATCGGAAGATCTGGCCGACGTGGGCGGCATCATGCGCGAAATCGAGGCTGCGCGCCTGGATGAAGAGCGCAAGCAAGCGGCACGCGCGGCGGACGATGCACCGCCGGGCAAGACCGAAGAACCGCCTCCACCGTGGATGCAGTGATCGGCTAAAGAAAAACCCGGCTTCGGCCGGGTTTTTTATGCCCTCTGTAGGAGCTGCCGCAGGCTGCGATCTCTTGATCTTGCTTCTAAAAAAACAAGATCAAAAGATCGCAGCCTTCGGCAGCTCCTACAGGGTGGGAGTGCAGCAGCCGGATTCCAGGTTCTTGAGAATCGGGCAGTCCGGCCGATGATCGCCATGGCAGTGCTCAACCAGATCCTGCAACGTATCGCGCAACTGCCCCAGTTCACGGATCTTCCGGTTCAGCTCATCGATATGCTGACGGGCCAAAGCCTTCACATCGGCGCTGGCGCGCTGGCGGTCTTGCCAGAGGGTCAGCAACTTGCCGACTTCCTCCAGGGAAAACCCCAGGTCCCGCGAGCGCTTGATGAACGCCAGCGTGTGCAGGTCGTCATCGCCATACACCCGATAACCGCTGTCGGTGCGATGGGCCGCCTTGAGCAGGCCGATGGATTCGTAATAACGGATCATCTTTGCGCTCAGGCCGCTGTGGCGGGCCGCTTGGCCGATGTTCATCGGTTGTCCTCCAGATCCTTGGGTTTCCAGGTTTTCAACAGTAGCGCATTGCTCACCACGCTGACGCTCGACAACGCCATGGCTGCACCGGCCAGCACTGGATTGAGGAAGCCAAACACCGCCAGCGGAATGCCGATCAGGTTGTAGACAAAGGCCCAGAACAGGTTCTGCCTAATCTTGGCGTAGGTCTTGCGACTGATCTCCAATGCGGCCGGTACCAGCCGCGGATCGCCACGCATCAGGGTGATGCCGGCCGCGTGCATGGCGACGTCGGTGCCGCCACCCATGGCGATGCCGATGTCGGCGGCGGCCAGTGCCGGGGCGTCATTGATGCCGTCGCCGACCATCGCCACCACGCCGGTTTCTTTCAGTGCGGCGACCGTCGCGGCTTTGTCCGCCGGCAGCACTTCGGCATGCACGTCCTGGATGCCCAGCGCCTCGGCCACCACCTTGGCACTACCGCGATTATCGCCCGTCAGCAGGTGGCTGCTGATGTTCCGTGCGCTCAGTTGCTGCACCGCTTGCAGCGCGCCTGGCTTGAGGGTGTCACCGAAGGCGAACAGGCCCAGCACCTGGGGATCGGGGGATTGTTCGATCAGCCAGGACAAGGTCCGGCCTTCTTGTTCCCACGCGATCGCCGAGTCAGCCAACAGTCCGGCGCTCAAGCCGCTGTCCTCCAGCAGGCGACGGTTGCCCAGGGCCAGGCGACGCCCCTCCAGTGTGCCGGCAATGCCGCGGCCGGTCAGGGACTGGCTGTCGCTGACGTCGGCCACCTTCAAGCGGCGTTCGGCGCAGGCATCCAGAACAGCCTTGGCCAGCGGATGCTCACTGCCGCGTTGCAGGGCGCCGGCCCGTTGCAGCAGGCTCGCTTCATTGCCGTCGATGGCACTCAGATGAGCAATGCGCGGGGCGCCTGAGGTCAGGGTGCCGGTCTTGTCGAATACCACCGCGCAGACCTCATGGGCACGCTCCAGGGCTTCGGCGTCCTTGATCAGAATCCCGTAGCGTGCCGCCACACCGGTGCCGGCCATGATCGCCGTCGGCGTCGCCAGGCCCAGTGCGCAAGGGCAGGCGATCACCAGCACCGCCACGGCGTTGATCAGCGCGGTTTCCATCGGCGCGCCATACAGCAGCCACCCGATCAAAGTCGCCAAGGCAATCACCAGCACGGTGGGTACGAATACCTGGCTGACTTTATCCACCAGTTTCTGGATCGGCGCCTTTGCGGCCTGGGCGTCTTCCACCAGGCGGATGATCCGGGCCAGTACGGTTTCCGCACCGAGGGCCTGGGTACGCACCAGCAACCGGCCTTCACCGTTGATCGCGCCGCCAGTGACTTTGTCGCCGGGCTGTTTGGGCACCGGCAGGCTCTCGCCACTGATCAGGGCTTCGTCGGCGTGGCTCTGGCCTTCTATCACTTCGCCATCGACCGGGAAGCGCTCTCCGGGTTTGACCATCACCAGGTCATTGAGGCGCAGGGCGCTGATGGCGACTTCCTGCTCGCGGCCATCGAGCACCTGAATCGCCCGTTCCGGGCGCAAGGCCTCGAGGGCGCGGATGGCGCTGGCGGTCTGGCGCTTGGCGCGGCTTTCCAGGTACTTGCCCAGCAATACCAGGGCAATCACCACCGCCGAGGCTTCGAAATACAGGTGCGGCATGCGCCCGGTGGCGGTGGCCCATTCATACACACTCAAGCCATAACCGGCGCTGGTGCCCAGGGCCACCAGCAAATCCATGTTGCCGGCCCCGGCGCGTACGGCTTTCCAGGCAGCGATGTAAAACCGTGCACCGAAAATGAATTGCACCGGCGTGGCCAAGGCGAATTGCGCCCAGGCCGGGAGCATCCAGTGCACGCCGAACGGTTGCAGCAGCATCGGCAAGACCAGCGGCAAGGCGAGGGCGATGGCCATGATCAAGGCCAGGCGTTCGCGATGCAGGCGCTGTTGCTGATTGTCGGCCGGCGGGTGTTCGGCTTCCCATACGCTGGCGGCGTAACCGGCCTTGGTCACGGCCGCGATCAGGGTTTGCGGATCGACCTGGCCGAGCAGTTCAAGGTGGGCGCGTTCATTGGCCAGGTTGACGCTGACGCTTTTCACGCCGGCCACCTTGCCCAGCGCCCGCTCGACCCGACCAACGCAGGACGCGCAGGTCATGCCGTCGATGCTCAGCTCCAGGCTTTGCTGCGGCACGCTGTAGCCGGCCTTGGCCACGGCATCCATCAGGGCCGGCAGGCTGTCGCTGGGTGCCTGGACCCGAGCCTGTTCAGTGGCGAGGTTGACGCTGACGGCACTGGCGCCAATGACTTTGCTCAAGGCGCGCTCGACACGCCCGGCGCAACTGGCGCAGGTCATGCCGGCAATCGGCAGGTCGAACGTGGTGGATTCGGACATCGGTCGCACTCCCTGTAGTAGATGACCACAGGATCAACCTTGCCATGCTGGCAAGGTCAAGTGCCAATCTTAGACGTGCCACTGATTGAATGTGGGAGCGGGCTTGCTCGCGAAGGCGTCGTGTCAGTCGACATCAATGTTGCATGACACACCGCTTTCGCGAGCAAGCCCGCTCCCACAAGGGTTGCGCGTCAGTAGCCGAGACCGGCGCGCTTGAGGTACATCCCTTCCTGCGTCATCGCGATCCGGTACTTGAGGACATCGCCGGCCTTGAGCTGGATGTCCTGCGACCCCGGCGCGAGCATGCCCGGATTGCAACCCGGCATCTGCCCCGGGAGTAACTTGAGGCGCAGCGAGACGATGCCGGGCGGCAGGTTGAACGAGGTGCTCTGCTCCTGAAACAGCCGTGCTGCCAATTGATCCTGGATATACACACCGATCTCGCAGCTGGTCGCGACTTCCAGGCGCTCGCGGGAAATGATCAGCACGCCATAATCCTGACCGGCAGCATTGACCGAAGGCACGGCGGCGAAAAGGCTGAGAAAGCCAAACAGGCTGAAAACTGACCAGCGCATGGCTGAATCTCCTGAGTTCGAGTCATTGATGGACGCAGCTTGGCCGAGCGTAGCGCCGATTGCCAGCCCGGCAGCTAACTTCAGAACTTGACCTTGCCATGGTGGCAAGCTCGAAACTGGACTCAACCCTCGGAAAAGGAGTCATCCCATGCAAGTGTTCAACGTTGAAGGCATGTCTTGTGGCCACTGCGTCAAGGCCATCACTCAGGCCGTGCAGGCCAAGGACCCGGCAGCCAGTGTGCGGGTCGATCTGGCGGCTAAAGAAGTCGGTGTCGAAAGTGCGCTGACTGCCCAGCAAGTGATCGAGGCGATCAGCGAAGAGGGTTATGGCATCAAACTGGCCTGATTTTGATAGTTAGCGAGCTACCGGAATGTTCAAGGCGTCCATGCGCGGCTAGACTGTCGGGCTGCCGACCCCTGCCTCACTGGATGCCTGATGAACTTCCGTACCATTCTGATTCTCGGCGCCTTGAGCGCCTTCGGTCCGCTGGCGATCGATTTCTACCTGCCGGCCTTCCCGGCCATGGCGCTGGCTTTCGGGACTGACGAAAATCACGTCCAGATGACGTTGGCGGCCTACTTCCTCGGCTTGTCCATCGGTCAGTTGGCCTATGGCCCGGTGGCGGATCGTTTCGGGCGACGCATTCCGTTGCTCACCGGTGTCGGCCTGTTCACCGCTGCCTCGGTGGCGTGCGCCTATGCGCCGAATCTGGAGTGGCTGATCGGTGCACGTTTCGTCCAGGCATTGGGTGGCTGCGCGGGCATGGTGATTTCCCGGGCGGTGGTCAGCGACAAATGCGATGCGGTGGGCTCGGCGAAAGTCTTTTCACAGTTGATGCTGGTGATGGGGCTCGCGCCTATCCTCGCGCCCTTGCTGGGTGGGTTGCTGGTCAACACCACAGGCTGGCAGTCGATTTTCCTGGCCTTGACCGGGTTCAGTGCGTTGGCGGGGCTGGCGGTGGCCACGGGATTGCCGGAAAGCTTGCCGGCCCACATACCGCGCCAACCGTTGTCGGGTGCGCTGCGTCAGTACGGTCGGTTGCTGGCCGACCCGATATTTCTTGGCCACGCCTTGACCGGGGGCATCGCCATCGCCGGGATGTTTGCCTACATCGCCGGTTCACCCTTCATCATCATCAAGCTCTACGGCGTTCCGGCCGAGCATTTCGGCTGGTTGTTCGGCACCAATGCGGCGGGCTTCATTCTGGTGGCGCAGGTCAACGCGCGGCTGCTGGCCAAACGTGGCCCGACGTTCTTGCTGGCGCGCGCGGTGTGGGTTTATCTCGCGGCCGGTCTGACCCTGCTCGCTGTCAGCGCTCTGCATCCGGCCCACCTGTGGCCGCTGCTGATTCCATTGTTCATCTGTATTTCCAGTCTCGGTTGCATCAGCCCCAACGCCGCCGCCTGCGCGATGAACGGGCAGGGCGCACGGGCCGGCAGCGCGTCGGCGCTGCTCGGTTGCCTGCAGTTCAGTGTGGCGGCCGGCGCCTCCGCGCTGGTGGGCATTTTGCACGATGGCAGCGCCGTGCCGATGGCCATGGTCATCAGCCTGTGCGGAATTCTGGTGGTGAGCGCTGCGGTGCTCACCCGGCGTTTGCAAAATGCCCGGGCGCTGGCGCAAGCCCAGGCTTGAGGCCGGAATCAGCCGGCAGCACGCTGCGGGTGGAGGATGGGAATCTGGTGAGGAGCCTGGATGCGGGCTTCGAGGGTACGCGTGAAAGCGCGAGCTTCTGCTTCGCTGCGGAACGTCACCGCATGCTGGTCCAAGCGGACTTGCCACTGGGATTTTGCCAATTCTTTTATCAGGATCTTCACAGCGGATCACCTCTCGTAAAAGACGTTACGCAAAAGACTGCCTCGCAGGAGATTCGATTGTAGTCCTGAATACGAGCATCATTGTGACAAGGATCAACTGTCGGACTGACGGTTTGTAACTAAAAAAAACACGACTTTTCGAGGGCGTCCACAGCGTTTGTCTGCGACCGGGACGTTCCGGTCGCAGACGAAAAAACGCAGAAACGATGAAGTCGGAAAGGTTTTTTCCAGCGCTTCAAAACCCTTCCAGCACAATCTTGCCCTTGGCCTTGCCGCTTTCCAGCAGGGCATGGGCACGGCGTAAATTGGCCGCATTGATCGTGCCGAAGTGTTCGCCCACCGTGGTTTTCAGTGTCCCGGCATCGATCAGCCAGGCGACGCGATTGAGCAGGTTGTGCTGCTCGATCATGTCCGCGGTTTCAAACAGTGAGCGGGTGTACATGAACTCCCAGTGCAGTGACAGGCTCTTGCGCTTGAGCTTGGTCACGTCCAGCGACTTGGGGTCATCAATCAGTGCCAGCTTGCCTTGGGGCGCCAATGCCTCGACCAGTTGGTCCAAGTGCTGGTCGGTCTGGGTCAGGCTGGCGACGTGGGTGACCTGATCCACACCGGCCTTCTTGAGTGCTTCGCTCAGTGGCTGGCCATGGTCGATCACCAGATCGGCACCCAGCTCTTTCACCCAGCTTTGGGTTTGCGCACGCGAAGCGGTACCGATGACTTTCAGGGCCGTCAGCTTGTGAGCCAGCTGCGTGAGAATCGAGCCCACGCCACCTGCCGCGCCGACGATCAACAGGCTCTGGCCTTCGTCGGTTTTGTCTTCGCGCACTTGCAGGCGTTCGAACAACAGTTCCCACGCCGTGATCGCGGTGAGCGGCAGGGCGGCGGCCTCGGCGAAACCCAGGGTCTTGGGCATGTGGCCGACGATGCGTTCGTCCACCACATGCAACTCGCTGTTACCGCCCGCACGGGCGATGGAGCCAGCGTAAAACACCTTGTCGCCGACCGAGAACAGCGTCACCTCAGTGCCCACGGCCTTGACCACGCCAGCCACGTCCCAGCCCAGTACCTTGGCCGCACCGCCTTCCGGCTGGACGTTCTGGCGCACCTTGGTGTCCACCGGGTTGACCGAGATGGCTTTGACTTCCACCAGCAAGTCGCGAGGGCCGGCAACCGGCTCCGGCAGCTCGATGTCTTGCAGGGCTTTGTCATCACTGATCGGTAACGAGGCGTAGTAGGCAATGGCTTTCATGGGGACTCCTGAACACTAATAAAGAAGCGATTCGATGGAGAGATGATTGGCTATTTCTCCTGAAGATAAAACCGGCTAAAAGAGCAGTCTCTTTCAATGTTTTTTTGATAATCGGTGCTCTTGATGCTGCGTTTCGATGACTTGCAGTTGTTTGTCCGGGCGGCGGACCTGGGTAGTCTGTCCGCCGCCGCGCGGGGCATGGACATGTCGGCGGCGGTGGCCAGTGCAGCGCTCAAGCGCATTGAACAGCAACTGGGCGCCCGTCTATTGGCCCGTTCGACCCGCAGCTTGCGCCTGACCGCCGAGGGCGAGGGCTTTCTCGAATACGCCCGCGCGGCCTTGAGCAATCTCGACGAGGGCCGGCGATTACTGGCCAGCGGTCAGGACCAGGTCAGCGGGGTTCTGCAACTGTCGGCGCCGTCGGACTTTGGCCGCAACCTGCTGTTGCCCTGGCTTGACCAGTTTCAGCGCGAGCATCCGAAACTGACCGTGCGCCTGCTGCTGGGGGACCGCATCGCCGACCTGTTCCGCCAGCCGGTAGACGTTGCCCTGCGCTACGGTGAACCGGAGGACTCCAGCCTGGTGGCGCTGCCCATCGCCCCGCAGAACCGCCGGGTGTTGTGCGCCGCTCCCGACTATCTGGCTCGCCACGGCGAACCGCGGCATCTGGAGCAACTGGCACAGCACAATTGCCTGTTGTACATGCTCGGCAGCAGGGTCCACGATCACTGGAGTTTTCACGACGGCAAACGCGAAGTCAGCCTGACCGTCAGCGGCGATCGCTTCAGTGACGATGCCGATGTCGTTCGCCTTTGGGCCGTGGCCGGTGCCGGGATCGCCTACAAATCCTGGTTCGATGTCGCCGCCGATGTACTGGCCGGCCGCTTGAAGGTGCTGATGCCGGAACTGATCTGCGAGCGTGCACCGTTGAATCTGTTGTGCGCCCATCGCGCTCAATTGAGTAAGCCGGTGAACCTGCTGCGCGAAATGCTTGTCAGCCGATGCACCCTGTTGAGCAGTCAATTTCCGGGCTTTTCGGATATCGATCATTAGTCGTACGAAAAAAGAGAAATTTCCCTCAGGAACTATCACCACCTATAGCGGGCGGAGGACAGGATCCGCCGACCAACCCGCATATACTAGCGTCCTCATCATCTAAGTAGCGTCGATCCCCCAATGGCGGGTCCACGTTCGAGTCGGCCCGGCAGCACGGTCATCCTTCTGGACTTCGCGGCATCGGCCAGGCAGCGCTAATGGGTGAGCAAGGCGTTGCCGGACTCATGGCCGTTTCCACGGATTGGCCGACGACACATTACTGGTCAAGATGTATCTGGTCAGAAGACGAAACGATTCAACAGGGAGTGAATACATGGAACATGCACCTTGCATCAGCCAGATCGCCACATTGCTGGCTGACCCAAAGCGCAGCGCAATGATGTGGGCCTTGATGGATGGTTCGGCGCGAGCAACCGAAGAGTTGGCTTTGCTGGCGGGCCTGTCACCGTCTTCGGCCAGTGCACACCTGGGGCGTTTGTCCGCTGGAGGTCTGTTAAGGGTTGAAAGCCGCGGCCGCAAACGTTTCTTCCGCCTGGCTGCCCCCGAGGTCGGGGCGGCAATCGAAGCGCTGGCCAGCGCGACCTTCGCCAGCGCGCCCCAGGATATTCCGGACGTGTTCAAGCGCAATGCGCCACTCGTCAAACCCCGGGCAGTGCGCTCGTCATTGCTGAGTGCCCGGCTGTGCGACGATCACTTGGGGGGGACCCTGTCCGCCGACCTGTATCAGCGATTGCTGGAAGCGGGCTGGATCGAACATTCGGATCAGCGGGTCACGGTCACGCTCAAGGGCGCGACGGAGTTGGCGGCACGGGGAGTGTTCATCCAGGCGCTGGCTCATCACAACGGCAGGGTTGCCTGCGCGTGCCCTGACTGGAGCGAAAGACGCCCGCACATGGGCGGCTCGCTGGGTGCGGCCTTGTTGCAGCTGTTCATGCAGTCGGGGTGGCTGAGCTTGCCCAACGATTCCCGAGCCTTGCAGGTGACGGCGTCAGGGCAACGGGAAATTCATCGCTTTGCCCTGGAAACCGAGCTGGAAATGGCACTGTAGGCGCTGGCAAGCCAGCTCCTGCAGTTGGAGTTGCGGTGTTGCTCAGGGTTTCACCAACCGCGCATCGAGGCTGTTCTGCGCCAGGCGTTTGGCCTGGTCCTGGGTCATGCCCAGGTGGGTGTGCAGGGCATGGAAGTTCTCCGTGACATAACCGCCAAAGTACGCCGGGTCATCGGAGTTCACGGTCACTTTCACACCGCGTTCCAGCATGTCGAGAATGTTGTGCTGCGACATGTGATCGAACACGCACAGTTTGGTGTTCGACAGAGGGCACACGGTCAGCGGGATCTGCTCGTCAATGATCCGCTGCATCAGGCGTTCGTCTTCGATGGCGCGCACGCCATGGTCGATGCGCTGGATTTTCAGCAGGTCGATGGCTTCCCAGATGTACTCGGGCGGGCCTTCTTCACCGGCGTGGGCGACGGTCAGGAAGCCTTCGTGACGGGCACGGTCGAACACGCGCTGGAACTTGCTCGGCGGGTGGCCCATCTCGGAGCTGTCCAGGCCCACGGCGACGAACGCATCACGGAACGGCAGCGCCTGATCGAGGGTTTTCTGCGCTTCGTCTTCGCTCAGATGGCGCAGGAAGCTCAGGATCAAACCGCTGGTGATACCCAGTTGCTGCTCGCCATCCTTCAGCGCGGCGGCGATGCCGTTGAGCACCACTTCGAACGGGATGCCACGGTCGGTGTGGGTCTGCGGGTCGAAGAACGGTTCGGTGTGAATCACGTTCTGTTCTTTGCAGCGCAGCAGGTATGCCCAGGTCAGGTCATAGAAGTCCTGGGAGGTGCGCAGCACATCGGCACCCCGGTAATACAGGTCGAGGAACTCCTGCAGGTTGTTGAAGGCATACGCCTTGCGCAAGGTTTCGACGTCGCTCCATGGCAAGGCAATCTTGTTGCGTTCGGCCAGGGCGAACAACAGCTCGGGCTCCAGCGAGCCTTCCAGGTGCAGGTGCAATTCTGCCTTGGGCAGGGCGTTCAGCCAGTCATACATGATTCTTTTCTCATCAGGTGCAATGGTCGCCATTCTACAGAGGGTTGCCGCAACAATTGGTAAAACCTGACCAGGCGGTTCATCACACCGCTGCCTGTTCCCGTCGATAGGCGTAGGTATCGGCGAAGCGCGAGAGCAGGAACCCGGCGCAGGTGGTGGCCGGGTATTTCGCCGGGTGCAGTGCATCCTGACAACCGGGCAGGCATTCGATGCAGGTATCCGGGTGCGGCTCGGCGAAGAACGGCATCGAATAACGATCCACGCCGAGCGGGCTGATCACCCGGTGCGGCGTCGACAGGTAACGGTCGTTGCTCCAGCGCGCCATCATGTCGCCGAGGTTGACCACGAACGTACCGTCGATGGGTGGCGCGTCGATCCATTCGCCTTTGACGTTGCGTACCTGCAAGCCACCGGCGGCGTCCTGATAGAGCAGGGTGATGCAGCCGTAGTCGGTATGGGCGCCGGCGCCTTGCTGCTCGATGGAGCTGGCCGTGTGACGCGGCGGGTAATGGATCAGGCGCAACACGCTGACAGGGTCATGGAAGCGAGTGTCGAAGAAGTCGCGCTCAATCCCCAGCGCAATGGTCATTGCCCGCAACAGCGTTTGTGCGAGGGCCTGCATGTCGACGTAGTGTTGCTCCATCAGCGCTTCCCAACCCGGCAGGGACGGATGGCGATTGGGGCCACGCAGGGGTTTTTCCGCCAGTACATCAGGGTGGTCGGTCGACAGATGCAGGCCCATGTCGAAGGTTTCCTTGAGGTCGCTGGGTTTGCTCGGGTCCAACTGTTCGGTGGCGATGGCGCCGTAGCCGCGATGGTGACGGCTCTGGGTGATGTCGATCTTGAGTTTTTCGGCGGTGGGTTGGGCGAAGAAGCGTTTGGCGTGGTCGAGCAGGGCGTCGATGCGCGCGGCGCTGATGGGATGGCCCTTGATGTAGAAGAACCCCCACTCGCGGCAGGCGTGGTCGATGTGTGCGGCCACGGCTGGCCAGGCGTTCTGGTCGTCGTTGTAGAGCGGGGCGATGTCGATGATGGGGAGGCTGGTCATGCGCAATCCTTGAAAACGCTGAATTTCCAATGTGGGAGCGGGCTTGCTCGCGAAAAGGCCGGTACATCCAACATCTCCGTTGTCTGACACACCGCATTCGCGAGCAAGCCCGCTCCCACAGGGGTTGTGTGGTGGTTGAAGTGTTACTTCGGTATTTCGGCCTTCATGCCTTCCACGTAGTAATTCATCGACGCCAGTTCCGCCGTGGTCGCGCTCACGCCCGCCGGGATTTTTTCGACGCCGGCCTGATCCTTGATCGGCCCGGTGAACGGCTGCAGCGTACCGCTCTTGATATTGGCGATGAGCTGTTCGGCTTCACTTTTCACCGCTGCCGGCACCAGGTCGCTGATCGGCAGCTCAACCGTGCCCTCTTTCAAGCCGCCCCAGTAATCCTGGGACTTCCAGTCATGGTCGATCAGGCTTTGGGCCGCCTGAATGTAGTGTGGACCCCAGTCGTTGACGATGGAGGTCAGCACCGCCTTCGGCCCGAAGTGCGCCATGTCCGAAGCGTAGCCCACCGCATACACGCCGCGACGTTCAGCGGCCTGGATGGGCGCCGGGCTGTCGGTGTGCTGGAACACTACGTCCACGCCCTGGTCGATCAGCGCGTTGGCGGCATCCGCTTCCTTGCCCGGATCGAACCAGGAGTTGACCCACACCACCTTGATCTCAGTGCCAGGGTTGTACTTGTTCAGGGCCAGCTGGATGGCGTTGATGTCGCGGATCACCTCCGGGATCGGGAACGAGGCCACATAGCCGATCTTCCTGGTCTTGGTCATCTTCGCCGCGAGGAAGCCGCCGACGTAGCGACCTTCATAGGTGCGGGCCAGGTAGGTGCCGAGGTTCTTGTCCTGCTTGTAGCCGGTGGCGTGCTCGAAGGTCACCTGGGGAAACTGCTTGGCGACTTTCACGGTCGGGTTCATGTAGCCGAAGGACGTGGTGAAGATCAGGTCGTATTTGTCCTTGGCCATGTTGCGGATCACCCGCTCGGCGTCGGCCCCTTCGGCGACGTTCTCCACGTAGTTGGTGGTGATCTGCGGGCCGAATTTTTCCACGAGCTCCTTGCGTCCCTGTTCATGCTGATACGTCCAGCCGTGGTCGCCGATCGGGCCGATGTAAACGAAGCCGACTTTCAGCGGGTCGTTGGCGCTGGCACTCAGGCTGGCGCCCAGGCCGATGGCGGCGGTAACGGCGCAAAGCAGCTTCTTCAACGGACGGTTGTGCATGAATTGGAGCTCCATTTTGTTCTGTGGTTGGCAGGGGCAATGCAAATGGCTGACCAACCGGACAACAAAAGCAAAAGATCGCAGCCTTTGGCAGCTCCTACAGAGGTACGCGAAGCCTGTAGGAGCTGCCGAAGGCTGCGATCTTTTTCAACACCAGAACCAACGCAGTGCATCTGACCAACCTCACGCCACCCTCTGGTGCGCTAAGGTAAAACGAAACGTTAACGCCACCCCGCAGTCAGTAGCTCATCGGCACCACTCGGCAAAAAAGGCTCGCCATGCTCACCACCCTCAAGCAAGAAGGTTTCCTGCTGTTGGCGTTGATCGCCGCGTGCGTGGCCTATCCGCTGGAGCACTGGATGCTGCACAGCGGACAGGCCATCGCATTGATCAGCGGGCTGGTGCTGATCGCCTTCATCGTCGCCGCCTCCATGCGCGTTGCCCATCAGGCCGAATTGCTGGCGGAGAAGGTCGGTGATCCCTACGGCACGATGATCCTGACCCTGGCCGCCGTGCTGGTGGAAGTGGTGATCCTGGCGATCATGATGAGCAACGAAGCCTCGGCCACGCTGGTGCGCGATACGATCTACTCGGCGGTGATGCTCGACATCAATGGCATCCTGGGCCTCGCGGCGTTGATGGGCGGGCTCAAGCATGGCGAACAGTCCTATAACGACGATTCGGCGCGCAGTTACAGCGTGATGATTCTCACCGCCATGGGGGTCTCGATGGTGGTGCCGGAGTTCATTCCCGAAGCGCGATGGAAGCTCTATTCGGCCTTTACCATCGGCACGATGGTGGTGCTCTATGCCTTGTTCCTGCGCATGCAGGTCGGGCCGCACAGTTATTTTTTCAGCTACAGCTACCCGGACAAGCGTCGCCGGAAGGAGCCCGGCGCGGAGCCGCAGCCGGTCAATCTGGTGCTGAGTATCGGCACCTTGGTGTTCGGGGTGGTGGTGATTGGCGCACTGGCCGAAGTGATGTCCAGTACCCTTGATCTGGGGCTGGAAGGGACGGGGGCACCGCCGGTGATTACGGCGATCCTGGTGGCGGCGATCTCTGCGGCGCCGGAGATCTTGACCGCGTTGCGCGCGGCATTGGCCAACCGCATGCAGTCGGTGGTCAACATCGCCATGGGCGCGTCACTGTCGACGGTGATCCTGACGGTGCCGGTGATGGAGGCAATGGCGCTCTATACCGGCCAGCCATTCCAGATGGCCATGACCCCGGTGCAGACCGTGATGGTTTTTCTCACCCTGATCGTCAGCGCGATCAATCTCAATGACGGCGAAACCAACGCCATCGAAGGTATGACCCATTTCGTGTTGTTTGCGACGTTTATCATGTTGTCGCTGCTTGGACTCTAAGCACCGCAAAACCAATGTGGGAGCGGGCTTGCTCGCGAAGGCGTCGTACCAGTCAATACTCATGTGACTGACACTCCGCCTTCGCGAGCAAGCCCGCTCCCACAGTGTTAATCGGTGTTGTGTCAGGTCCCTGCAATCAACTGTCGCGCCGCCTGGCTGTGATCGGCAATCAAGCCCTTCAGATCCAGCCCCTCGACCCGCCCGTCAATCACCCGCCACTTGCCGCCGACCATCACCCGATCCGCGCGATCGGCGCCGCACAGCAGCAGGGCCGAGACCGGATCATGGCTACCGGAGAAGCGCAGTTCATCCAGCTTGAACAGCGCCAGGTCGGCCTGCTTGCCAACGGCCAGTTCACCGATATCGGTACGGCCCAACAGACTGGCCGAGCCTTTGGTCGCCCAGCCGAGCACGCGCTCCGGGGTGATCTTCTCGGCGCCGTAGCGCAGGCGCTGGATGTACAGGGCCTGGCGCGCTTCGAGCATCATGTTCGAGGCATCGTTGGAGGCCGAACCGTCCACGCCCAGGCCCAGCAGGGCACCGGCGTCAGTCAATTCGATGCTCGGGCAGATGCCCGATGCCAGGCGCATGTTCGAACTCGGGCAATGGCAGATACCGGTTCCGGCGGCGCCGAGGCGGGCGATCTCGTCCGGGTTGAAGTGGATGCCATGGGCCAGCCAGGTACGCGGGCCGAGCCAGCCGACGCTGTCCAGATAGTCCACGGTACGCAGGCCGAAGCGTTGCAGGCAGAAATCTTCTTCGTCGAGGGTTTCTGCCAGGTGGGTGTGCAGGCGCACGTCGAGTTGGTTCGCCAGTTCGGCACTGGCCGACATGATTTCCGGGGTCACCGAGAACGGCGAGCACGGTGCCAGGGCGATCTGGATTTGCGCGCCGTCACCGCGCTCGTGGTATTCGGCGATCAGCCGCTGGCTGTCGGCGAGGATCACTTCGCCTTCCTGCACGGTCTGTTGCGGCGGCAGGCCACCGTCCTTTTCGCCGAGGCTCATGGAGCCGCGGGTGAGCATGGCGCGCATGCCCAGTTCGCGAACGCTCTCGACTTGCACGTCGATGGCATTTTCCAGACCTTCCGGAAACAGGTAGTGATGGTCGGCGGCGGTGGTGCAGCCGGACAGCAGCAATTCGGCCAGTGCGACCTTGGTGGCGAGGGCGAGTTTTTCCGGGGTCAGGCGTGCCCAAACCGGGTACAGGGTTTTCAGCCACGGGAACAGCGGCTGATTGACCACCGGCGCCCAGGCGCGGGTCAGGGTTTGATAGAAGTGGTGATGGGTGTTGATCAGGCCCGGCAGGATCACATGCTCGCGGGCATCGAACACTTCATTGCACGGCGCGGAAGGTTGCTGGCCTGCGCCGAGCACTTCGACGATCAAACCGTCTTGCAGCACCAGGCCGCCACGGGCATCGAGACCGTTGGAGGTGAAAATGGCGAGGGGATTTTTTAACCAGGTACGGGTCGCAGGCATGTTGGCCGGCTCCTCTGAAAGTTGGGTTCAGGGTTGCCAGCTCAGTGTTGCCCTGTCTGCTGATCCAGGTTCGCCGGGGAGGCGAGGTGGGCAGTTTCGATCAAAACGCCGTTATGGGCAAGCCCGGCCCGACAGGACAACAACAAACCCTGTGGGAGCGAGCTTGCTCGCGATAGCGATGTGTCAGTCAAATCGTTGTTGGTTGTGCCGCCGTCATCGCGGGCAAGCCCGCTCCCACAGGGTAGTGTGTTGGCAGTGATTACCAGGGAATGGTCTCACCCCGGTAATTGATGAAGTGATGCCCGCCCTTGCCGACATACGCATTCACCTGATCAACCAGGCCGCGGGTGCTGGTTTCGACATCGATATCCGCACCTTCACCGCCCATGTCGGTCTTCACCCAGCCCGGGTGCAGCGACAGTACAGTGAGCGTTGTATCGTCCAGCTGAGTGACGAAGCTGTTGGTCATGGAATTCAGTGCCGCCTTGCTGGCTTTGTACAGCGCCAGTTCCGGTGCATCGGGCATGGTCACGCTGCCCAGCACGGAACTCATGAACGCCAGTACGCCGGTGTCCGGGCGCAGTTGTTCGACAAAACGCTGGGCCAGGTTGATCGGCGCCACGGCGTTGGTGAAAAACAGCTGACCGACGTCGGCCATTGTCGCGCCACCGTTGGGTGTCTGGACATCCGGCCCCTTGACCCCGGCATTGACGAACAACAGGTCAAACACCTCACCCTTGAGTTGTTGGCTCAGGGCGGACACTGCTGGCTGATCGTCCATGTCGAGCTGTTCGATCCGCACCTTGCCCAGGGCCTGCAAGGCCTCGGCTTTTTGCGGATCGCGCACGGTGGCGGTGACTTGCCAGCCATCGGCCAGCAGGGTTTTCACCAGCCCGAGGCCAAGCCCCCGGGAGGCGCCGATGATGAGTGCGGTTTTTGCCTTGGACATGAGTGGCTTCCTTGAAAGTTCAGGATCGTGGATTCAATGGACACTGTTGCCCGAGCCGTTGTTGCAACTCTTCGCGTAGCGCGCCGAGTTCGGCCATGCGGGCTTCGATCAGTTTGAGTTTGTCTTGCAGCAGTTGCGTGACGGCGCTGTCCGGGTCGGGCGACTGCCAGATTGCCGCGACGCTGTTGCCGATCTCGCCGAGGGTAAAACCCAGCCGTTGAGCGGTCTTGATGTACTGCACCAGTTGCACCATGTCTGGCGGATAGTCGCGATACCCGTTGGCGCTGCGTTGCGCCGCGATCAATCCGCGCTGCTCGTAGAAGCGCAGCGTGTCGCGGCTGACGGCGCTGGCCTGGGCTAATTCACCGATGCGCATCATGACGTCTCGAAGGGGCTTGACCCTGGAGCATACTCCAGGCTTTAGCCTTGTTGCTCCCTGAATTGATGGAGCAATGACGATGTGGACTACAGCGCAATATCGCCGGTTGGTGCAAGGCAGTGCCTGGTATGACTTGTTGGTGACGATGGCGTTTGTCACGCCGTGGAGTTTTGCAGCGTTGCATGGGGTTTTGACTGCGCTGAGCCAGGCGTTGAATTTGCCGGGTGAGTTGCCACCGTTCGAACCGGTGCACATGTTGATGGCGAATCTGTTGGGCTCGATCGTCTGCGTATGGTCGGTGCTGCGGATTCGTGATCCGCAGCAGGTTTTCGGGCGGTATGACGCCGTGGCCAGATTCCTGTTCTCGGCCTGGCAGGCTTATGCCCTGATCCAGGGTGCGAGTTCGATTCTGGTGGTTTTTCTGGTGTTTGAATTGGCGTGGGGCGTGGCTCAGGTGTTGCCTGTTCGGGCCCCTTCGCGGGCAGGCCCGCTCCCACATGGGATGGGTGTGAACTCGGTCAAATGTGGGAGCGAGCCTGCTCGCGAAGAGGCCCGCCCAGGCACAGCCTAATGCCCGGCCTGCCACGGCTGCCCCAACGACACCGGCGCATACAACCGTGTCCGCAGCGCATCCCGTGACAACAGCACCAACACAACAATGGTCGCGACATACGGCAGCATCGCCAGCAGGCTCGACGGAATCGCCAGCCCCAATCCCTGCGCCACCAGGTGCAGGATGCTGGCGAGCCCGAACAGGTACGCACCGAGCAGCAGACGCCACACCCGCCAACTGGCAAACACCACCAGCGCCAGGGCAATCCAGCCGCGCCCGGCGCTCATGTTCTCCGCCCACATCGGCGTGTACGCCAGGGACAGATAGGCCCCGGCCAACCCGGCCATCGCGCCACCAAACAACACCGCCAGGGTACGCACTGACAACACCGGCAAGCCCATGGCACTGGCGGCAGCGGGGCTTTCCCCGACGGCTTGAATGATTAGCCCGACTCGGCTTTTCAGAAGGACCCAGGCCACCAGCGTAAACAGTGCGAACGACAGATAGACCAACAGGTCCTGGGCAAACAGCATCCGCCCGATCAGCGGGATCTCGCTCAGATAGGGAATCGCCAAGGGTTCGAAGCCCGCCAGTGGTTTGCCGACCCAGGCCGCACCGACAAAAGTCGACAGGCCCACGCCGAAAATCGTCAGGGCCAGACCGGTGGCCACCTGATTGGCATTGAACACCAGCGCCACCAGCGCAAACAGCGATGACAGCAGCATCCCGGCGAACATCGCCAGCACTACGCCGAGCCACAGGTGCCCGGTGTTGAACGCGACGATGAAACCGATCACCGCGCCAAACAGCATCATGCCTTCCTGGCCCAGATTGAGGACGCCGCTTTTCTCGCAGATCAGTTCCCCCAGCGCCACCAACAGCAACGGCGTACCGCAGCGGACCATGGCGTAGAAAATATTGCTCAGCAGATCGATATCCATCACAACGCTCCTGCGTGTACGGCGGTGGCTCGGGTACGGCGGGTCCAGCGCAGGTTCAGGCGCGGCCGGTAGAGAATCAGCACGTCACTGGCCAGCAGGAAAAACAGCATCATGCCCTGGAACAATTGGGTGATCGCTTGTGGCAGGTTCAGGCTCATTTGTGCGCTTTCGCCGCCGATGTACAGCAGCGCCATCAACAGGCTGGAAAACAGGATGCCGAGCGGATTCAGGCGACCGAGAAACGCCACGGTGATCGCCGCATAGCCGTAGCCCGGCGAGACCTGCGGCACCAACTGACCGATCGGCCCGGTGACTTCGCACACACCGGCGAGGCCGGCCAGACCGCCGCTGATCAATAGCGCGAGCCAGATCAGACGCTTCTCGCGAAAGCCGACGAAACCGGCGGCCCGCTTGTCCAGCCCGAGCACCTTGATCTGGAAGCCGACAAAGCTTTTCTGCAACAGCACCCACACCGCCACCAAGGCGAGCAGGGCGAAATACACCCCGGCGTGAACCCGTCCATCCTCCATCAAGAGCGGCAAGCGGCTGGCATCCCCGAACATCGCTGACTCGGGGAAGTTGAACCCGGCGGGATCCTTCAACGGGCCGTGAACGCAGAACAGCAACAGGTTCAGCGCGATGTAGTTGAGCATGATGCTGGTCAGGATTTCATTGGCGTTGAAGCGCGTGCGCAACCAGGCCGTCAGGCCGGCCCAGGCTGCACCGGCCAGGGTGCCGGTGAGCAGAATCGCCACCAGCGCCCAGCGGCTTTGCATATCGATGATGTTGACCGCCAGCGCACTGCCGGCCAAGGCACCGAGCAGCAGTTGACCTTCGGCACCGATGTTCCAGATGCGCGCCTGGTAGGCGACGGCCAGGCCCAATGCGCACAGCAGGATCGGCAGGGCTTTGACCAACAATTCAGAGACGCCATACAGGTCGCTGACCGGCGCGATCAGCAGCCTGTGCAAGGTCAACAGCGGGTCATGCCCGAGCGCGATGAACAACAACGATCCACAGCCCAGGGTCAGCGCAGCCGCCAGCAACGGCGAGCACCACAGCATCAGCCGCGATTGCTGGCCACGGGGTTCAAGAGAAAGCAGCATGTGACACTCCGTTAGCGCGTGGCGGATGCGAGTGATTGAGGTGCAACGAACTGGCCGGCCATCCAGCCACCGACATCGCTCAGGCGCGTATCGACCGTGGCGTGGAGCGCCGACAGTCGACCGCCGCACAAGGCGCCGAGGCGGTCGCTGATCTGGAACAGTTCCTCGAGGTCTTCGGAAATCACCAGGATCGCCGCGCCGGCATCACGCAAGGCAATCAAGGCGCGGTGAATGGTGGCAGCCGCGCCGACGTCCACACCCCAGGTCGGGTGCGCGGCAATCAGCAGCCTGGGTTGCTGGAGGATTTCCCGGCCGAGGATGAATTTCTGCAGGTTGCCGCCGGACAGGCTGCGGGCCGGGGTCTGGCTATCGGGTGTCTTGACCCCGAAACGGCGGATGATTTCCTCGGCCAACGCTTCGACTCTGCTGCGCCGGATCAGACCCTTGCTCACCAGTCCTTGCTGGAAAGCGCTCAATAGCGCGTTGTCTGCCAGGCTCAACTCTGGCACCGCGCCATGGCCCAGGCGTTCGGCGGGGACAAAGCTCAGGCCCAGTCTGCGACGTGCGTCAGGGTGTAAATGGGCAACCGGTTCCTGGCCAAAACGCAGGGTTGCGCCTTCGTTGCGATTGAGGCGTTGTTCGCCGCTGAGCAGGGCGAGCAGCTCGTCCTGGCCATTGCCCGCGACCCCGGCGATGCCGACGATTTCGCCGCTGCGCACTTCAAGATTGATGTCCTTGAGCGAGCAGCCGAACGGGTCCGGGTTGTGCCAGGACAATCCGCGTACATCAAGGAACGCATCACCCCCGGTCACCTTCGGATAGTTTGCGATCAGATGCGCCGCCTCACCGACCATCAGGCGCGCCAATTGCTGATCCGTACAGTCGGCTGGCACGCAATGACCAGTCACGCGCCCGCCGCGCAGTACCGTCGCGCTCTGGCACAACGCGCGGACTTCCCCGAGCTTGTGGCTGATGAACAAAATGCTGCAGCCCTCGGCGGCGAGCCGGCGCAGGGTGACGAACAAGTCGTCGGCCTCTTGCGGCGTCAGCACCGAAGTCGGTTCATCGAGAATCAACAGGCGGATGTCCTGCATCAGGCAGCGAATGATTTCCACCCGTTGCCGTTCTCCAATCGACAGGCTGTGGACAAGTCGCTCCGGTTCCAGCGCCATGCCATAGCGCCGGGACACCTCGCGAATCTTTGGCTCAAGTTGTCTGGGTGTGCCTGCCGCCGCGCCCATGGCCAGGGCGATGTTCTGTGCCACGCTCAAGGTTTCGAACAGCGAGAAGTGCTGGAACACCATACCGATGCCCAGGCCTCGCGCCTGGGCCGGGTTGCGCAGGCTCACCCGTTGACCTTGCCAGATCACCTCGCCGGAATCGGCCTGGGTGACGCCGTAGATGATCTTCATCAGCGTGCTTTTGCCCGCGCCGTTTTCCCCAAGCAGGGCATGGATCTCGCCAGGGGCAATGGTCAGGTCAATGGCATCGTTGGCCAGGCAACCGGGGTAGCGTTTACTGATTCTGCGCAGTTGCAGGCGCGGAACCGGATCCGGGATTGGAACGTGATTGGGCATGACAGGCTCGGTGCTGTTGGACTTGTGCCTGTGGATAAAGCAATTTTCTGGCCATCAGGTCAGGAAAATATTCAGGTCCTGTGAGCCCAGGCGTTGAGTCCGCGGCATTCAAATGAGCCACGCATAACCCGGCACCACTTGGGGGCAATGGTGCAAATCAAGCCCCGATTTTGCTCGTGGGCTTTTGCTCAAAAAATGATCAATCGACCACAAGCCATACCGTGCAGGGTGCCGAGGCGGCCATGAACGGGTTATCCACAGATTGCTCCACAGTATTTGTGCGCAAGCTCAAGGCATGGGCATAAGCACTGGGTGGCTTTCTTCTAAAGGTGATAAATCGCCGTAACTGTTTGTTTTTGCTTGAATTTGATGCGCTTGATGGCAGATTGGACGAAAATTGAGCAAAGTCCGCAAAGCCGCATGACAGAAGGGTTACAGCGGTATGTGCTCAGGTTATCCACAGCCGGGTGCACAGCAGATGTGGGCAAATATGGAATAAGTGGAAAAACGGCGTGCCCCAAAAGATCGCAGTACGATCCCCTGTAGGAGCTGCCGAAGGCTGCGATCTTTTGCTCTTCTTTTCAGCGCTGTAAAAGAATCCGTCCACGACTCAAATCGGCCAGCTGTGACTGCAAGGTATCGATCTGCGCATCGCCCACGGCCAACTGCAGCTCGACCCCATTGGCGGTGAAGCTTTCATCCACAACCAGTCCACCTGCCTCCGCCACCCGCAGCTTGACCAGCGCCAGCTCGGCAAACCCGCAAGCGCAACGCAACGGCACCCGGCTGATCAACTCAACCTTTGGCGCCGCTTGCAGGCATTTGTTCGCACCTCCGCCATAGGCCCGGGCGAGACCACCGGTGCCCAGTTGGATGCCGCCGTACCAACGAATCACCAGCACCGCGACCTGATCGCAATCCTGTGCCTCTATCGCCGCCAGAATCGGCCGACCTGCCGTGCCACCGGGTTCGCCATCATCGGTGCTGCGATATTGATCGCCGAGCTTCCACGCCCAGCAGTTGTGCGAGGCATTCAAGTCACTGTGCTGTTCAATGAACGCCTGGGCCTCGGCCGGGCTGGAGATTGGCGCGGCGAAGGTAATGAAGCGGCTCTTGCGAATCTCTTCGCGGTATTCGCAAAAACCGCTGAGGGTAAAAGGCATATGTATTCAAATGGCAGGTTGCAGGCCGCAGCCCTTGAGAATGATGCGGATCAGGTTGTCCCCGGCGTCTTCCATATCCTGTTTGGTCAACCGGGTGCGCCCGGTGACGCGGCAGATCTGCGTGGCGAAGTCGGCGTAATGCTGGGTGCTGCCCCACAACAGGAAGATCAGGTGCACCGGGTCGACCGGGTCCATTTTACCGGCGTCGATCCAGGCCTGGAACACGCCCGCACGGCCCTGGAACCAGGCGCGATAATCCTGGTTGAAATACTCGGTCAGGCATTCACCGCCACTGATGACTTCCATGGCGAAAATCCGCGAGGCTTGCGGCTGGCGGCGGGAGAACTCCATTTTGGCGCGAATGTAACGGGTCAAGGCCTCGGTCGGATCATCCTCGGCGGTGAGGGTGTTGAAGGTGCTGTCCCACAACTCGATGATGTTGCTCAGCACCGCCACGTACAAACCGAGCTTGTTGGTGAAGTAGTAATGCAGGTTTGCCTTGGGCAGCCCGGCATTCTGGGCGATGGTGTTCATGCTCGTGCCCTTGTACCCGTGACGGGCGAACTCGTCTTCGGCGGCTTTGATGATGGTCTCTTCGTTCTTCTGACGAATGCGGCTGACGGGTTTTCCGCCGTGGGCTGGGACTTCAAAGGTCATAGGCACTTCCGAACAGGTAGGTGGGTGCAGCCAGTGCGTTGATAGCGTAAAACCGAAATCACCACAACCCTGTAGGAGCTGCCGAAGGCTGCGATCTTTTGATCTTGATTTTAAATACCAGGATCAAAAGATCGCAGCCTTCGGCAGCTCCTACAGGGGGTCAACGCGTCGCGGCCAGGCTCTCGAGAAAACTCTCCAGCACCAGATGCGGGCGACGGCCCTTGCGTGTGACCGACGCCAGGCTCAGGTCATAAAAGCGTGCTTTCGGTTTCAGCGCGCGCAGACGACCTTGCTGAACCCAGAGGCTGGCATAGTGATCCGGCAGATAACCGATATAGCGTCCGGTCAGGATCAGGAAGGCCATGCCTTCGCGGTCCGAGGCGCTGGCGGTGCAATTGAGCGCCTGGTAGTGAGCCTGGATCTCCGCCGGCAAGCGGAAGGTGGGGGCGATGGCGTCCTGACTGTTCAGGCGCTCGTCGTCCAGTTGTTTGTCGTCAACATAAAACAGCGGGTGGCCGACCGCGCAGTACAGCAGCGAGCGTTCGCTATACAGCGGTTGATATTCCAGCCCGGAAAGCGCGCTGGCCTGCGGCACCACGCCGACGTGCAGGCGACCGTCGAGTACGCCTTGTTCGACCTCGTTGGGCGCGATCATGCGGATCTGGATCTGCACGTCCGGGCCGCGCTCTTTCAACTGCGCGAGGGCATGGGTGATGCGCATGTGGGGCAGGGTGACCAGGTTGTCCGTCAGACCGATGATCAATTCGCCACGCAAGTGCTGGTGCAGGCCGTTGACCTCGGTGCGGAAGCTTTCCAGCGCACTTAACAGTTGCAGCGCCGATTGATAGACCTCGCGGCCTTCTTCGGTCAGGGAAAAACCGGCGCGTCCACGTTGGCACAGGCGCAGGCCGAGGCGTTGCTCCAGATCGCTCATCTGCTGGCTGATCGCCGAACGACCGATGCCCAGCACGGTTTCCGCCGCGGAGAAGCCGCCGCATTCCACCACGCTGCGAAAGATCCTCAGCAGGCGAATATCAAAGTCGCTGACCTGGGCCAGCGGATCGGGACGGCGAGTGCTCATGCGGGTTACTCAAAAGTTTAGTGATTGGCTGACTGAACATTAGAAGAGTTGCATTTCACCGACTTTATCCCCGTGGCAATTTAGCTGCAACAACGGTTTTCAATCATTACGCCGCTTATTGCCTTGCGAGGTTTTGCCCATGAACTTGCCTGAAAACGCCCCGACTTCGCTGGCCAGCCAGCTCAAGCTCGATGCTCACTGGATGCCTTACACCGCCAACCGTAACTTCCAGCGCGACCCGCGCCTGATCGTTGGTGCCGAAGGCAGCTGGCTGACCGACGACAAGGGTCGCAAGGTGTATGACTCGCTGTCGGGCCTGTGGACCTGTGGCGCCGGCCACACCCGCAAGGAAATCCAGGAAGCGGTCGCCAAGCAACTGGGCACCCTCGATTACTCGCCAGCCTTCCAGTACGGTCATCCGCTGTCGTTCCAGCTGGCCGAGAAAATCACCGACCTGACCCCGGGCAACCTGAACCACGTGTTCTTCACCGACTCGGGCTCCGAGTGCGCTGACACCGCGGTGAAGATGGTCCGTGCCTACTGGCGTCTGAAAGGTCAGTCGACCAAGACCAAAATGATCGGCCGTGCCCGTGGCTACCACGGTGTGAACATCGCCGGCACCAGCCTCGGCGGCGTGAACGGCAACCGCAAACTGTTCGGTCAGGCGATGATGGACGTCGACCACCTGCCGCACACTCTGCTGGCAAGCAACGCCTACTCCCGTGGCATGCCGGAGCAGGGTGGCATCGCCCTGGCTGACGAACTGCTCAAACTGATCGAACTGCACGATGCGTCGAACATCGCGGCGGTATTCGTCGAGCCGTTGGCCGGTTCCGCTGGCGTACTGGTTCCACCACAGGGTTACCTCAAGCGTCTGCGTGAAATCTGCGACCAGCACAATATCCTGCTGGTGTTCGACGAAGTGATCACCGGTTTCGGCCGTACCGGCACCATGTTCGGCGCCACCACCTTCGGCGTGACCCCGGACCTGATGTGCATTGCCAAGCAAGTCACCAACGGCGCGATCCCGATGGGCGCGGTGATTGCCAGCTCCGAGATCTACCAGACCTTCATGAATCAGCCGACGCCTGAGTACGCGGTTGAGTTCCCCCATGGCTACACCTATTCGGCACACCCGGTGGCTTGCGCGGCGGGCCTGGCAGCACTCGACTTGCTGCAAAAGGAAAACCTGGTGCAGAGCGTGGCCGAAGTCGCACCGCATTTCGAAAATGCGCTGCACGGCCTCAAAGGCACCAAGAACATTATCGACATCCGCAACTTCGGCCTGGCCGGTGCGATCCAGATCGCTCCACGTGACGGCGATGCGATCGTGCGTCCGTTCGAAGCCGGCATGGCGCTGTGGAAAGCCGGGTTCTACGTACGCTTCGGCGGCGACACCCTGCAGTTCGGCCCAACCTTCAATAGCAAGCCGCAGGATCTGGACCGCCTGTTCGACGCGGTCGGCGAAGTGCTGGGCAAGATCGACTGATTTCTCCTTCTATATACCTATAAACAACGGGCGTCCGGGAACGGGCGCCTGTGGACAACTTTTCAGGAGCTTCCATGAGCGTTATTCCGCATTTGATCAATGGCGAACTGGTGACCGAGAACGGTCGCGCGGTTGATGTGTTCAACCCGTCTACCGGTCAGGCTATTCACAAGTTGCCGCTGGCGACCCGCGAAACCATCCAGAGCGCCATCGACGCGGCCAAGGCTGCATTCCCGGCCTGGCGCAACACGCCGCCGGCCAAGCGTGCCCAGGTGATGTTCCGCTTCAAGCAACTGCTGGAGCAGAACGAGGCTCGCATCTCGCAACTGATCAGCGAAGAGCACGGCAAGACCCTGGAAGATGCTGCCGGTGAATTGAAGCGCGGCATCGAGAACGTCGAGTTCGCTTGCGCGGCTCCGGAAATCCTCAAGGGCGAGTACAGCCGCAACGTCGGCCCGAACATCGATGCCTGGTCTGACTTCCAGCCGTTGGGCGTTGTCGCCGGTATCACGCCGTTCAACTTCCCGGCCATGGTGCCGCTGTGGATGTACCCGCTGGCGATCGTCTGCGGCAACTGCTTCATCCTCAAGCCGTCCGAGCGTGACCCGAGCTCGACGTTGCTGATTGCCCAGTTGCTGCTGGAAGCCGGTTTGCCAAAAGGCGTACTGAGCGTGGTGCACGGCGACAAGACTGCAGTGGATGCATTGATCGAAGCGCCGGAAGTCAAGGCACTGAGCTTCGTCGGTTCGACGCCGATTGCTGAATACATCTACTCCGAAGGCACCAAGCGCGGCAAACGCGTTCAGGCCCTGGGTGGTGCGAAGAACCACGCCGTGCTGATGCCGGATGCAGACCTGGACAACGCTGTCAGCGCACTGATGGGCGCGGCTTATGGTTCTTGCGGTGAGCGCTGCATGGCGATCTCCGTGGCCGTGTGTGTTGGTGACCAGGTCGCAGACGCTCTGGTGGCCAAACTGGTTCCGCAAATCCAGGCGCTGAAAATCGGTGCCGGTACTTCCTGCGGTCTGGACATGGGCCCACTGGTGACTGGCCAGGCTCGTGACAAAGTCAGCGGTTATGTAGAAGACGGCGTAGCCGCCGGCGCGACGCTGGTGGTGGATGGTCGTGGCCTGACCGTGGCCGGTCATGAAGACGGCTTCTTCCTGGGTGGTTGCCTGTTCGACAACGTCACGCCAGAGATGCGTATCTATAAAGAAGAGATCTTCGGACCGGTGTTGTGCGTTGTTCGGGTCAACAGCCTGGAAGAAGCCATGCAGCTGATCAACGATCACGAGTATGGCAATGGCACCTGCATCTTCACCCGTGACGGCGAAGCGGCGCGGTTGTTCTGCGACGAGATCGAAGTCGGCATGGTCGGCGTCAACGTACCGTTGCCGGTGCCGGTCGCGTATCACAGCTTCGGCGGCTGGAAGCGTTCGCTGTTCGGCGACCTGCACGCCTACGGCCCGGATGGTGTGCGTTTCTACACCCGTCGCAAGGCCATCACCCAGCGCTGGCCGCAGCGAGCGAGCCATGAAGCTTCGCAGTTCGCGTTCCCTAGCTTGTAAGTAGAAGGGCGTAGAAGGCCGACCCATTGGGTCGGCCTTTTTGTTTTTAGAGGCTTTTTTGACCTATATGACAGATTTGTGAAAATCAGTGCTTGACGGCAGATCTCAGGTGTCTATAATTCGCCCCACTTCCGGCGCAGTCGAAACGGAAAACTCCTTGATAAACAAAGAGTTACGCAGTTTTCGGCAGTAGGTTGCTTCAGGTCATCGAAGCCAAAAGGAAGTTGAAAAAGAGGTGTTGACAGCAGCGAGTAACGCTGTAGAATTCGCCTCCCGCTGACGAGAGATCGAAAGCGCAAGTGGTTGAAGTTGTTAAGGATTCCTTGAAAACTTCTGAAAAATACTACTTGACAGCAAATGAGGCTGCTGTAGAATGCGCGCCTCGGTTGAGACGAAAGATCTTAACCAACCGCTCTTTAACAACTGAATCAAGCAATTCGTGTGGGTGCTTGTGGAGTCAGACTGCTAGTCA
>NZ_JAHUWF010000053.1:0-204 GCF_019219205.1 Pseudomonas sp. PDM27 | reverse complement strand
CCACATTTGTTTGGCGTCGACCAAATCCAGCCCACGACCAACATCCACTGTGGGAGCGAGCTTGCTCGCGATAGCGGCAGGACAGTCAGAATTGATGTCGACTGACACACAGCCTTCGCGAGCAAGCTCGCTCCCACATTTGTTTGGCGTCGACCAAATCCAGCCCACGACCAACATCCACTGTGGGAGCGAGCTTGCTCGCGA
>NZ_JAHUWF010000052.1:0-207 GCF_019219205.1 Pseudomonas sp. PDM27 | reverse complement strand
GCAGAACCCAGCGGCGCAGAGCCGTAGGGCCCACCCCGGTGGCCTCACAGGCTTTAGGTATGGAGTAATTCATCTCCACTACCAAGCGGATGGCTTCCGCTTTTTCCTCAGATGTAACAACCCGATATCCCATGATGCGTCCTTAAGTCGATGCTCCTACATCATGGTCCAAAAATGTTCGACCACTACACGGCAGCTCCTACAGGT
>NZ_JAHUWF010000051.1:0-242 GCF_019219205.1 Pseudomonas sp. PDM27 | reverse complement strand
AGCGAGCCTGCTCGCGAAGCGGTCGCCACAGTCAACATCCTTGGCGTCTGACCCACCGCCATCGCGAGCAAGCTCGCTCCCACAGGTTGATCCGCGCCGAACGCAGATTCTGCAAGCGCTGAAAATCATTGTGGGAGCGAGCCTGCTCGCGAAGCGGTCGTCACAGTCAACATCCTTGGCGCCTGAGCCACCGCCATCGCGAGCAAGCTCGCTCCCACAGGTTGATCCGCGCCGAACGCAGA
>NZ_JAHUWF010000050.1:0-251 GCF_019219205.1 Pseudomonas sp. PDM27 | reverse complement strand
CGTATTTCTACAGGCGTTTCCCACACAAAATTGGTGGGTCTGGGCAGATTCGAACTGCCGACCTCACCCTTATCAGGGGTGCGCTCTAACCAACTGAGCTACAGACCCAATTTCGGGCTGCTTCTTTCGTCTTCTTCAATGAATCAAGCAATTCGTGTGGGAACTTATGGAGCAGCTGAGTCGTCGATTAAGGAGGTGATCCAGCCGCAGGTTCCCCTACGGCTACCTTGTTACGACTTCACCCCAGTCAT